>QZJI01000056.1 GCA_003599735.1 Dehalococcoidia bacterium | reverse complement strand
TCGGGTTGTAAACCCCTTTTGCGAGGGAAGAAGATCTGACGGTACCTCGCGAATAAGTCACGGCTAACTACGTGCCAGCAGCCGCGGTAATACGTAGGTGGCGAACGTTGTCCGGATTCACTGGGCGTAAAGCGCGCGCAGGCGGACTGATAAGTCAGAGGTGAAATCTCCCGGCTCAACTGGGAGGGGCCCTTTGATACTGTCAGCCTTGAGGCACCTAGAGGAGAGTGGAATTCCCGGTGTAGTGGTGGAATGCGTAGATATCGGGAGGAACACCAGTGGCGAAAGCGACTCTCTGGGGGTGACCTGACGCTGAGGCGCGAAAGCGTGGGGAGCAAACGGGATTAGATACCCCGGTAGTCCACGCCGTAAACGATGAGTACTAGCTGTCTGGGGTATCGACTCCCTGGGTAGCGAAGCTAACGCGATAAGTACTCCGCCTGGGGACTACGACCGCAAGGTTAAAACTCAAAGGAATTGACGGGGGCCCGCACAAGCAGCGGAGCGTGCGGTTTAATTCGAAGTTACGCGAAGAACCTTACCAGGGTTTGACATGGCGCTGACCGCCGATGAAAGTCGGTTTCCCTTCGGGGCGGCGTCACAGATGCTGCATGGCTGTCGTCAGCTCGTGCCGTGAGGTGTTGGGTTAAGTCCCGCAACGAGCGCAACCCTCGTCGTGTGTTGAATTTTTCACACGAGACTGCCCGGAGCAACCGGGAGGAAGGCGGGGATGACGTCAAGTCAGCATGGCTCTTACATCCTGGGCCACTCGCACGCTACAATGGGCAGTACAGACCGTTGCGATACCGCGAGGTGGAGCTAATCGGACAAAGCTGTCCTCAGTACGGATTGCAGGCTGCAACTCGCCTGCATGAAGCCGGAGTTGCTAGTAACCGCAGGTCAGCCTTACTGCGGTGAATACGTTCCCGGGCCTTGTACACACCGCCCGTCACGTCATGGGAGTGGGTAACACCTGAAGTCGTTGAGCTAACCGCAAGGAAGCAGACGCCCAAGGTGGGACTCGCGACTGGGACGAAGTCGTAACAAGGTAGCCGTACCGGAAGGTGCGGCTGGATCACCTCCTTTCTAGGGAGACACTCATCCGGCTCGCGTTGTACCTCACTTCGGTGAGGCCTCCCGACCGGTCAGCGAGTCATCGCTGGCCACATGGTTTGGAGGGACGTACTCACCTCTACGGTGTAGGGGGAGTGCCGGACAGACTCCTAGTCGATCTACCCATCGGCCTCGCAAGGGCCATCTGTCCTGTCGATGGGTCGACTACAGATCTCGTTCGGTCCGAACGAGGGATTCTGCGTGCTATCCAGAGGTCAATGTGCGTCCGTCCCCCAACACTTCGCGGGGAGCCCGGGGGCCATTAGCTCAGGTGGTTAGAGCGCAGTCCTGATAAGACTGAGGTCCCTGGTTCGAGTCCAGGATGGCCCACCATCCGCCATCCTTGTCGAATCCCGTTCGACGGAGAGGTCCGGCCGGGGCCGTAGCTCAACCGGGAGAGCGCCGCCTTTGCAAGGCGGAGGTCGGGGGTTCGAGTCCCCCCGGCTCCACCAATCTCCCAGCCACCCGTCACCCCTCGGACATGTACGGAGCATCGCGAAGGCGAAGTCAGCGCAAGCTGGCGTCACCCTCGCGGCGCTTCGGCGCGCTACACCCATGTGTGGCGCCTCGGCGCACAGGGCGGGGTCTCCCGTCCGTAGCACCTTCACAACAGAATACGGCGAGAGTTGCAAGTCACATTTGCGAGCGCGAAAGCGCATCGTCGAGTCTGTCTCGCAGGCCTGTCCGGCCTTGCGAGGCACATGAGATCGCAGAGTTGTGCTTGACGGAGGGTCAAGTTACTAAGGGCGCGCGGTGGATGCCTTGGCGCCTGGAGCCGATGAAGGACGTAGCATGGCTGCGATAAGCCTGGGCTAGCTGCCAAGCGAGCTCAACCCAGGATTTCCGAATGGGGCAACCCGGCTCGGGTCATACCGAGTCACCGCTGGCTGAACACATAGGCCAGAGGGAGGGAACCGGGGGAACTGAAACATCTCAGTACCCCGAGGAAGAGAAATTATTCCCCTAGTAGCGGCGAGCGAACGGGGAACAGCCCAAACCGTCGTCTTCGGACGGCGGGGTTGTAGGACGGTCCATGAGGAGTTACCAATCCATTTGGTAGGGGAACGGCCTGGAACGGCCGGCCAGAGGGGGTGAGAGCCCCGTACCCGAAACTGAATGGACTCCGGACCGGATCCTGAGTACCGCGGGGCACGTGAAACCCTGCGGGAATCCGGGAAGACCACTTCCCAAGGCTAAATACTCCAGGCGACCGATAGTGAACCAGTACCGTGAGGGAAAGGTGAAAAGCACCCCGGAAGGGGAGTGAAATAGTTCCTGAAACCGCGTGCTTACAAGCAGTCGGAGCCGGGCTTGTCCCGGTGACGGCGTGCCTATTGAAGAATGAGCCGACGAGTTACGTTCAGTGGCAAGGTTAAGTCACGGGAGTGACGGAGCCGAAGCGAAAGCGAGTCTGAATAGGGCGCAGAGTCGCTGGATGTAGACCCGAAACCGAGTGATCTACCCATGGGCAGCGTGAAGCGGGGGTAATACCTCGTGGAGGCGCGAACCTTCCTGCGTTGCAAAGCAGTTGGATGACCTGTGGGTAGCGGAGAAATTCCAATCGAACTCGGAGATAGCTGGTTCTCCTCGAAATGCATTTAGGTGCAGCCTCGACCGTTCTCCAGCGGGGGTAGGGCTCTGACTGGGCTAGGGGGCATACCGCTTACCAAACCCAATCAAACCGTGAATACCGTTGGACTAGAGGTCGGGAGTGAGACAGTGGGGGCTAAGCCTCATTGTCGAAAGGGAAACAGCCCAGATCCTCAGCTAAGGTCCCTCAATCCACGCTCAGTGTTAAAGGATGTCCGATCGCACAGACAGCCAGGATGTTGGCTTAGAAGCAGCCACCATTGAAAGAGTGCGTAATAGCTCACTGGTCGAGTGGTCGGGCGCCGACAATGTACCGGGGCTCAAGCGTGGTACCGAAGCTAGGGGCCGTCCGTAAGGACGGCGGTAGAGGAGCGTTCTGCAGGCAGTGAAGCCGGTGGGGTGACCCCTGGTGGAGCGTGCAGAAGTGAGAATGTCGGCATGAGTAGCGTAATTCGGGTGAGAAACCCGAACGCCGTAAGCCTGAGGGTTCCTACGCAAGGTTATTCCGCGTAGGGTTAGGCGGGCCTAAGCCGAGGGCGAGAGCCGTAGGCGATGGACAGCAGGTTAGTATTCCTGCCCCACTGTGGCGGCGTTTGAGACGAGAGGCGTGACCCGGGAGGATAGGTTGAGCGGGCCTTGTGGACATGGCCCGTCCCTGCATCGTAGGCGTCTGGGGGTAGGCAAATCCGCCCCCAGGTCAAGCGGAGGGTGTGGGGGAAGTGGAGACTTCGGTCAAAGCGATTCAGCTGAGTCCATGCCGGCTAGAAAAGCGTCGTCGTCGAGTCGTTGGAGTGCCCGTACCGCAAACCGACACCGGTGGGCGACGGTAAGTACCGTAAGGCGTTCGAGAGAACCTTCGTTAAGGAACTCTGCAATTTGGCTCCGTAACTTCGGGAGAAGGAGCGCCCTTGGGGGTGATGGACTTCGCGTCCTGAGCGCCCGGGGGCCGCAGCGAGCCGGTCCAGGCGACTGTTTAACAAAAACACAGGTCTCTGCCAACCCGTAAGGGGATGTATAGGGGCTGACACCTGCCCAGTGCCGGAAGGTTAAGGGGAGAGCTGTAAGGCTTGAACCGAAGCCCCGGTGAACGGCGGCCGTAACTATAACGGTCCTAAGGTAGCGAAATTCCTTGTCGGGTAAGTTCCGACCCGCACGAATGGTGTAACGATCTGGACGCTGTCTCAACGAAGGACTCGGCGAAATTGAGCTGGCCGTGAAGACGCGGCCTACCCGCAGCCGGACAAAAAGACCCCGTGGAGCTTTACTGCAACTTGGCGCTGAAGCCCGGATTCAGATGCGTAGCATAGGTGGGAGACGTCGATCCGCTTCTCTTGGGGAGCGGGGAGTCAACGGTGAAATACCACTCTTCTGGATTTGTACTTCTAACCCCTGAGCAAGCAGGGAGACAGCGTCTGGTGGGCAGTTTGACTGGGGCGGTCGCCTCCCAAACAGTAACGGAGGCGCGCAATGGTCCCCTCAGGGTGGATGGTAATCACCCGTCGAGTGCATTGGCATAAGGGGGCTTGACTGCAAGACCTACAAGTCGAGCAGGGACGAAAGTCGGCCAAAGTGATCCTATGGTCCCGTGTGGAAGGGCCATGGCTTATCGGATAGAAGCTACCCCGGGGATAACAGGCTGATCCTGCCCAAGAGTTCACATCGACGGCAGGGTTTGGCACCTCGATGTCGGCTCGTCGCATCCTGGGGCTGTATCAAGTCCCAAGGGTCGGGCTGTTCGCCCGTTAAAGCGGTACGCGAGCTGGGTTCAGAACGTCGTGAGACAGTTCGGTCTCTATCCGCTGTGGGCGCAAGTGGCTTGAGGAGATCTGCCCCTAGTACGAGAGGACCGGGGTGGACAGACCTCTGGTGTGCCGGTTGTTCCGCCAGGAGCATCGCCGGGTAGCCATGTCTGGAACGGATAACCGCTGAAAGCATCTAAGCGGGAAGCCAACTTCAAGATGAGGCCACTCACTGGGTTAACCAGGTAAGACCGCGGGAAGACTACCCGCTTGATAGGCCGGAGGTGTACGCGCAGCAATGCGTTTAGCTAACCGGTACTAATGGTCGAGGGCTTGACCCTCTATCAAGCACAACGTGCGATTTTGTGCGAACTCTTCGATGCGCAGCCCGCAAGGTGCGCTCTCTCGCCGTATTCTGTGTGAAGGTGCTGCACGGTCCGCCGTTGCCCCTCGTTCGTCGAGGGTTGCCGGCCCGGCCTCAGCCGCGTCGCGGGATGGAGCAGCGGCAGCTCGTCGGGCTCATAACCCGAAGGTCGGGGGTTCGAATCCCTCTCCCGCTACCAGACGAATCAGACAGGCGGAGCCATTTGGCTCCGCCTGTTTCACGTCCAGACTATCTCTGCGGGTGGAGCAGTCGCCGGTAAATGTGGCGCCTGATCCCCGCGCGCCCAACTTCCTTGAACCGCTCCCGCTCGAAGGCGGGGACGAAGCCCATGAAGCGGTAGGAGGGCGACGAAACAGCGACCGGATACGCCTCCACCACGCGCGCGCCGTGTGCCTTCGCCTGCGCGACGGCCGCGCGGATCAGCTGTGGCATTAGCCCGTTGCCCCGGAGTTCCCGCGGTACAAAGAAGCAGGTGATCGACCAGATGTCATCCGGCTCCACGTCGTCGTCTTCGACATCGCCAAGGCGTCCGAAGGTTGATTTCGGTGCGACCGAACACCAGGCAACTGGCCGTCCGTCCAGGTAGCCAAGGATGCCGACTGGTTCACCACGCTCGATCCGTCCCCGGATGAGGGCCTTCTTGAGTGCGGGAGTCGCTCGTTCCTTCGGAACCCCTCGGAAGATGGAGCACCAGCAGTGCTTCGGGCCGCCGCGCGCCTGAAACAACTGGGCGAAATCGGGCCAGCGGTCGGGCGTGACCTCGTGGAACTGGAGGTGTGCGGGAAATCGCATGAAGAGGCCTCGCCGGGGCTTGTCACTACCGCGGACGATGCGCGATACTAGGTGTCCTGGTGGTTAGAGCGTGGTGGCCCCACCCGTTCCCATTCCGAACACGGAAGTGAAACGCCACAGCGCTGACGATACTCCCCGTGCGAACGGGCGTGGAAAATAGGCCACCGCCAGGACGATGCGAGCCATCCCGCAACACGGGATGGCTCGCTGCTTTTTCCGTCGCTCCCGCCTTCTTCAGAATCTTCGGATAGATCGGGATCGTATGGGCTAGGGGGATGTATCATCCTTCCTTGCGCCTCTGCTTTGGCGGGGGAGCGGACCCATCTTCAATCCGGAGGCTTAGAACCAACCTTGACCAACCAGACCACCACCGCACCCGCCGAAGAGTTTGAGTCCATGGAGGCGCTGCTTGCCAGCGTGGAGGCTCAAGAACCACGCCAGTTGCGTCGCGGTGAGGTGGTTGAAGGCATCGTCATGGGCGTGGAGCGTGACGGCATCCTTGTCGACATCGGCTTTAAGTCTGAGGGCGTGGTCCCGGCCGGGGAGATGCACTCGCTCGGCGCCGACCCGCTGACTAAGGTGCAGCCTGGCGACAAGGTGCTGGTGTACGTCTCCAACCCGGAAACGTCCGAAGGTCAGGTCGGCTTGTCAATCGACCGCGCGCGCGGCGAGCAGGGCTGGCGCACGCTGCAGGAACGGTTCGAGAACGGCGACATCTTCGAGGCTGAGATCACCGGCTACAACAAGGGCGGCTTGCTCGCCAATGTGGAAGGTGTGAACGCCTTCATCCCGATGTCGCAGGTGGTGGGTGCCAAGCCAGGCACGGATGGCACGAACCCGCTCTCCGCGCAGGTGGGCCGCGAGTTGCGTCTGAAGGTCATCGAGATCAACCGCCGGCGTAATCGCGTCATCCTGTCTGAACGCGCCGCGCTGCAGGAGTGGCGCGCGGAGCAGAAAGACCGCCTTCTCGACGAACTGCACGAGGGCGAGATCCGGTTGGGCCGCATCACTTCGATCCGTAATTTCGGCGTTTTCGTCGACCTTGGCGGTGCGGACGGCCTCGTCCACCTGTCCGAGCTGTCGTGGGACCGGAACGCGCAGCCCGAAGACCTGTTTAAGGTGGGCGACGAGGTCAACGTCTTCGTCATGCGCATCGACCAAGACACGAAGAAGATCGCACTCTCCATCCGGCGTGCGGCGCCCGAGCAGTGGGAGCAGCTGATCACCCGCTACCAGGTGGGCGATGTTGTCCCGGGCGTGATCACGAAGCTCGTCGCGTTCGGCGCGTTCGCCCGGCTGCCTGGCCCGGTAGAGGGTCTGGTCCACGTCTCCGAGCTCGTGGACCGCCGCATCGGCCACCCGGAGGAGGTGGTAGAGGAAGGCGACGTGGTGCCACTGAAGATTGTGCGCATCGAGCACGACCGGCACCGTTTAGGCCTCTCCCTCCGCGAAGCACGTACCGAAGCGATGATCCGTGGCTGGCAGTTCGACCAGGACGGCCGCGTGACAGAGATGCCGGAGGACGCGGCGAAGCTGTTCCCGGACGAAGCGATCGCCCTCGCTCCGCGTTTCGCTGCCCGCCTGGAGCGGGCGGCGGAGGAGTCGCGCAAGGCGGCTGTGGCCGCCTCGGCGCGGTCGGAGTCGCGCGCGGAAGACCAGCAGGCGCGTGCTGCGATGCGCGATGACCAGCCCGTGTTGACGGCGATGCAGGCGGCGATGCAGCAGGCGCAAGCCGACCTGGCCCAGCAGCAGACGGATCCCGACGAGGCCGCCCCGGAGGCGTCCGCCGACTAACTGATAACGGATCGTGTTCAGGCGGCGCGCCAGGGATTTCCCTGGCGCGCCGTTCTATCTCCCTGATGTGGATTCCCGACTCATGGGCGTCCGGACGGGCATCAGGTGGAACGCGCACAGACAGCGCGGCGGGCGCTGGCCACAATGGATCACGACGCGGTGTGGGTCTACGTTCAATGGGGTACCAGAAGCCCCCGTGGTACTGTTGATCTGCGGGGGAAACGGACGGAGGCCGGGCCATGGCTGACCGATTCGATAAGTTCACGGAGCGGGCACGCCGCGTCCTGACGCTGGCGCAAGAAGAGGCCCAGCGCTTCAACCACAACTACATCGGGACGGAGCACCTGTTGCTCGGCCTCGTCCGCGAAGGCGACGGCGTCGCGGCCAAGGTGCTGGGCAATCTGGGCGTCGAACTGAATAAGGTGCGCTCCGCCGTAGAGTTCATCATCGGCCGGGGCGACCGCACGTCGTCCGCCGAGATCGGCCTCACGCCGCGCGCGAAGAAAGTCATCGAACTTGCGGTGGACGAGGCGCGGCGGCTGTCGCACTCCTACATCGGGACGGAACACCTGCTGCTCGGGCTCGTCCGTGAGGGCGAAGGCATCGCGGCGGGCGTCCTCGAGAGCCTGGGCGTGAACCTGGAGCGGGTGCGCGGGGAGACCACGCGCATCCTGCAGCAGCAGCCGCAGCAGGGCCAGCCAGCCGCCGGTGGTGGTCAGCAGTCCGGGCAGGCCGCGGCGGCGGGCGGGCGCTCCGTGCGCACCCCCACACTGGATCAGCTGGGCGTGGATCTGACCGCGATGGCACGAAGCGGACAGCTCGACCCGATCATCGGGCGCGACCACGAGATCGAGCGCGTAGTCCAGATTCTTTCGCGACGCACCAAGAACAACCCGGTGCTCATCGGCGAGCCGGGCGTGGGCAAGACAGCGATCGCTGAGGGCCTCGCGCATCGCATTGTCTCCGGTGACGTGCCGGACACGCTGCTGGGCAAGCGGATGCTCACGCTAGACATCGGCCTGCTGGTGGCGGGCACGAAGTACCGCGGTGAGTTCGAGGAGCGCCTGAAGAAAGTCATCGAGGAGATCAAAACCTCGGGGAACTGCATGCTCTTCATCGACGAGTTGCACATGCTTGTCGGCGCAGGTGCGGCCGAGGGCGCCGTGGACGCGGCCAACATTCTGAAGCCGGCGCTGGCCCGCGGCGAGATTCAGGCTGTTGGTGCGACAACGCTGGACGAGTATCGCAAGCACATCGAGCGGGACGCGGCGCTGGAGCGGCGCTTCCAGCCGGTGCGCGTGGACGAACCGACCGTACCGGACACTATCCAGATCCTGAAGGGTGTGCGTTCCGCGTACGAAGAGCACCACAAGCTGAAGATCTCAGACGAGGCGCTGAAGGCGGCGGCGGAACTCTCCGCGCGCTACGTCTCTGACCGCTTCCTGCCGGACAAGGCGATCGACCTGATGGACGAGGCCTCCGCCCGCGTCCGCATCCGTCGCCACGCGATGCCGCCTTCCGTGAAGGAAGTGCAGAGCGGGCTGGAGGCGCTGCGCCGCGAGAAGGATCAGGCGATCGCGAACCAGCAGTACGAATTCGCGGCTGAACTGCGCGAGCGCGAAGTGCGGCTGCAGAGCCGTCTCGAAGAGCTCGAGGCAGAGATCCAGGAACAGCGCGGCAGCGACCAGACCGTGGTGACCGAAGACGACATCCGCGACGTTATCTCGCAGTGGACCGGCGTGCCCCTGTCGCGTATCGCGGCGGAGGAGAGCCAGCGCCTCTTGGAGATGGAGTCGTTCCTGAAGGAACGTGTCGTCGGCCAGGAAGAGCCGATCATCGCGGTCTCGCGGGCGGTGCGGCGCGCGAGCGCCGGGTTGAAGGACCCCAAGCGTCCGATCGGCGTATTCATGTTCTTGGGCCCGACTGGGGTGGGGAAGACCTATCTGGCCGAGATGCTGGGCGAATTCATGTTCGGGTCGCGTGACAACATCGTGCGGATCGACATGTCCGAGTTCATGGAGAAGCACACCATCTCGCGGCTCGTCGGTTCGCCTCCGGGCTACGTGGGGTACGACGATGGCGGCCAGCTGACCGACCTCGTACGGCGCAAGGGGTACTGCCTCATCCTGCTGGACGAGATCGAAAAGGCTCACCCGGACGTCTTCAACATGCTTCTGCAGATCTTCGATGACGGGCACCTGTCCGACGCGAAGGGACGCAAGGTCGACTTCCGGAACACGATCATCATCATGACTTCGAACGTGGGGTCGGACCTGATCCGGAAGGACAGCCGCGTCGGCTTCAACACCTCGCGCGACGAGATCAAGGACGCTGAAGAGCAGTACAAGCGGATGAAGTTGCGCGTGGAAGAGGAGATGAAGCGGGTCTTCCGGCCCGAGTTCATCAACCGGGTTGACCAGTCCGTGGTCTTCCGGGCGCTGGGTGCGGCAGACATCCGTCGCATCGTCAACCTGGAGTTGGACGACCTCCGCAACAACCTGAAGACCAAGGAGATGAAGCTCGAGGTCACGGACGCGCTGCTGGATCATCTGGGCGAGGCTGGGTTTGACCCGGTGTTTGGTGCTCGACCATTGCGTCGCGTAATTCAGAACCTGATCGAGGACAAGCTCTCCGACGCGGTGCTTGGTGGTACGTACGAGTCGGGCGATACGGTGAAGGTTGACCTTGTCGACGGCGAAGTCGTGTTCACGCGCGTGGTCGGCGAGGTGGCGGCGGAAGTACCGGCTTTGACTACGCCGTAGGCCACCGTCTTTAGGCGGACTGATACGAAGGCCGCCCTCTCGGGGCGGCCTTCGTCGTGGTCGTGGGACTGTTCCGTCAGTCGCCGCGCCAAGGCGTCCGGTCAATTACCGGGCGGTGTGCCGCCACAGATTCGATCACGCCGAGGGCGGCGAAGACCGTGACGAGGGCGGAACCGCCCTGCGAGATGAATGGGAGCGGGATGCCCGTCGCAGGAAAGAGGCGGAGGTTTACCGCGATGTGCAGCGCCGCCTGACCGACGATGGTCGCCGTGAGTCCGGCGGCGAGCAGCCGTCCGAAGACGTCCGACGCGGCTCCGGCAACCCGGATCCCCCGCCATGCGATCACCATGAAGAGTGCGAGGACAGCGAGCGAGCCGATCAGGCCGGCTTGTTCCGCCAATTGGGCGAAAGCGAAGTCCGCCGTGCGCGGGGCCAGACCCTCCAGTGCGCTGGGGCCGCTGAAGCCCCGCCCGGTCAGGCCGCCGCCGCCGAGGGCGACCTCTACCTGGCGGCTGGTGAACCCGGACCCCAGCGGATCGCGCGTCGGGTCGACAAACACGGCGATGCGCTCGCGCTGGTATTCCGGTACGGCGACGAAGAGCATCGGCAGAACCGCCAGTGCGAGGATCGCCATACCGCCGAGGGTCCGCCAGGAGATGCCCCAGACAGCCACCAGGACGGCCCAGATGGCCGCGAGGGTCAGAGTGCTGCCCAGATCCGGCTCCGCCAGCATGAGCACAGCCGCTGGCCCGACGAGGGCGAGCGTGACAGCCACGGTGCGCCTCGATGGCTCCCGCCGAGCGGCGAATGTGGCGAGCGTTACGACGGTCGCGACCTTGGCAAACTCCGAAGGCTGGATGGTTACCGGGCCGATGTCGATCCAACGACGCGCCCCGTGTGTGGCGGTGCCGAGCGCGAGGACGAGGACGAGTGCGCCCGTCGCCACGAGATATACCCAGAGCGCCCATCGCTGGAGGAGCCGGTAGTCCATCCTCCGCAGGCCGGCAAACGCCAGCAATCCGGCGCAGAGATAGACTGCCTGACGCTGGGCGGCCTCTGTGACGCCTGCCGTGGCAGTGTGGGCCGTCACGCCTTGGATCATCGTGAGGCCCAGCGCAACCAGTGCGAGGCCAGCCCCTGCGAGTGTGGGGTCAGGTGCGATGGCGTGGGCGGCCTGTTTCGCGAAGGTCATGGGGTGCCGCCCGGCTGGCTCACGCGCGAGGGGCCGCCACGCGTGGCCAGGTAGGCCTCGAATATCTCTTTCGCGACCGGCCCAGCATGTGTGGAACCGACGCCGTATTCGAGGTAGACGACGACGGCGACCTCTGGGCGCTCGAACGGCCCATAGGCCATGAACCACCCGTGCGTGTCGAACTCGCCATCTGGATACGGTTGGCCGAACTCCGCCGTACCGGTCTTAGCCGCAGCTTGCCAGTCCGTCGGGACGCCGGTGAACGCGGTGCCGTCCGTTGCGGCGGCCGCGAGCATGCCTCGACGGACGGTTTCAAAGTGTGCGGGCGTGCCAGGGAGGCGCGCGGTCACCTGACGTCCGTTGGGGAGGAACCGGCCATCTTCACGGATACCGCGCACTACGCGTGGCGCGAGCAGGTCACCGCCGTTTGCGAGTGCGGCCGCCAGCACGGCCATCTGTAAGGGAGTCACGGTGAAGTACCCCTGGCCGATGCCGTAGGTGTACGTGTCGCCGAGGAGCCACGGGTCACCGATGGTCTTCTCTTTCCACTTGCTGTCCGGGACCAATCCGCCGGTCTCGCCGGGCAGGTCGATGCCGGTCGGTCGACCGAACCCGCCGAGGCGCGCCCACTTCGCCAGCGTGTCCGCACCCATCCCGCGGAACACTTCTCGTCCGCCCTCGCGATACCCACCCGCAAGCAGGTAGAAATAGACGTCTGACGAACGTGCGAGGGCGCGTGTCATATCCATGGACCCATGCACGGCCCAGTCCTTAAAGATGTAGCGGATCGAAGGGTCGTACTCGTTCGCGACGGAGATATAGCCGTTGCTGGTGATCCGGGTGTCCGCCGTTGCGATCCCCTCTTCCAACGCGGCCAGCGCCACCAGCGGCTTGAAGATCGAGCCAGGCGAGCGCGTCTCCATGTACGTACGGTCGACCAGCGGGTGCCCGGGGTCACGCAGGACGCGCTCGAACGCCTGTGCGTCCGTGCTGCCGTTGAAGAGGTTCGCGTCGTACGAGGGCAGCGAGACCAGCGCGAGGACCTCGCCCGTGTTCACGTCCATGACTACCGCCGCGCCGCCGGGGACGGGCTGCGGACGTCCGGGGACGGTGCGGACGATGGAAAGGCCAGCATCGATGCCGCGACGGAGGGCAGCTTCGGTGGTGCGCTGAAGGGCCAGGTCGATCGAGAGTTCGACGGTGGAACCGGAACGCGGGGGATTGTCTCCCAGCATGCCGACCTCACGTCCCAAGGGGTCAGTGAGGATAAGCCGGCGCCCCGCTTCGCCACGGAGGCGTGACTCGTACACGGCCTCGACGCCGGTGAGCCCGACGCGGCCCTCCACGCTATATCCCGCTTTCTGCAGTTCGGCGGCACGGTCAGCCGGGATCGGCGCGACGTATCCGATGACGTGCGCAAGGGCCCCGGAGGTCTCGTACCGGCGGTCGGAGGTCGCCTCGACTCGGGCGGCATGCAGTCCGGCCAGCGAAGAGCGCAGTGCGATCGCCTGCTCCGTCTGAATATGCTCCTCCAGCACCACGGGACGGAACGGATCGACACGCGCGAGGTGGGTATCAGTCGCCTGTACCAGCCGGTCGATGGCAACCCCGGTGCGTGCATGCAATTCGAGCAGCATGGCTCGGCGTGGCTCGACTTCCGAAGGGAGCAGGCCGGGGATCAGGACGAGTCGGTAGTCCGGGACGTTCCGCGCGAGGACCACACCATTTCGGTCGGTGATGACGCCACGTGTCGCCTCGACGGGCACCACCCGCGGCGACACACCGTTCCCCCACTCCGGCGCGACGACCGGGTCCAGCCATTGTGCGCGGACGAGGTCCACCGCGAGCACCGCGAAGATCAGACCGAAGACGCCAAGGATCAGACGGAGCCGTATGGCGACGGAGAGACGTGTCATTCGAAGAGCCGCCGGTCATGCGGCCGCCACGGGAAGAGGGCCATGCAGGTGGCTGCGGCGATCAGCGCACTGGTGGTCAGCCCCCAGGCGACTGCCGTGTCGCGGGGCAGTCCGCCGGCCGTGACGGCGAGCAACGCGAGGTAGGCTGCGGCGCCCAGCCACCCGGCAAGCGCGGCGCGTGTCACTCGGGTGCGCCGACCCGGTGTACCGGCGGTCGCCAGAGTGCCGGCCACTACTGCAGGCATCAGCGCGATAGCGTACAGGCCAACGCGCGCCTCCGAGAGTACGCCCAGGATCGCGGCGGCAACGAGGATGAGCACGACTGCCTCGCGCGGACCTCGGACGGCAGCCCAACCGGTGGCGAAGGCGCTTGGCAGCGCGACGGAGGCACCGCCACCGCCGAGGGTGGCGAGCGGACCGCCCTGCACCAGGGCGGCACACAGTCCGAGAAGCGCCGCGAGCGCGATCATCGCGTGCCGGGTTCGCCGCTCAACGTTAGGTCAGGTCGGAAATCGGTCAGGATCAGCACCTGTTCCAGCCGATCATAATCCACAAGCGGTTCGACGCGGATAGATGCGAACAGCTCCTTTGTCTGTGTCTCGGCGTAGGCCACGCGTCCGACGAGGAGCCCCGGAGGCAGGAGCCCGCCCAGCGCGCTCGTGAGGACGAGATCGCCGGTGGTGACGGGCGTGATGGACGGCACCATCTCGATCCGAAGGGTGTCCCCGGCGCCGGTGAGTGAGCCCTGCGTGCGCGAGGACTGCAAGGTGACCGCCACTGCGCTGTCGGCGTCGTGCAGCAGCCGGACGCGCGCGCGATGGCCGTCCACGGCGACGACGAGGCCGACCAGTGTTGCGCCTGGGCCTAGGACCGGCTGGCCCACGCGAACGCCGTCTGCGGAACCCCGTCCGACGAGGAGCAGCTGGCGTCCTGGAGCGGGGTCGCGCAGCAGGACGGGCGCCGTAATGCGCGCGCCAAGCTGACCAGCGGCAAGGTCGAGGGCGTCCGCCTGCTCGTCCGCGTGCCGTTGTTCCCGTAAGGCGGTGAGTTCTGCTTGCGCCTGCGCGAGGTCCTGCCGGAGCACGGCATTCTCGCGCGAAAGTTCGCCCAGGCGCCCCGCGTTCAGGAGGACATCGGAGGCCGGCCGCGTCGTGGCGCGGAGTGCGCTGGCGGCTGGCGCCACGAGGCCCGCCGCACGGGACTCGATGTCGCCGGCGAGCGGGATTGGCGCCAGCGCCAGCAGGAGCAGGGCGACGGCAGATGCGGCGGAGAGCCAGGCGAGGTTGCGGACGCCAGTCACGCGATCGCCTCCTCATGGGGCACCCTCGTGAGAGTTGCGCGAGGCGACACCGGCGGGTGAGGACGGCGGTGTCTCAACAAGCCTGGACCAGCGCGCCGCGCGTCTGCCCTAGCGAGGCGGGCGACGCGACGCGACCGCCGACTGCACCTTCTGGAGCGTCTCGGTCTCCTCCAGCGCGTCCGCGCAGCCGCGGACGACGGAACGCAGCGGATCCTCTCCGACGTAGACAGGGAAGCGCGTCTCCGTGGCGATCTTGCGGTCCAGCCCGCGCAGCAGCGAGCCGCCGCCGGTCATGGCGATGCCGTGCATCATGAGGTCCGCCACCAGTTCCGGCGGCGTGGTCTCAATCGTCGCGCGGACCGTCCGCACGATCTCGTTGACGACCGCCGACAGCGCGTCCCTGATCTCGACGGTGGAGACCTCTACGGACTTCGGCAGGCCGGTGGCCAAGTCGCGGCCGCGCAGGTCGGCGGAGGCCTCGTCGTCCATGGGGAAGGCGGAACCAGCGGCGATCTTCAGCTGCTCGGCGGTGCGTTCACCGATGAGGAGGTTATGCACCTGGCGCGCGTAGTCCATGATCGCTATGTCCATCGCGTCCCCGGCGGCGCGCGCCGACTGCGAACGGACGATCCCCCCGAGGGCGATCACCGCGACCTCGGTTGTACCGCCGCCGATGTCCACGCACATAGAGCCGGCCGCGTCCATCACGGGCAGCCCGGCGCCGATTGCCGCGGCCATCGGTTCTTCGATGAGATAGGCAGCGCGTGCACCGGCCGCAATCGCGGCATCGTGGACGGCGCGCTTTTCGACCTCCGTCGCACCGGATGGGATGCCGATCACTACGCGGGGTTTGCCGACGCCCATGCCGAATCGCTCGTGTACCGAGCGGATGAAGTACTGGAGCATCTTCTCGGTCGTCGCGAAGTCGGAGATCACTCCGTCGCGCAGCGGACGCACCGCGATGATCGAGGACGGCGTCCGGCCGACCATCCGTTTCGCCTCGGCTCCGATCGCCAACACGCGCTTCGTCACGCGGTCGATCGCCACTACTGATGGTTCGTCGATGACGATGCCGCGACCGCGGACGGAGACGAGCGTGTTAGCAGTACCGAGGTCGATAGCGATGTCGTGGGAGAACATGCCGAGAAAAGACGAGAGCGGGTTGATCACAGTGTCGTAGCCCTCGAGCCGAAGGGGGATGGGACTGCCTGGAGTGTAGAGACGGGTTACGGGCGGAGTGGTCGATGCTCCCCGTGCCTATCCACAATGTGCGAACAAGCGCAGTCAGTCGTGTTCAGGCCGAAGGGCATTAGCTGGAGTCATCGATGCCTGGGTGCCAGTCCGATGCTAGCCCGCCTTTGGCGGCGGGAGCGCGGGTCGAGTGCGTCGCGGAGCCCGTCACCCAGGAAGGTGAAGCACAGCATCAGCATCGCTACCGCGAGGGCCGGCCAGATTACGAGCAGGCTGTTGGTTTGTAGGTGGGCTCGGCCGTCGCTCATAAGCGACCCGAGACTGGCAAACGGGGGTGGTACGCCCAGTCCGATGAAAGCGAGGGAGGCCTCCGCGAAGATATTGCGGGGGATGCCAAATGTGATGGCGACGATTACCGGGCTGATCGCGTTTGGCAGCATGTGGACCCGGAGGGTTCGCCAGGGGCTGGCACCGGCGGCCCGCGCGGCCAGCACATACTCCTGCCCGTGGAGGGAGAGGATTTGTCCGCGCACCAAGCGGCAAATGGTCACCCAGCTGACGATCGAAATCGCGATCACTGTGAGCAGCAGGGCGGACGGAACGCCAGGGATCTGAGGCGATCCGGCACCGAGGATGGGCCAATCTCGTCCGAGCAGGACCTGACGTACCAGGATGATCATGAGAATGTCTGGGAATGCGAAGGCGAGATCGGTGATCCATACGATGATGCGGTCCGTACGCTGGCCGCCGAGCCCCGCCAGCAGCCCCAGCGAGATACCAAGGGCGACAATCACAGCCTCCGCGCCGATTCCAATCCGGAGCGAAAAAAACGTCGCCTGCAACATCCGGGCCCAGATGTCGCGCCCGAGGCCATCAGTCCCAAGCCAGTTCACACGGTTGGGTGAACGGTCAGTGTTGTTGGTGCCAGTCGCGTCGGTGTAGGCCTGGGCCGCGGGGTCATGCCGCTGTACGAAGCTGGTGGTACTGCCCAGGATGCTGACCACCGCGATCACAGTGAGTATCACGCCGGACACCACGGCGAGGCGATTGGAGTTCAGCCGTCTCCACGCCTGCGCGAGCGGTCCCGGCGTGGCCATAATGCGGGATGAATCGATGGCGGAAGGACAGGCGGATTCGTTCGGCATGCTAGTACCGGATCCGGGGATCGACGACCGCATACAGCACGTCTACCACCAGAGTCATGAGGGCATAGATTAGGGTGTAGGTGACGGTCAGCCCCATCATGACGCCATAGTCGCGGACGAGTACGGAATCGATGAACTCCTTTCCGATCCCCGGAATGGCGAACGCCTGCTCGACGATGAACGAGCCGGTGAGGGAATGGGCGAACAGGAGTCCCGCCACAGTGAGGATCGGGATCATCGCGTTTCGGGACGCGTGACGGACCACGACCCGAAATTCGGAGAGCCCTTTCGCGCGAGCGGTCCGGATGTAGTCCTGGTTAAGGACATCCAAGAGAGCCGCACGCGTGATCCGGGAGAGGAACGCCATCGGGAGGACACCGGCCGCGATCGTTGGGAGGGTCATCTTGTGATAATTCCCAAATTCCCAACCGAGGACGTCGAACCAATGCAAACGCAGGACAAACGCGATGACGAGGAGCGGCGCTAGGATGAACGACGGCAGCGCTGAGCCGACCGTCGCAATGAAGACGCCCGCGAAGTCCCACGCGCCATTCTGGTTCAGGGCAGAGAGCGTGCCCAGCCCGACACCGCATATGACAGCAAACACGAACGCGGTCAGGCCGAGTTGCACCGTTGGAAGCATGCGCTCTCCGATGACGTCGCGGACGGGGCGATCACTAGCGAACGAAATGCCCAGATCGAATTGAGCGAGGCGGAAGAGGTAGAGGCCATACTGCTGGAGCAATGGCTTGTCCAGCCCATACCGCTCCTGCAGCCGCTGTTGTGTGGCCGGCGGCAACGGCCTGTCAGTGTCGAACGGGCCACCTTCGATGGCGTGCATCAGCAGGAACGTGATCGTCACCATGGTGACGACGAGGGGGGCCATCAGCATCACGCGGCGGAGGACGTAGGAGGTCATGCGTCGTAACCATCATTCCGCCCGAATGGAGCAACCATGCGAGGGCACTATCCCGATGGTGCCCCGTCTCATTCACACATTTGCTCCCGGTGAGGCGATTACTTCTTGGTCGTTTTCCAGTTCTCCGGATTCCAGTCCCCTGCAACGAACACGTCGCCCGGGCGCTTGGACTCTTTCATCCCTGAGATATACGGCTTCACTAGGCGGTGGTGGCCAGTGTGCCAGAGGGGGGCGATCCCGTTAACGCCGTCCAGGAGAACCTTCTCAGCGTCGCGGTACTGCTGGCGCCGGGCTTCGTCGTTCTGATTGAATTTTGCCTTCGCGATAAGGTCATCGAGGGCTGCGACGCTCGTCTTGGTCTTGTTGATTGAGCCCTTCGTCTCCCAGAGGCCGATCATCCAGTTCTCTGGATCCGGGAAGTCTTCCTGCCACCCGTTGATAACGATCTGGAACTGGCCTGAATTGAATCGGGCCGCGACCGTTCTGGAGTCCGCGAATTCAAGTTTGACGTCGAAGCCAAGGTGTTTCCTCCATTCCGACTGCAGGAACTCACCGAGCGTCCGGTTCTTTGGGCTGTCAGGAAGCAGCAGCGCAATCTTGATATCTGCCGGAGCAAGTTTCGAGGCCACGAGGCTCGCCTTCGCTTTCGAGATGTCGAAGCCGATCAAAGAGTCATACGTGCCCAGGCTCACGCCAGATCGGTCGGGCGGGATCCAGTTTGTCGTGGGGACGTTGGCACCCTTATTCGGAATCTTGTTCAAGGTGGCACGGTCGGTCGCCTGCGACAGGGCCATGCGGAGTTCACGGTTTGTCATCAAGGGATCGGTGAGATTGAACTCAAGGCCGATGGTGCGCGTCGCCGGGTACTCAACGAGTTCCTTGCTGAGTACCGGGTCCTGCTGGACGGCGTCGAGTTCGACTAAGTTGACTCCTGTCGCGTCGATCTCCCCGGATCGGTAAGCATTGTTCGCGACCGAAAGGTCATCGATGTACTTGATGACGATTCTGGCGACCTGCGCCCTCTGCTTGCCTGTCCAGTTTGGGTTCGGCACCAGCGTGATGCTGGATTTTTCCGAATAAGCGCTGGGCATGAACGGGCCGTTATAGGTGTTCTCCAGCGGCCCCGGCCACTTCGCATCCACGCTCGCGATCTTCTTGGACGGGACGGGGAAAGTAGGCCACATGGCGAGCAAGACGGTGAACGTGGGCTGCGGACTGGACAGCCTGTACTCGATGGTGGTCGCGTCCACCGCGCGGACGCCAACGGCCTTGCGTAGTGCTTCTTTCTCAACTGCAGTTTTGGGGGGGCGAGGTGGAGTGGCCTTTGGATCACCGTTGCTGGTGGCATAGGCATCGCACCCGACAACCGTGTTGAGGATGTACTGGTAGCGGCTCGCAATGTCGGGGTTACAGGTACGCTGGAGCCCAAGGACAAAGTCGTCTGCGGTGAGGGGAGATCCGTCCGACCAGGTCGCTCCCGCACGCAGCCTGACGGTATAGGTCAACCCGTCCGTCGACACCGAGGGCATCGCTTCCGCCATGCTCGGGACGGGTTTTGAGTCTAGGTCGAACTCGTAGAGGCCGCGCCAGACCATGTAGAAATGTGCGATGTCCTGCGCGGCGTTGGAGAAGTGGGGGTCCCACGTCTCGAACTGCTGGCCCTGGATGGTGATTGTCCCGCTTGGCGGGTTACCCGTGGGGGCCGTGACGGCGGGCAGCGGAGTGTCGGCCTCCTCCTTGTCGCCATCGCTGCACGCGATCCCGGCGAGCAATGCAGCACACAGCGTGAAGGAAGTAACCACTGCGAACCGAAAACTTCTGGCCAACATTCTCCTCCGCTCGTCGGGTGCGCTACTTCCGAAGGTGAACGGGATCGTAGCGGTTGAGGGTGATCGCTGTGCGACGGTGGGAGAAAGTGTCTAATGACATTGACCGCGCTCGAAACGGTTGCCCAATCTGTGATGTAACACGGGTGTGCCCGTGCTATTCGTGGATGTTCAAAGGGGGTGTGCTCTGGACGTGTTGGCGCATCCCGGCTACATCCCCGCCACACCTCGGAGCAGCCAGCTGACAATGAAGGCAAGGATCGCCGCCCCTCCACCCAGCGCCAGGGTATCGACAGCGCTCCGCCAGGCCGGCTGGTCTGTCGCCCGCGATTTCGCGATCCCGATTCCCACAAACGCAAGGGCGGTCATCATGATGCTGGGGGCTAACGGGTTGGCGAGTGTATCTGGGCTGGCCGTATAGGCCGTATAGATAGTGAAGGGGATGAGGGGGATCGCGCCAACGGAACGAACGCGAGAAACGTCGCCGCCGCGGCTCCTCGCGGGTCAGGTTCTCCGTCACGTGGACGTTCCAGCCGTTCTGGCTGACGCTGGTCGGCGTGTGTTCCGAGATAGTTGCTCACGGCCATCGAGAATCCGTCGGCGATCAGGTTCGCGACCCCGAGGACGAGGACGATCCTACCGCCGAGGTTTGCCCCCACGGCTCCGGCGACGCCGGCGAACGTCGTGACTGTGCCGTCGACGGCGCCGAAGACGAGGTCGCGTAGGTAGCGACGAAGCAGATACACGATTGGCATGGCTATACGCCCGTCACGCCACCGATGAGGCCGCCGATCACATATGTGATCACGGCCGCGGCGAGGCCCAGCGCCACCTGTCTGATCCCGCTCCGCCACACCGGACGTCCGGTGAGCAACGTGATCCCCGCGCCCAGCGTGAACAAGCCCACCCCGGACGCCGTGGCGCTGGCAGCGATGTATGCACTGCCAGTCCCGAATAAGAACGGAATGACCGGGATGATCGCGCCGATGGCGAACAGGACAAACGAGGCGATCGCCGCGGACCACGGAGAGCCGAGGTCTTCCGGGACGATGCCCAGTTCTTCGCGTGCCAGTGTGGCCAGAGCGTGCTCCGGATCCTTCAGCAGCACGTTGGCGAGCGCCAGCGCCTCGTTTTGCGGCAGTCCCTTTGCCTCGTAGATCAGCGCGAGTTCGTCCCGTTCAGCCTCCGGGTTCAGCTGGAGTTCTTCGCGTTCGGCCTCGATCTGCGCCTCGGCCGCCTCGCGCGAGGAGGTCACGGAGATCCACTCGCCGAGCGCCATCGACGACGCGCCGGCGATCAGGCCGGCCATCCCGGCAAGGATGATCGTGTTCTGACCGGGCGCCGCTCCGGCGAAGCCCGCGACGAGCGCGAGGTTCGAGACGAGCCCGTCGTTCGCGCCGAGGACGGCGGCGCGCAGCGCGTTGCCGCTGCCCAGCGCCCGATGCCGCGACTCGATTCGCCCGATCACGGATCCTTGGACGCCTCGGCTCTTGCTGCGGGAGATCGCGTCGAAAATGCGGGCATGCGATGCCTCATCTCCCGGTAGGCCTGCTTCCTCCGCGATCGCATTGCCTGTGTACATGTCGGTCGCGCCACGCTCAAGGGACTTGATCACAGGGAGCACGAGGTCCGCTCCGAACCGCCTCGCGAGCCACATCAGGAACCGCGCACGGTTGGATGGGTGAGGAGGGGTATCATCCACGCCGGCGAGGCGCAGCTGCTCACGCCATAGGGCAAGATGGCGCACTTCGGTCTCCGCGAGCCGGCGGTAGATATCCTTGAGCGCCGCGTCGCCCTCGATGTCGGCGAGGCGCTCGTAGATGAATATCCCGTCGACCTCTTCGGCCAGGAACGACTGATACTTCTTGATCTCAGCCGCTGTTGCCATCTACCTGTCTCCCCATCCGCGCTCGCGCAGGCGTTCGATGAATGCCGCCTCGTCGATGATTTCGACACCCAGCGCATCGGCCTTTTCCCTCTTGCCGCCGCCGCCCTCGCCTGCCACGACGAACGAGGTCTTCTTCGACGGGCTGGCGCCGACCTTGCCGCCCAGCGACTTGATGAGTTGTTCCACCTCGTTGCGTGACCAGCGACCCAACGAGCCGGTCACGATGATTGTGAGGCCGTCCAGGATGCCGCCTCGCGCGGACACATCCTCGTCTGTGCGGACGCCAGCTGCGACCAGCCGGCCGAGGAGTGCCAGGTGGCGTTGGTCCTGGAACCACGTGAACACCGCTTGGGCGACCACGGGACCGATGCCGTCCACCGCCTGCAGGTCATCGAGCGTGGCGGAACGCAGAGCGTCCAGTGTGCCGAAGTGCATGGCGAGCGCACGCGCCGTCTCGGTGCCGACGTGACGGATGCCGAGGCCGATCAACAGGCGGTGCAGCGGCTGTCGTTTGCTGGCTTCGAGATGGGCGAACAGTGCGTCGAGCGTCTTCTCCCCAAGCCCCTCAATCGCGAGCAGCGCCTCGCGCTGC
Source organism: Dehalococcoidia bacterium (assembly GCA_003599735.1). Classification (GTDB taxonomy): domain Bacteria; phylum Chloroflexota; class Dehalococcoidia; order UBA2979; family UBA2979; genus SURF-43. The sequence goes on along the minus strand of QZJI01000056.1, from coordinate 20,783 downwards.
CCGGGGAGGGCGTACAGGTCGGCCAGCGATTGCACAAAGCCGAGCCGCACCAGCATGGCGCAGCGCTCCTCACCGAAGCCCTCGATGTCCAGGGCGCCGCGCGAGGTATAGTGCTCCAGCGACCGCGCGATCCGGACGGGACAGTCCGGGTTGGAGCAGTAGTAGGCGGCTTCACCCTCGTCGTGTTCGACAGGGGCATGGCAGACCGGGCAGGCTTCCGGCATCACGAACTCGCGCAGTTCTGCTTCGCGTCCCGCGCGCGAAGCAAGGACAGGTCCAACGACCTGCGGAATGACATCGCCGGCGCGCTGCACGATTACGTCGTCGCCCTCGCGGACGTCGAGAGTGCGGACGTGGTCGAAGTTGTGCAACGTAGCCATGCTCACGTTGGCGCCGCCGACGAATACGGGCTCCAGGGCCGCGAATGGGGTGAGGACACCCGTCCGGCCCACGGAAACCTGGATCTCGCGGAGCCGCGTGACCGCCTGCTCCGCGGGGAACTTCCACGCCACCGCCCAGCGGGGTTCGCGCCCGACGACGCCGAGGTCGCGCTGCAGACCGAAGTCGTCCACTTTCACTACAACGCCGTCGATCTCGTAGTCGAGGGCGTCGCGCTTCTCCGCCCAACCCTCGCAGAAGGTCGCGACCTCCTCGATGGACTCGAAACGCCGGGCCAGTGGGTTCGTCGGGAAGCCAAGGCCGCCTAGCCACGCGATCGCTTCCGCATGCGTCGTGGCGGGGCGGTCGCCGTCAGCCCACCCCAATTGGTAGGCGAAGAGGTCAAGGTGGCGAGATGCGGTGATGCTCGCATCCAGCTGGCGCAGCGAACCGGCAGCGGTGTTGCGTGGGTTCATGTACAGCTGCTCGCCTGCCTCGGCGCGCTGCGCATTCAACCGCGCGAACTCCGCCTTCGACAGGTACACCTCGCCGCGCACCTCGAATGCCGCAGGGAGCGGGCTGCCCTTCGCGGCGGTCACCCGTTTCGGCAGCGACCGGATGGTTTCGAGGTTTGGGGTAATGTTCTCGCCCCGCTGCCCGTCACCGCGCGTCGCGCCCTGGACGAACTGTCCGTCGCGGTACACCAGCGCGATCGCGAGCCCGTCGATTTTTGGTTCGCAGACGAAGGCGATGTTGTCCCGTTCCGTCAGCCGGACAAGGCGCTGGTACCACGCCATCAATTCATCGCGTCCGAAGACGTTGCCGAGCGAGAGCATTGGTTCACGGTGTTCGACCACCGCGAACCCCTCGGCGGGTCGCCCTGAGACGCGCTGAGTCGGCGATTCGGGCGTGGCGAGTTCGGGGTAGGCGGTTTCGAGGTCGCGCAGCTCGCGGACGAGGGCGTCGTACTGGCTGTCGCCGATCGTGGGCTGCGCCTGTTCGTAGTACCGCCGGTCATGTTCGAGGATTTCGAGGCGTAAGGCTTCGGCGCGCTCGCGGGCGGCCTCGATGGCCGCAGCGTCAGCGCGAAGTTGGGTACGCAGGCCGCGACGGTTGCGAGGGGCGGGGGAAGTGGTCACGGATCGAGTATATGGGCGGGCCCCGGAGTCTCCGCACGTTCGGGCATGGGTGGTTCGTCAGTCCCGACTGAACCATCTCGGGAGGGTGGCGCGGCATGACCAAACCGGGCTCGGCGGTACACTACATATTCAGCACATATTCAGCAGGCGACCGCCTGGAGTACCGCGATGGCTGATGTGGTGATCGTCGACTACGGCGCGGGGAACCTCCGCAGCGTGGCGCGCGCCGTCGCCCACGCGGGCATCGAACCGCTGGTCACCGCCGAGGCCTCCGCCATCCCCGTCGCGCGCGCCCTCATCGTCCCGGGCGTCGGTGCGGCCGAGGACACGATGGCTCACCTGCGCCAGGGTGGCCTGGACGGCCCCATCGTTGACTACATTGCCTCCGGGCGCCCCTTCCTCGGCGTCTGCATGGGGATGCAAGCCTTGTTTGATCTGTCCGAGGAGGGCGGCCAGCACGAATGCCTGGGCGTCCTCGGCGGGCGGATCGTCCGTTTCCCGTACGGGATGACGGTGCCGCATATGGGGTGGAACACCGTCCACTTAGAGCGTCCGCACCCGGTGTTCGAGGGGATCGCGCAGGATGACTACTTCTACTTCGTCCACTCATACCACGGTGTGCCGGACGACCCCTTGGTGGTGATCGGGAGCACGGAGTACGAGGGAGTCACTTTCCCGGCGGTCGTCGGGCGCGACAACTTCATCGCAACGCAATTCCACCCGGAGAAATCTGGGCGGAGCGGGCTGCGGTTGTACGCCAACTTCCTCCGTCTGGCGCTGGAGCGCGGCTCCATCGCGCCAGCGACGACTGCCGCATCCTGACAAGGGCGCCGTGATGGAAGTAATTCCTGCGATTGACATCCGCGGCGGCAAATGCGTCCGCCTGGCCCAGGGTGACTACGCCCGGGAGACCATCTTTGGCGACGACCCCGTCGCGATGGCCCGCCGCTGGGCGGCCGAGGGTGCCACACGCATCCACGTCGTCGATCTGGATGGCGCTCGGGACGGCGCGCAGGCGAACCTCGCGGTTACGCGTGCCATCGTGAAAGCGGTCGAGGTGCCGGTGCAGACGGGCGGCGGTGTCCGGACGCTGGAGGTGCTGAGGGCCGCGCTGGAGGCGGGCTTCGACCGCGTCGCGCTCGGAACGGCAGCGGTGAAGGACCCCGCGCTGGTGCCGGCCGCCGTGGCGCTCGCCGGTGACCGGGTGTTCGTCTCCGTGGACGCGCGAGAGGGCCGCGTCAGCCTCGAAGGGTGGACCGAGGACAGTGGGGTCGACGCGACGGAGTTCATCGCGCGGCTGCGTGACCAGGGCGTCGCCCGCATCGTCTATACCGACATCCTGCGTGACGGCGTCCACGACGGGCCGAATTTCGAGGCGGTGGAGCGGCTGGTTCGTTCTTCAGGGATGCGCGTGATTGCGGCAGGCGGCGTCGGCAGCGTCGCCGACCTCGTGCGGCTCGCGGAGTGTGGCGCGGAGGGCGCGATCGTCGGGCGGGCAATCTACACCGGCGACGTGCGGCTGCCCGAGGCGATCCAGGCAGTGGCGCGTGTCTCGAAGGCGGGTGCATAGATGCTGACGAAACGGATCATTCCGTGCTTCGACGTCGCGGACGGCCGCGTCGTGAAAGGCGTCTCGTTCGTCGAGTTGCGCGACGCCGGCGACCCGGTCGAACTCGCGCGGAAGTACGACCTCGCGGGCGCGGACGAACTGGTCTTCCTCGACATCACGGCGTCTTCCGACGCGCGGACCAGCGTCTACGACATGATCCGTCGCACCTGTGACCAGGTGTTTATCCCGTTTACCGTAGGGGGCGGCGTGCGGAGCGCGCAGGACATCCGCCTAATGCTCGAGGCCGGTGCCGAAAAGGTGTCGGTGAACACCGCCGCGATCGAGCGTCCTGCGCTGATCGAGGAAGGCGCGAAGGGCTTTGGATCACAGTGCGTGGTTGTCGCGATCGACGCGAAGCGTGCGGGTGAGGGCCGCTGGCGTGTCTACACGCACGGCGGTCGCCGTGAGACCGAGCGCGACGCCGTGGAGTGGGCGCGCGAGGCGGTCGAGCGCGGCGCCGGCGAGCTTCTCGTGACCTCGATGGACAGCGATGGGCACCAACAGGGCTATGACCTCAAACTGCTGCGCGCCATCTCGGACGCCGTCGATGTGCCCGTCATTGCCTCCGGTGGGGCCGGGGAACCGTCGCACCTGTACGACGCGCTGACCGAGGGCGGGGCGGATGCGGTGCTCGCGGCTTCGATCTTCCACTTCGGCACACACACGATTCAGTCCATCAAGGCGTACCTGGCGGAGCGCGGCGTGCCGATCCGGCCGGTCACGCTGGCATAGGGTTCGAATGCTGGGTCGCCCACCACCGTTCCGTGTGAGCCACGTCTTCTTCGATGTCGACGGGACGCTCGTCGACTTCGATGCCGCACTTCGCGCTGGACTCCAGGCAGCTGCCGAAGTGCTCTCGGCGGTGATCGGCCGCCTGGTGACGCCCGCCGAGCTGGCGGCGGCGCGCGACCGTATCGCCCGCGAATTGCGGATGATGCCGGGCGCCCTTGCGAAGGCACGTGAGGAATCGTTCCGCCAGCTCCTCGCGGCCAGTGGAGTGCTGGACGAGGTTGCGGTCGCCCGCACGTCCGTGGCCTTTTTCGCGGCCCGTGATGCCGCGCTGCTGCCGTTCGACGACGTCGAGGAGACCGTGGGGACGCTTCTCGACCGCGGCCTGATTCTTGTCGCCGCCACCAACGGGAACGCCGCGATGGTGCAGGCGCCGATCTTCCGACGGATGCACCACCTCTGGACGGCTGAGGAGGCACGCGTCGCCAAGCCCGACCCCGCCTTCTTCTTCGGCGCGATAGAGCGCAGCGGCGCACGCGTGGAAACCACGCTGATGGTGGGCGATCGTATGGACAACGACGTTGCCCCGGCGGTCGCCCTCGGGATGTACGGCGTATTACTGGATCGCGCCGGCGCGGCCTACGACATTGACGTGTCACGCATCGATTCGCTGCGCGATCTGCCGGCGCTGATCGAGGCCGTGGCTACCGGCGGGTGAACTCGGTGCCAAGATCGGGAGTGGGGCGGTCGAACGGGCGGTAGTCGTCCCTCGGATGGCCGAGCGCGACGAACGCCTGCGGCTCCCACGTCGCATCAAGGTCGAGTGTGGCGCGCACCTCGTCCGGGGCGTAGAGCGGTGCGGAGATCCAGTACGCACCGAGGCCTCGGGCACTCGCCGCGAGCAGCAGGTTCTGGAGCGCCGCGCCGAACGAATGCTGTGCCAGCCCCCACTCGGCTCGCCAGCGGCGCTCATCTGTGTATCGCTTCAGCCCGTCCGCCACCAGGCATCCGAGGAGCAGCGTCGGCGCGCCGGTGATTCGTGCCCGCGACCGGTCGAGCGCCCGCTCCACGGCTTTCGAGGGCTGCGCGTCGTCCTCGAGGTCGCGCCGCCAGGCGGCGCCCATTGCGTCCGCCAGCGTCTCACGGCGAGTGGGTCCGATCTCGACGAACCGCCATGGACGCGTGTGGTGGGGCGCCGGCGCAGTGAGCGCGAGCGCCACAAGTGCTTCGACCTCTTCGGCGGAAAGCGGCGGGCCATCGAGGCCGCGCACGGAACGCCGCGCCCGGATGGCGTCTTCGATGGGGCGCGATTGGTCGGTCATCGTTGCGCTCCCGGCAGCACGATGGGGATCTGTTCGAGGATGGCGGTCGTCGCCTCGCCTACCTGCCCCCATACCGCTTCCAGGTCATCGATGGTGTCGACGTCGCGGTTCAGCGAGGAGAGCCGGATTTCGTGTAACGCCAGCCCGGCGGTACGTGCCGCTTCGCGGTGGCGGGCCGCGGAGTCCGCCCCGAACGCGGGTGTCATCACGTCGGGCGGGCGTAGGCCGAGGGCGCAGGTGCCGCCGTCGATCGATGGTGCGAGGACGACGGGGGCGAGCCGGAGCGCGTGCAGCAGGGCACGCACGTCCTCACCACGCGCCTGAGGAAGATCGCCTGGTAGGACGAGCACGCCCCCGCACGTTGCGACGTGGGTGATGCCGAGCATGACTGCCGGCAAATACCCGGTACCGAGGTCGCGGAGCACCTCTGCGTCGTGCCCGTGGGCGACAGTGTCGTACCCGTGGACGGGCGAGACGACGACGATCTGGCCCGTATGCACTTCACGGACGGCGGTGAGCAGGTCGTCGAGCATTGCCTGTACGAGGCTGTGCCGCTGGCCCGGGTCAAGGTGGGCGCCGAGCCGGCTCTTCGCTCGACCCGCGTCCTGCACGGCGACGATCACAGCGATGTCGATGGTCTCCATTAAACGGCGAACCCGGCCGCATGCAGGATGTTCCGTGCTACCCGCTCGCGCCCTTCGTCCCCTGTCATCATCGTGTCTACCGCCACGGCATCCATCCCCAGCGCCTGGACGGCCGGGACGAGCGTGGCATCGACCGTGTCAAGCACGAATAGGTCGATGAGCCCGGAGTAGATCCGGGCGACTCCTAGCGCCGAGACCTCATGACCGAGCGCATCCAGCATCGCGGCGGCCGGGCCCTTGATCGCGGCGCCGCCCACGATCGGCGAGATGGCCACTCGCTGTCCTCGTGAGTCCCGCACGGCGGCGGCCACCCGAGGGAGCGCGAGCAGGGGCGAGATCGAGACGAACGGATTGCTGGGCGCGATGCAGAGCAGGTCGCAATCCCGGATTGCCTCGACAACGCCGGGGGCGGGCATCGCGGTCGCCGCGCCGGGGAACGAGACGCCGGTGATCGGCACGGCGGCCCGACGGCGCACGAAGTAGTCCTGGAACGCCAGATCGCCCTCGGCGGTCTGGACGACGGTGGGATGCAGGTCGTCCGTCACTGGGATTACGGTCATACCGATGCCGTGCGCCCGCGCGAGCGCAGCGGTCGAGTCCGACAGCGTGGCGCCCTGCCGTAGCCGTTCCGTGCGGAACAGGTGTGTGGCGAGGTCGACATCGCCGATGACGAACCATGATTCACCGCCGAGCGCACGCAGGGCATCGAGGGCGTGGTGGGTATCGTCGCGCACTCCCCAACCTTCCGTGCCTTCCATCCCGGCGAGGGTATAGAGCACAGAGTCGATGTCCGGACAGACCTTCAGGCCGAGCCATTCAAGATCGTCGCCGACGTTGCAGATGGCGGTGATCAACGCGGGCGGCACGACACGCTGCAGCCCGGCGAGAAAGCGTGCGGCGCCGATTCCACCGGCCAGCACCGTGATGCGTGACGGCTCAGCCATGACGTGCTTCCGTTTGCTTCACGCGGTCGAGGGCCGCGATGGCCACCTGGATTTGCTCGTCGTCGGGACGGCGGGTCGTGAGGTACTGGAGGGCGATGTTTCCGGCGAAGAACCAGCGGATCACCGGCCAGCGCTGGTGCGCCCCCGCGAACCGGATGACCTCGTAGGACGCGGCGGCGACGAGTGGGACGAGGACGAGACGCGAGGCGAAGCGCCACCAGAGCGGCTCTCGCCCGGCGAACGCGAAGACAACTACCGAGACGAGCGCGACGGTGAGCAGGAACGAGGTCCCACAGCGGGGGTGCTCCTTCGGGTAGCGGCGGATGGCGGGGACGGTGAGTTCGCGACCGTCCTCGTACGCGGCGATCGTCATATGTTCCGCGCCGTGGTACTGGAACACCCGCCGGACGCCTTCCGTCCGTCCGACGCCCCAGACGTATCCGAGCAGGAGCCCGATCCGAAGGCCGCCCTCGACCGCCACCACAGCCCAGGTAGGCCAGCGTCCGTCGAGGGGACTGGTCAGGACGACCGGCCCGACGAAGAAGGCGCCGATCCCGAACGCCATGGCGCCCAGCACCACCAGCCACTCGATGAGGCCCATCCGCCTCGGCTGGCCGTCGGCTTCGGTCTCTCCGGCGGCGACGGCGGCGGACCAGGTGAGCGCGCTGGTCCCGAGGACGACCGTCTCCGCCAGGATCGTGATGCCGCGCAGGAACGGAATGCGTCGCGCCGCGTTCGTGTAGATCCCGCCGAGTCGCTCATCTCGGCTGACGATTGCGCCGGATGGCGCGCGCACGGCGACGGACATCGCCTGCGCGCCGCGCATCATGACGCCCTCAATGACCGCTTGGCCGCCGTACAGAGATGGAGGCATGCCGTCAGCCTACGGGAGCGCCGGAGGTAATGCGAAGCGGGTATGGCGCGGGGCGACAAAGAGGGCGGCTCACGCCGCCCTCGAAGCCCTCAGATGGAGGTGAATGTGCCTTTAGGCGCGGGTGTAGCGGCGGCGGAAGCGCTCCACGCGGCCCGCGGTGTCCACGATGCGCTGCTCGCCCGTGAAATACGGGTGGCAGTTGGAGCAGACATCCAGGCTGATCGCATTCTTGGTGGAGCGGGTCGTCCAGGAATTGCCGCACGAGCAGGTCACGGTGGCCTCTTCGTACTTCGGGTGAATAGTGGCCTTCATTGGTAGTTCCCTACGCCTCGACCGGACGGATCGAGACCTGCTTGCGGCGGCCTTTGGCGTACGGTGAAAAAGCGACGAGGCCGTCGGTGCGTGCCCACAGCGTGTGGTCGCGCCCGGTGCCGACGTTCAGCCCCGCATGCACGCGCGTCCCGCGCTGGCGGATGATGATCGAGCCCGCCGTCACCAATTCTCCGTCCGAAGCCTTCACGCCGAGGCGCTTCGACTTCGAGTCGCGGCCATTGCGGCTGGAACCGCCAGACTTCTTGTGTGCCATGGCGTCCCTCCCTGTCCGTGCTAGCCGGCAGTGATGCCGGTGATGACCAGACGCGTGCGCGGCTGGCGGTGGCCGACCATACGCTCGCGACGGGTTTTGTTCTTGAAATGGTAATGAGTGACTTTCGGCCCGCGATCCTGCACCTCGACGGTCGCTGTGACTGCGGCGCCTGCGACCAGGGGGGTGCCGACCTTCGTCCCGGTCTCGTCACCGACGAGCAGGACGTCGCTCAAAGTGACCCGGGCGCCCTCGGTCGCTTCGATGCGCTCGATGGCGATGCGGTCGCCCTCGCGGACGCGGTATTGCTTCCCGCCGGTGCGGATGATGGCATACATAACGTGACTCCCGAATCAGGGGTGACCAACTAAGGTCAGAAAATCAAGTGTAGGCAGGCAAGCCCGGCTCGGTCAACGCAAGCGGAACCAGGCGCGATGGAGAGGGCAAACCTCCGTCGAATTAAAACGGGTGAGTGAGACTGCTGTCAGGCGTGGATAAACTAACCCGGCTTAGAGGGGTGCCGCGCCTGAATCCACTCGATATTCTCAGAGCGCCGTACGACGGGTACAACTGGCTCGCCGACGTCCTGTTTCTTGCCCTGAACGGTCTGTTCGACCGGTTCGGGACGCCCATTGTGTTCTTCGCCGCACTGGCGGAAACCACGGTGGGGTTGGGCGTCGTCTTCCCGGGTGTAGTGCTGATGTTCCTCGGCGGCGCGAATGCCGGCGAATCTTCGTCCGACTTCGTCCTCGTCTATCTGATGGCGGTGGCGGGGACGGCACTGGGCGACACCATCTCGTACGGTTTTGGCCGGTGGGGCGGATCCTGGATGCTCAGCACGCGGATGGGTCCGTCGCTGCGTATGGGTGCTGAAGTCATGCGCGGACGAGCCCGGTGGCTCATTCCCTTTTATCACCTGCACTCCATGACTCGCGCTGTTGGACCGTTCGGCGCCGGGGCGCTTCACATCCCGCTCAACGTGTGGTTGCCGCTCGACTACCTCGGCGCGTTCATCGCCAACGGCGTGTGGGTGGGATCGGGGTTTATCCTCGGGCGTGCCGTGCTGAACGAGGACGGGACGTTGGACGAGAGTCCAGTTGTGCGCGTTGGACTGATCGTTGTCGGCCTCGGGTGGTTCTTCGTGATGCGCTACGTCTTTGCCAGGCGGATGCGTGAGATCCGCGAACGGGAAGGGGCCACTGCCGCGGAGACTCCAGCCTCTGGCTGAGTCTCCAGGAGCCAAGGACAGACAAGGGAAGGGGCGGCATGCCGCCCCTTCCCTTGTCTGAAAGTCGATCGTGATCGCTAGTCGCTGGGCTGGGCCGCGTTGGTGTTCCCCCAGGCGATGCCCGGGCGGCCCTGTGGCGCCTCCTCAGCCTCTCCTTCGCCCGACGCTGGCAGGCCCCCCGCAGGTGGGGTGGTGCCGGTGCCGCGCCCCATGTCCAGCTCGCCCGGCAGCGGACGGCCTTCCCAGGGGCCGAGGATCGTGAGCAGTTCGTCGCCCTCGACCGTCTCGACGTCGACGAGGCGGGCTGCCAGGGCGTCCAGCTTGTCCCTGTGTTCGTTCAGGAGGGCGCGGCAGCGGACGTGGGCCTCGTCGATCAGGCGACGGACCTCGTCGTCGATCTCCTCGGCGGTGCGCTCGGAGTAGTCACGCTCCTCGGAGATATCGCGCCCGAGGAAGACCATGCTGTTGCGTCGCCCGAACGTCCGAGGCCCGAGGCGTTCCGACATGCCCCACTGGGTCACCATGTTCCGAGCGATCGAGGTGACCTTGCCGATGTCGTCGTGCGCGCCGGTCGTCATCTCGCCGAAGACGAGTTCCTCGGCGGCGTGCCCGCCGAGGGCCATGGTCATCATCGCCTCATAGTAGGAGCGGTCCTGTAGGCGGCGGTCGTCCGAGGGCAGGGAGCGGGTGAAGCCGCCGGCCATGCCACGGGCGACGATCGTGACCTTGAACGGGATGTCCGCCCGCTTCGAGAAGTAGCCAGCCACCGTATGGCCTGCCTCGTGGAAGGCAATGATTTTCTTCTCGGTTTCCGTGATGACACGAGACTTACGTTCCGGGCCTGCGATGACGCGATCCACAGCCTCGTTCATCTCGTCCATGGAGATGCGCTTCTTGTTGCGCCGGGCGGCGAGGATTGCGGCCTCGTTGACGAGGTTAGCGAGGTCGGCGCCGGCGAAGCCTGGCGTTTGCTTCGCGATGACCTCGAGCGAGACGCCCGGGTCGAATGGCTTGCCCTTCGAGTGGACATCCAGCACGGCGCGGCGGCCGCGCACGTCCGGCAGGTCAAGCGTGATCTGGCGGTCGAAGCGGCCGGGCCGCAGCAGCGCCGGGTCCAGTACGTCCGGTCGGTTGGTGGACGCGAGGACGATGACGCTGGAGTTGGAGTCGAAGCCGTCCATCTCCACCAGGATCTGGTTCAGCGTCTGCTCGCGCTCATCGTGCGAGCCGCCGAGGCCCGAACCGCGCTGACGCCCGACCGCATCGATCTCGTCGATGAAGATGATGGAAGGCGCGTTCCGTTTTGCCTGCTCGAAGAGGTCGCGTACGCGGGAGGCGCCTACGCCAACGAACATTTCCACGAACTCAGAGCCCGAAAGGTGGAAGAACGGCACGCCAGCCTCGCCGGCGACGGCACGCGCGATCATCGTCTTGCCGGTGCCCGGAGGACCCAGCAGCAGGACGCCGTGCGGGATCCGTGCGCCGAGTGCGGCGAATTTCTCGGGGTACTTCAGGAATTCGACGACCTCGCCTAGTTCCTGGGTGGCCTCTTCCTGGCCGGCGACATCCATGAACGTCACGGTGGTCTTCTGGCCAGTGAACATGCGGGCGCGGCTCTTACCGAACGACATTGCTTGGTTATTGGCGCCGCCCGCCTGCCGCATCATGAAGAAGAGGATTGCCCCGAAGATGATGAGCGGCAGGAAGTTCAGCATCAGTCCAAAGACGCTGCCGAACTGGCTGGGGCCGCGGACCGTGATCTCAATGCCGCTCTGGGCGACCGGGACACCGTTCTGGCGCAGGATCTCCTCGATGGAGGCCGCAGTCTCTTTGCGCGAGCGGATCGGCTCGTTCTGGTCGCGTACCTTTACCTTCAACTGGTCGGCTGAAACCTCGATCGCCTCCACCTTGCCCGCCTGGGCCTGCTGGATGACATACGAGAGCGGCTTCTCCCCGGAGGTAGTCGCTGGCCGGAAGACCATGACCACCACCAGGACGAGGGCGACCAGAATGAGCAGGTAGACCCCGACATTACGAGCAGATCGAGACATAGCAACTCGCTTCCGCGCGGGCGCTGCCTTGCGCCCGCCGCGTGGGTGGTCAAATCAGTGTAACACCGCGATCCGGCGTGCCCGGAGTCCGGGGAATCCCGTGATCTGACCCGCACGGGGCTTCGAGCTACGTCTCGTCGTCTTCCTGATCGATATAAAGCTTGCCGTCCCACGCCCAGTCTTCGACGGAATGTTCCTCGAAGATCACATGCGTGTTCTTCGGGTCGGTGTGGGCCACGTTGCAGACGGCGTCCGTGATGAGCCGCACCAGTTCGCGCTTCTGCGCGAGCGTGCGTCCCGGGAACATCTCGATGCGGATGATCGGCACTGTGGTCTCCTTCAGTCATCCGAGGCTCGGCGATGATACGGGCGACTGGCATGAAAGGCGCGCCTTTATTGATGAGTTGTCATAGCGATATCCGGCGTCGTAGGCTACTCAGATGGTCGCGACCGTTGACCGCCTCCCTGCCCCTTCAGCATCTCGTCGTGTTGGCCCGCGCCCAGGATGGGCGGTGGAGCGCTCGCTCTGGCGCGAAGGGCTCCTGCGCGTCGCTGGTGTGGACGAGGTTGGACGGGGGTCGCTGGCCGGTCCGGTGGTGGCTGCGGCGGTGGTGTTGCCTCGGACCAGGTCTGGCGTGCCGTGTCGGGCGGGTTGGATCCGGGAGCTAGATGATTCTAAGATACTGACCGCCCGACAGCGGGAGCGGCTGGCGGCAGTCATTCGGGCCGAATGCGAGTGGAATCTGGCCGCGGTTTCTCCGCAGGTCATCGACCAGGTGAATATCCTCCAGGCGACCCGGCTGGCGATGCGTCGGGCGGTGGCGGGGTTGCCTGCGCGGCCCGCCGCCCTGATCATTGACGGCAACGAGGTCGCGGGTAGCGGCCTTCCGGAGCGTTCGGTGGTACACGCCGACGCCCGGTGCGTATCGGTCGCGGCAGCGAGCATCATCGCCAAAGTGGCCCGAGACGCGATGATGGAGGAGCTGGACCAAGTCTTCCCCGGCTATGGGTTCGCTGAACATAAGGGGTACGCGACAGACGTACACCGTGCTGCGATCGCCCGGCTGGGGCCGACCACGGTTCATCGGTTGTCGTTCGCACCCGTCCGGGAGGCGTTCTTCCGGGTATCCGGGCGTGCTGGAAGGACCACAGAGTGACTGAGCGATCGCAGTTGCTGGGCGCAGCCGGCGAGCGGATCGCATCCCGCTACCTGGAGCAGCACGGTTACGAGATGGTGGACCGGAACGTCCGGCGTCTCGAAGGCGAGATCGACCTGGTGGCGCTCAAGGGCGACACGTTGGTGTTTGTCGAGGTGAAGCTGCGGACCTCCCGGAAGATGGGCGCCGCCGTGCAACAGATCTCCGCCGTGAAGGGCGCCAAGCTGCGCAACCTCGCAGCGGCGTACGCGGCGGACCATCCCGAGTACCCGGCTAACTGCCGGATCGATCTCGTCGCGATTGAACTCACCGTCGGTGGTGATGTGGGACAGTTGAACCACATCGAAAATGCCATCGAAGGGTAGCGCGCGTCTCAAGGGTACTCATGCCCATCTACCAGTATGGCTGCGGTGACTGTAAGCGGACGGTGGAGATCTTCTTCCGTTCCGCGGCGAAGGCCGCCGATCCTCGCTGTCCGGAATGCGGTAGCGCGCGTCTCCAGCGCCGCATCTCGAAGGTCGCCCGTGTTCGGCGTCCGGGTGAGCGACTGGATGACATCAACGTCGCCGAAGAGCTCGGACGACTGGAGTCGAAGGACGAGCGTGGCTTCGCGAAATGGGCACGCCAGATGGGCGACAAGTTTGACGGTGAATTGGGCTCCGACTTCCGCGAACTTGCCCAGAAGGCGGACGCCGGGTTGAACCCGGTGGAGCGGGCGGATGTGAAATTCACTTTGGAAAATCGTATCCGCCGCGCCAAGGAGTCCCAGGCTTCCGACTCTGCGGTCGATTAGCCAGACGGGCGGGACGTCTCGATGCCGATCTACGAGTACCGCTGTGAAGAGTGCGCCAAGCTGAGCAGCATTCTCGTACGCTCGCCGAAGACGGCCGCGGCGCCGGCCTGCCAGCACTGCGGCAGTTCACATCTCAGAAAGGTGATATCGCGGGTGGGGCGGCTAAAGACGCAGAGTGACGTCGCTCAGGAGTACGGCACCCCGAGGCCAGGGGAGGCATACTCCGACCCCCGCCAGATCGGCACCTGGGTAGAGCGCCGCTTCGAATCCTACGGCATGGAAGTGCCCGAGGAGACCCGTCGCATGATCGACGCGGCGCGTGAGGGCGAACTCCCCGGGCCGGCCGCTGATCTCTAACTGGTCACGCCGCCTCGGAAGATCACGTAAGCGAAGGTGCCATACCGCCACTCTTGTGCACTCGTCGGTGGCGCAAGAGTAATGACGTTTGACCCGATCCGAGGTGTCCCCCGGAGGGGTGTAGGCCCGATCCCGTCGCCGGTGTTTCGGATGGTATTGCCCTCGATTATAGGACTGCCAGCGAGTACCACGATGCCCGCGTTTGAGTCCGAGATGATGTTTCCACGGATCACCATGTTCCCGTCCTGCACGTCCACGCCTTCATGCCCACAGTCGCTGATGGTGTTGTCCAGGACCTGCATGCCCGACGTGCCTCCGGAGACGCACCCCCACATCGTGTGACGGACCGTCGAGTTCCGCAGGACGCTGCCTGGCTGCGCACCGCGCGGGGTTACGCCATTCCGGCTCCACTCCACGATTACACCATCGAGAACGCTTCCGTCACCACTGAAACTAACACCCTGCCAGTCGGCCAGTGCTGGACGGTCGGCGGCGGAGGTGAACATGATTGGCGCACCAGTCGTGCCCTGCGCCGTGAGTTTGCCGAGGACGACCAGGTCACTATGTGTGCGGGCGTAGGACACAAGGCGCGTGGGGTCCGCGTCGTTGAAGCCGTCAGCGGCCACCTCGTTCCCGAGGCCCTGATCGTCGCCGGCTGCGAATCGCACCACTGTGCCCGGATCGACCACTAGATCGCCAACGACCACGACATCCCCTGTGATCAGAATCTCGTCACTCCAGCGCTGGCCGCCGAACTGAAACCCGCTCAACCGGCGCACCGTCGTCGCGGGCGGCGCTGGTGCGGGTGCCGCGCTGGCCGTGCAGACCAGGACGAGGGGTGTCTGCGCCGGAATCAACCCACCGGGAAATCGCGCTACGAAGGCCTCGTTTACGAAGCCAGGCGCTCCTGCGACATAACCATTGAGGCGGCCGTCCGTACTGACCCAGAATGATTGAAGGGTGCAGCCCTTCGCTGCGACGGCTGGCGCGACGGCGGCGGACAATCCCCCTCCCCACAGAACGATGCCGACTCCGGTGGCTGGAACGTCGCCGGTAATCTCGCCTTCCGCTTCAGCCGAAGAGAGTGTCCCGCTTAGCAACGTCGTGAGCACCAGGAACACGGCGGCAAGGCGAATGCCCATTGGCCTCTCCTCTCGACAGGCCGATTCTACGCTGGACGCCGAGGGGTCGCGTGCATCCGCCCTCATGAGCTGGGCCGATCTGCCGAAGATGGCCTGTAGGGAGCGCGCCGCGGACGGCGCGATACGGCCATGCTGGACACGACCGACACGCGTGCCCCCTATGTGCCGGGTGCGACCGCGCCCGTCCTCTATGCCGCGCGCGACATCCAGGTGCGTCCCGCGCGCCGGATCGACATGATCGCGTGCCTCTCGGGCGGCTTTGACCTCGCCGAACAGCAGGTGCCGGGCCATGCCGCACGGGTTGCCTCGCTTGCCTGCGATATTGCGGTGGCGCTGGGCCTCGACGCGGAGGCGCAACGCGTTGTGTTGCACGCCGGGCTACTGCATGACGCCGGCATCAGCGTACGGGTGGAAGGTGGACACACGGTTGGTGGTGCGTGGGTGGCCGACCTGTTCGGCCTCGACGAAGCGGTGCAAGAGGCGATCCGCACCTCCCACGAGCGATGGGATGGGGCGGGCCGGCCGCTGGGGCTGACCGGCGCGGACATCCCGTGGGCCGCGCTCTGCGTGCAGGCGGCACACTGGGTCAGCGAGACGGCAGAGCGTTCCGGGAACCCGCTCCGCGCCCGCGCCGAGATCGTGCGCACGCCGGTGGAGCTGTTGGTCCCTGCGCTGGGTCCCATCGTCGCTGCGGCTGTCCGCGAGGTCGTCCGAGACGACGAAACATGGCTGGCCGTTTGGGACGACGCGCTCGCTGCACGGCTCGCGCTGGCGGGTACTTCAGAAGGCAGGCCCTCACGCCGTAAGGTCATCGGGGCGGCTGAAGCGATGGGGATTGTGGTCGACTCCGCGGTGCGCGAGGTAGGCCGAGCTGCGCGCGTCGCGAGTCTGACACGGGCACTAGGTGCGGAGATGGGGCTGTCCACGGGCTACGTGGACGCGCTGGGCGTCGCTGGCCTACTGCTCGATATCGGACAGCTGGGCGTGCCTCGCTACATTGCAGACAAGCCATCGATCCTCACCGTCGACGAGATGGAACAGATGCGCCGCCATCCGGGTCTGGGTGCTCGCATTCTGGAACACGTGCCGGGGATGATGGAGATCGCCTCTTGGGTGGAGTCGCACCACGAGCGCCCGGACGGCCGGGGCTACCCCGAGATGCTTGCTGGCGATGGCCTTCCGTTGGCCTCCCGCATCCTGAGTGTGGCGGATGCCTACTGCGCCCTCCGGGCGGATCGCCCGCACCGCCCGGCATTCTCGCAGGATGAGTCGATGCGGCTGATGGAGGCGGGTAGTGGTGCACAGTTCGACGCGCGGGTGGTGGAGGCGCTCCCATCCGCCCATGCCATCGCGATGGATGCCGAGCCGTCGGCGTGGGTGGGAGCCGGCGGCTAGAAGCGCTGGTACCGTTCGACCGGCAGCACAAACACGATCGCGCCGCCCACACGCACCTCGACCGGCTCCGCGGTGAAAGCGCCGTCGCCGATGAACGGCAGTGTCTGCACCGGGACGAACTCCCGTCGGGCGTGGCAGACCTCGTCCACGATCGCGATCACGTCGTCCACCTGCTCCTGTGGGACGCCAGAGAAGATGGTGACGCTGCCGCGGCGAAGAAACCCGCCGGTGGAGCCCACCTTGGTCACGGAATAGTGGCTGGCGACGAGCCGCGTCTGCAATGCGTCCGCGTCCGTGTCCGAGACGATCATCATGACCAGACGGTCGGGGGCCGGCTGGGCGACGCCGGGTTGATCAGCCATCACGCGCCACCTTCCTGTCCGCCGGTGGCGTCGTGGCGGTCGGGTCGTTTCTCGTCCGCCCGCGCGGCGACGATGATGGCAGCCGTGATGCCGACCGCCACTCCCACGATTGTCGCCAGGTACTTCCGCATGTGGCCCTCATTCGCGCGCACCGTAGCACCGGGCATGGGGCACTGCTACCAGCAAGCGATGACATTCCGCCCGTGTTGAGGGTGCGGGGACACCAAGGTACGCTCGCTCGAATCTCGAATATCCGCGTACGCGCCGGAGATGCACCTTGACTGACGACACCGGCCCCGCCTCGGAGATGACGGCCGATCTTGACACAATCGTGTCGCTGGCAAAGCGACGCGGGTTCGTATTCCCGTCTGCCGAGATATACGGCGGGTTTGCGGCCTCCTACGACTACGGCCCGTTGGGTGTGGAGATGCGTCGCAATATCCGCGAATCCTGGTGGCGGTGGATGGTACAGGGCCGCGACGATGTCGTCGGCATCGAGGCCGCGATTATCTCAAACCCGCGCATCTGGGTCGCCTCCGGACACGTCGAGAACTTCACGGATCCCCTCGTCGAGTGCACGAACTGCCAGGCGCGGCTGCGAGCGGACCACGTCGAGGACAACACCTGTCCTTCATGCGGCGCGGTGGGGAAGTTCACCGACCCACGCAAGTTCAACATGATGCTGAGCACCATCGTCGGCCCGGTGGCGGACGAGTCAGGGCGGGCGTTCCTGCGGCCGGAGACGGCGCAGGGGATGTTCGTGAACTTCGATAACGTCCAGACCGCGATGCGGAAGCGGCTGCCGTTCGGCATCGCACAGATCGGTAAGTCGTTCCGCAACGAGATCACCGTCAAGCAGTTCATCTTCCGTACGCGCGAGTTCGAGCAGATGGAGATGGAATACTTCTGCCACCCCGAGCAGTCGATGGAGCTCCACACCTACTGGAAGAAGGAGCGGCTGCGCTGGCACTACAGCCTCGGCATCCGCCCCCAGCACCTCCGGCTGCGCGACCATGCGCCCGAGGAACTGTCGCACTACTCTCGCGGTACCAGCGATGTCGAAATCCACTACCCGTGGGGCTGGGGCGAGCTCGAGGGCATCGCCCACCGTGGGGACTACGACCTGACGCAGCATTCGACGCATTCAGGGAAGAAGTTGACCTACTTCGACCCGGACACCAACCAGCACATCGTCCCGCACGTTATCGAGCCAGCGGTAGGCGTCGACCGAGTTCTCCTGACGTTGCTCTTCGACGCCTACGCCGAGGAAGAAGTGGAAGGGGAGAAGCGCGTGGTGTTGCGCCTCGCCCCCGCGATCGCGCCGGTGACCGTCGCGGTGTTGCCACTTTCCAAGAAGATCGAGCCGAGGGCACGTGAGGTCTTCGACTCCCTCCGGCCGCATTTCCGCGCGCAGTACGACGACTCGCAGTCGATCGGGCGGCGCTACCGCCGCCAGGACGAGATCGGCACGCCGCTGTGCGTCACTGTCGACTTTGAGACGGAAAGCGACGGAGCTGTTACGATCCGTGAGCGTGACTCGATGCAACAGGTACGGGTACCGCTGACCGGCCTCGTCACGGCGATCCGCGAGCGGCTCGATGCGCTGACGCCGCGCATTCCGTCGCATGACGAGATATCGATCTAACGGAAGGTTGACATGGCGCGCCGTCGACTCCGCCTCCTCCATACGTCCGACGTCCACCTGGGCGCCTACGACTCGCGGCATGGAGACGGCGTGCGCCGCCAGGAATTGCACGACAACTTCAGCCGCGTCATCGATGTCGCCATTGTTGAACAGGCGGATGCGCTCCTGATTGCCGGCGACTTCTTCGACAACGCGCGCGTGTTCGAGGAGACATTGCATTTCGCCGCCGACGAGATCGCTCGCTTCGGCCGGACGACCGTTATCGGCCCCGGCAACCACGACCACGTCGGGCCTGGCTCCGTCTACGACCGGGTCGACCTTACCGAACGCGCACCCAACCTTCGCATCCTCCGCACGCCCAAGGGCGAGCGGATTGCGTTCCCCGAACTCGACCTCGAGGTGTGGGGCACCTCCCATACGGAGCGGGACGCGCATTACCGGCCGTTCGAGGGCGCACCGGGCCGTGGCGAGGCACCATGGCAGATCGGCATCGGCCACGGCCATTTCCTCGGCCCGAACGCGCTGCTGCACGGCTCTTTCCACATCCGTGCCGAACACCTCGAAGCCACCGGCCTCGACTACATCGCGCTTGGCCATTGGGAGCACCTCACCCGTGTCGAGGCGGGCGAGGGCGTCGTTGCCGCCTACTCGGGCGCGCCGGATGCCCTCAGCGGCAACCGGAAGGGCCACGGGGGCCACGTCCTCGTCGTCGACCTGTGTGAGGATGGCTCCGTGCGGCTTGAAGCAGTCCCCGTCGGTGAGGGCGATCGCATACCGCACGACCAGCTCCCCTACCTCCCCGCGATGGATTAGCGGGCCGATGCCTGCGGCCCTTCCTCCGCGAGCCGTCATCGTGACGCCGTGCCTGGGGATGGACCGCTGCTCGGCCAGCTGAACGCCGCCTCCTGGGCCAGCGTCTGCCGCTTTGGGTCGGGAGCGGTCTCGGGCGGCCGTCCTTCTGGCACGCCCTCGGCGCCCTCGCGGACCTCGATTTTGCGGAGGCGACGCTCGGCGTGTACGAAGAGAACGTCCATGCCCGTGGTTTTTACGAGGCGATGAGCTAGCGCGAGGACGGCCCCCACCGCGTGCGCGAGTTCACCTGGGACGGAGCGCCGTTCTCGGCGACGCTGCTGATGTACCGCGGCCCCACTCGCCCTCGAAGCGAGGTCTAGTCGAGATCGCGCATCCGCGGTACCAGTGCCAGGGTCGCGATAGACAGGACGACCAGCGCGGCCGAGCAGAGGCCGAGCGCCCACTGCACACCGATGATCTCCGAGGCGATGCCGACCGCGAAGACGCCGACCTGTACGAGGCTCATCTCCATCATGTAGATGCTCATGACGCGGCCACGGTACTGGTCCTCCGTATAAGTCTGGACCAGCACATTGCTCAGTGCCATCCGGACGCTCTGCCCTACGCCGATGAACAGCATCACCGGAATTGTGATCGCCACTGAGGTCGACCACGAGAATGTGATCAGCGCGATGCCGAGCACCAGCGAGCCGATGATGAAAATGATCCCTCGGCGGCGGCTGGGCAATGAGGCAATCACGAGTGCCGAGGCCAGCGAGCCGACGCCAGTGACGCTGGTCAGCAGGCCCTGAAGGCCGGGACCGCCCTTCAGGACATCCTTTACGAAGCCGGGCAGCATCTGCATATACGGCATCGAGAAGAGGACCATCAGGAAATTGACGACCAGGATCGTGCGGATCGTCTGGTCTCGGATGATGTATCGGCCACCATCGATGAGGTCGCCGAACCCGGCGCCGGACTTGGCGCGGGGGGCGTGCCCACCTGCCGCGTGGAGGCGCATCTGGGCCTCCGTCCGCTCCTCTGGCGGTATCTCAATCGGCCTCGAAGGGACGCGCATGAGGGTGACCGTTGAGAACAGGTAGAAACCAGTGATGGCGATGAAGGCCCAGTAGTAGTCCGTGACCTCCATAAGGAAGCCGATACCGGCGGGGACCATCAAGCGTGAGAGGTTCATGCCGGCGTTGTTGAGGGCCACGGCGTTCATCACCCGGCGCGGGTAGACGATGTCCGGGATCATCGACTGGCGTGCCGGCATCATCAGCGCCTGGATGACGCCCTGGATGGCAGCGTTCACGATCATGTATTCCCAGCGCATGATGCCGGCCATGAGCAGAGCCACGATTGAGAGCGTGTTCAGTGCATTCAG
Organism: Dehalococcoidia bacterium; assembly: GCA_003599735.1. Lineage (GTDB taxonomy): Bacteria > Chloroflexota > Dehalococcoidia > UBA2979 > UBA2979 > SURF-43. The sequence continues at coordinate 252 of QZJI01000056.1, read as the reverse complement.
CGCATTGCCGACCTGCTGGATCTGCTTCTTGGGCAACCGGTCCGCGATCACGCCTCCGTGCAACGAAAGCGCGAGACCCGGAATGGCGTTCGCGAGGGCGATCGTCCCCAACGCGGCGAACGAGCCGGTGAGGTCATAGATCAGGACGCCACGCGCGATCATCTGGCTGTTCATCGCGCCGAAGACACCCAGCATGGAGACGAAGTACCAGCGGAACGGGGAGCTCTTGAACGACTCAAAGGTGCGTAGCTG
>QZJI01000004.1 GCA_003599735.1 Dehalococcoidia bacterium | reverse complement strand
GTCCTCGAAGAACACCTCGTTGAAGCCGTGCTGGTTCGCCATGTTGATCAGCGGCCGCACCTCCACGCCCGGCGTGCTCATCGAGAACATCAGCAGCGAAATGCCTCGGTGCTTCGGGGCGTCGGCGTCGGTGCGGGCGAGCATGTAGATCCAGTCGGCGTGCTGCGCCCCGCTCGTCCAGATCTTCTGTCCGTTCACCACATATTCGTCGCCGTCGCGCACCGCGCGAGTCTGCAACGATGCCAGGTCCGACCCCGCGCTCGGTTCGGACCACCCCTGCGCCCACACGACCTCGCCGCGCAGGATCTTGCCGAGGTGCTCCGCCTTCTGCTCGTCGTCGCCGTGGATCATCAGCGTCGGCCCCAGCATCATCACGCCGAACCCACCGACGTTGGAGAGGCCGTTCTCCGCCAGCTCCTCGTTCAGGATGAACTGCTCCTTGGGCGACAACCCCGCCCCGCCGTATGACTTCGGCCAGGCCGGCGCGATCCACCCGTTGGCCACGAGGGCGTCGCGCCACGGCTTCGTCCGCTCGCGCACGTCCCGCGCGTTGCTCCCAATCATCTCTTCGCCATCGCCATCACCGCCGAGGCGCTGCTTCGATCCATGCTCCTTGATGAACGCCCGCACCTGCGCACGGAACTCCGCCTCTGGCGCGCTGTCGTCCCAGTCCATCGCATGCCCTCCTCGAAGCAGCTGGCATCGAGGCACCCTCGGCGTCCTCGTGCCCCAGCCGACAGATACCGGCTGTACGCGCCGGATTCTAGCAGCGGGCAGAGGGCGTGCGGGACATCACTGGCTATGCCCACCGTTATCGCCTGTCGGACACCCCTCATACAACGAGGGCGCCCCGGGTGGGACGCCCTCGACTTCTGCTCGCGAGAAGCGACGGCTACGTGCGCGTCGACGTCAACCAGCCGAACTTCTGCGGCTTCTTCTTCGCGTCCGGGTCCAGCGGCACATTGATCAGCGACGGCCCCGGCAACGCCAGCGCCTGCTTCAACGCGCCCTGCAGGTCATCGTACGACTTCGCGTTGTACCCGGTGCCACCGAGGCCCTGCATCATGATGTCGTAGCGCGCGCCGAGGCTCATCCCGCCCACCGGCTTGTTCGGACGGTCGAACAGCTCCGGCTTGTGCCCGCCGATGCCGCCGTTGTTGAACACGATCCAGGTGATCGGCAGGTTGTAGCGGACCGCCACCTCACACTCGGTGCCCGCGAAGCCGAACGCGGCGTCGCCCTGAAGGCAGACGACCCGCTTGCCGGGAAACTGCGTGGCCGCGCCGATCGCGAACCCGTGGCCGAGGCCCATCGACCCGAACGAACCCGCGTCCAGCCGGGAACGCGGGACGATTTGGTCGATCACCGTCCGGCTGATGTCCATCGTGCTCGCACCCTCCGCGACGAAGATCGCGTCCGGCGGGAGATTCTGGTTGATCGCGTGGAGCGCGCGGTAGTAGCCAATCGGGTCGGTCTCCTCCTGTTTCATCCCCTCGACGAGCTCGGCGTTCGAACGCGCCTCGGAGCGGACAGACTGCAACCACTCGCTGTCCTGCGGGAACTGCCAGTGGTCGCGGTCGAGGACGTCGAGCAGCTGCCCGAGCGTCTTCTTCGCGTCACCGATCATCATCACCTCGGTCGGGACATTCACGCCGACTTCCTCGGGGTTGAAGTCCAACTGCACCACGCGCACATCCTTGCGGAAGCGCGGCGGCAGGCCGAAGTGAAGCATCCAGTTCAGCCGTGCCCCCACCAGGAAGACGAGGTCGGCGTTCTGCAGCACGAACGACCGCGCCGCGGCCGCCGCCTGGTCGTGGTCGTCGGGCAGGATCCCCTTCGCCATCGGCATCGCGAGGTACGGGATGCCGGTCTTCTCGACAAAGGCCTTCATCTCCTGCTCGCCGCGCGAGGCGGCGACGCCCTTGCCGATAATGATCAGCGGCTGCTCCGCCGTCTTCAGCGCGGCGATCGCGGCCTCCACGTCCGCCGGGTCGGACATCGTCCGGCGCGGGTCCGGGATGCGCGGCATCCACTGCACCGTGTCCTCATCCACGCTGCCGGCGATGACGTCGCCCGGCAGATCGAGGTAGACCGGGCCGGGCACGCCGTGGATCGCCTTCTTCACCGCCTCGGCGACGTAGATCGGGATGCGCTCGATCGTCTCCACCCGCTCCGCGAACTTCGCATACGGGCGGAGCGCGGTGAGCTGGTCGGCCTCCTGGAAGAAGCCCATCATGTGCCCCGTGCGCTCGTACGAGCCGCCGAGGAGGATCACCGGCCAGCGGTTCGACCAGGCGTTGGCGAACGCGGCCACCGCGTTCAGCACGCCCGGCCCGGAGACCGCCAGCGCCGCGCCGATCCGCCCGCCGAGGTAAGACACGGCCTGCGCCGCGTATGTCGCCGGCATCTCATGCCGCATCCCCACGTAGTTGATGCCGGCGCGCTGCGCCGCCATGGCGATGGTGGTCACCGGGATGCCCACCACGCCGAACATCGCGTCGACGCCCTGCGTCTTCAGCGACCGAGCGATGATCGTGGCGCCGTCGATCTGTGCCATATCTGCTCCCCGTCCCAGGAATATGCGCGGGATGCCCGTGGTCCACGCGGCCCACCGTTTGGCTTGCCCGGTGCGGCATGGTACATCCCCCGGCGGACGGACGGGACGCAGTTATCCACGCGGGAGGCCCGGAGATGGCAGTCATAATCCACATGTGGTGGGCCTGCTATGGCGCTCCCGACACCACTGAGAAAGTCCGCCTGTGAGCGAGCCGGTCAACCTGATCGTGTTCGACCTCGGCGGCGTCCTCGTGCAGATCGCCCGTTCATGGGGCGAGGCGCACGCCCGCGCCGGCCTCCCACCTCACTCCATTGCTGGGGACGCGGCGTTCCTCGCACGGCGTGCCCCGCTGCTCGACGCCCTCTCCATCGGGCGCATCGCGCCAGCCGAGTACTACGCCGGCGTCGCGGAGGTCTCAGACAGCGTCTACACGCCGGACGACGTACGGCGCATCCACCTCGCGTGGCACTGGGCGGAATACCCCGGCGTCGGCACCGTGGTCGAGGCGATCGAGGCTTCTGGCGTCCTTACCGGCGCACTCTCCAACACTAGCGAACCCCACTGGGCCGACCTGCGCGGCCCGGACTCCCGCTACCCCACCGTCGCGCGATTGCGCCACGCGGTCGCGAGCCACCTGGCCGGCGTCCTGAAGCCCGACGCCGCGATCTATCGTGCGTTCGAGGAAGTGAGCGGCATCCCGGCTGCGCGCCTGCTGTTCTTCGACGACCTGCCGGAAAACGTCGAGGCGGCGCGCGGCCTCGGCTGGCGGGCGGAGTGGATCGACCCAACGGGGGACCCCGCCGCGCAGTTGCGGGCGGCACTCCGGCGGCACGACGTACTACGGTGAGCGAGGGTCAGCCGGCAGCCTCGAACTCAGCGCGCATGATCGCCCAGAGGACGGCGCCCGCGTGCTGCGTACTCGCCTCGGTCGTGCGCCGCATCCTGACCGCCTCCGCCACCGCAATCGAGGGCGCATTCGTGGGATCGATCTCCGCGACCGCTTCCCGCACTTCGGCATGGCCGAAGGCATACGCGAGGACAGCTCGCGCCCCTTCCTGTGCATACCCCTGGCCGCGATAGAACCGGTCGAGCTCCCACCCGATCTCGACGCGCCCTCCGCGTGGACGGCCCTTCAGGTTCACGCTCCCCGCGACCGCCCCATGTATCCGCACCACCAGCGCCCGTCCATACCAGCCGAGCGCGCTCGGATCCTCGCGGAGCGCCCGGAGGTTGCTGGGGAAGCCGAACTCGAGCTCGCTGCCACCCGGCCACGTCCCCAGGTCGGCGCCCATCCACTCGGCCGCGACGGCACGGTCACCCGCCACGATCGCGCGGCAGAAGTCGAGGTCGTATGGGACGAGGTCGAGACGTGCGGTGTGCAGCGTCTCCGCGACCACCTCGGCGCTGCGCGCGCTCACAGCCGCTGGACGGCCAGCGGCAGCGTCGCGAACGAGCGGCCGTCCACGCTGACGGAGACCTCGTGCGGGCCATAGGTAGTGAACTGGGCGTTCTGCAGGTCCACCACCAGGTTGGCCCCCCCGGCCGTGCTCTCGCCGTTCAGCCGCAACGTCATCTGCCCGCCGACCGGCGCCACCACATTCTTCCCGTCCGCGTCTAACACGGCGATCGAGAAACTGTGGTCGCCCTCGTCCTCCCGCCCGTAGGCGAAACGCACGACCAGCGAAAGGTGGGGATGGACGGCAGGCAGCGAGGCGGCGTGGAGCACGTCCACGCCGATCCCCAGCGCGTGCAGTTTGCCGCCGGAGTCCTGCGCGGCGTCACACAGGAAGGCGAAGCCGAGGTCCATCGCTAGCCCCCTCCCACGGAGGCCAGGCCGTCCGCCAGCGGCTTCCCCATGATCGGTCCAAGCGCCTTCGCGCGGATCACCCCGTCGCGGTCGATAAAGAAGGTCCCGGGCAGGCCCGGCAGTCCGTAGTACCTCCGCACGTCGCCCGTCCGGTCACCGAGGATGGTCATGGTGAGGGCGAGTTGCTGCTTGAACTCCTCGACCGCGGCCGGTGGTTCTTCGACATCCACGGCGATGACGACCAGGTCACCGCTGGCCTCGTGCTTCGCTTGGAGCGACTGCAACTCCGGCATCTCCGCAACGCAGGGAGGGCACCAGGTCGCCCAGAAGTTGAGCACGACCGTCCTCCCTCGGTAGTCGGACAGTCGCACCAGCCGTCCGGTGCCGTGCTCTTCCAGCACGAAATTGGGCGCCGCCTGCCCCACCCCAGGGCTCGTAACTCCGTCCAGCACGCCGAGACGTTGAACATCCGCGTCGCCGCCAGCCGCACGTTCTTCCGAAACGAACGCGACGACCGCACCCAGGAGGATCAACGTCGCCACACCGCGACGCAGCCAATCCCGACGCTCGGGGGACAGAGACGACAGACCCAGGACAGATGAGATGGATGCCACCCTCCGAGGATACTGCCTCCCCTCCTGAAGACGCCCTGACCGCAGGCGTCACGCCCGGTAGGATCATGCCCGTGCTGGACGAGGCGACACAGACGGCGATCAGACGCGCGGCGGAGGTACTGCTCCGCAGCCGCCATACCGTCGTCCTCGCCGGCGCTGGCATGTCGAAGGAGTCCGGCATCCCCACCTTCCGCGGCGAGGGAGGCCTCTGGACCACGCAGGGCGAGCCGCCTCTCAACCAGTACGAGACCTTCGCCGCCGACCCGAAACGCTGGTGGGAACGCCGCCTGGCGGACGCGCGCGCCGGAAACGCCTTCGGGGCCTCGATCGAAGGCGCACAGCCGAATGCCGGACACCTGGCGCTGGCCGAGCTCGAGGACATGGGCCGGGTGGCCCACGTCATCTCGCAGAACATCGATGACCTCCACCGACGTGCCGGGCAACGCTCGCTGACCGAGATCCACGGCAACCGGCTCTGGATGCGCTGCGTCCGCTGTGGCATGCGCTGGCCCCGCGAAGAGTTCCCGGTGGATGAGGCCGACTTACCGCCCCGCTGTGCTGCTCCCGGCTGCTCCGGCGTCGTGAAGGGCGACACCGTGATGTTCGGCGAGCCGATCCCGCCGCTCGCGCTCGCGCGCTGTGAGGCGGAGACTGCCCAGGCGGATTGCTTCATGACCGTGGGCACCTCCGCCGTCGTCTACCCCGCGGCCGCCTATCCGATCGAAGCCGCCCGCCGAGGCGTCCCGCTGATCGAGGTGAACCCGGAAGAGACGCCGCTGACACCGCTCGCTGACATCGTCGTCCGGGCCGCATCGGGTGAGGCGCTGCCAGCGCTGGTGGCGGCGGTACGCGGGCAGCAGACCGCTTCGCACGGAGAGGGCACGCGATGATTAGCCGCCGTAAGTACGACCCGCTCGGCATCGTCCTCGCCACCGACGAAGGACTTCTCCAGGTCGAGCCCGGTCGCGCGCCGGTCGTCGCCGTCGCTGGGAAGCGCTTCGACCGTGTCGATTTCCGTGACGGCCTCGGCCTCGCGGCCGCGCCGGGCGAAGGCGTCTGGGTGTTCGCCGGCAAGCGCTGGGAACGCGGCTGGGAGGGTGACCCGCGCTCCGTCTCCGTCACCACGGCCGGCGACCTGTTCATCGGCGGCGCGGATGGCCGCCTCCACCGCTCACACGACAAGGGCGCGACGTGGACCACCATCGATGGCGTCCAGAACGTCATCAAACTCAACCGCTTCGCCCCACCGGCGCCGGGCGTCGCCCCCTACGTCGCCGCCGCCGGCGAGGTGACCGAGGGCGTTGTCATCGCGATTGTCGGCGGTGGATGCTGGCACACCCGCGACGGCGGTGCCTCGTGGATGCGCCGGACAGACGGCCTCGATCCAAAAGTGCATCGCATGTGGGTCCATCCCGAACGCCGCGACCGTCTCTTCGCCACTACGCCCAGCGGCATCTTCCGTAGCGAGGACGAGGGCTACACCTGGGTGCAGAGCATCGGCGGCCTCGACCGCTCGTGGGGCGGCACCCTCGCGGTGTTGCCGGGCACGCCGGACACGCTCATCTACTCCGCCGCCCGTCGCGCCCCCGGTGTCGAAGGTGCGGTCTTCCGCTCCGCGAACGGCGGGGTGACCTGGCAGCGCGTCATGCTCGACGACAACGATGAGTGGGATCGTGTCCCCTGCATCGTCCGACCCTTCGACTGGGACGACCTCGCTTTTGTCGCCGCTGGGACGCAGCTATGGGCTTCGCACGACCGAGGCAAGAACTGGCTGGCGCTCCAGGACGGCCTCCCCATCGCGAACGACATCACCGCCGCCCTTTAAGGTCGCCCGACGGGGTTCCAAATTCAGTGTCATACGTTTTGTGATATTTTCAACGCCGTAGCGATACCCCGCCGTACATTCGAACTTCCAGACGCCCGTCGCAGCCCGCAAGCCGGCGCGCGCCGATCGACATCCCATGCGCCATCGATGACGCACCTACCCGGAGGATCCTCATGGCAACCAATACACGTCCGCGTGACGAGATGATCGAGTCCAACGGCGTCCGCTTCCACGTCCGCGAGTGGGGCGACCCCCGCAGCCGCCACGCCCTCCTGCTCCTGCACGGCTACGCGGAGACGGCCGAGGCCTGGGCCGATGTCGCTGCCGATCTAGCCCGCGAGTACCGCGTCATCGCCGTCGACCAGCGAGGCTACGGTTCCTCCGCCCGTGCCGCTGACCGCGACTACACCCGTGCGACCCAGGTCGAGGATCTCGCCTCACTGATCGAGACGCTAAACCTGCGCTCGGTCACCCTCGTCGGCCACTCGATGGGCGGCGCCAACGCCATCTGCTACGCGGCCGAACACCCCGAGACCGTCACCGCCCTCGTTGTTATCGAGTCGGCGCCCGAGGTCCTGCGTTCCGGCGTGGAACAACTGCGCCGCCTGCTCGCCGTCGGCGACTCCTTCGGGAGCCTCGACGAGGCCGTCGCCGCGTTCCGGGAATTCTTCCCGTACGCGAACACAGAGCAGCTGGAGCGCCGCGTGCGCGCCTCCTTCATCGTGAACGAGGACGGCGTGTTCGTCTGGGACTTCGACCCGGTGTTCCGGGACGCTACCGTGCGGCCGCCGGAGCCGGACCCCGGCCAGCGACGCCTCGCCGACCTCTGGGACTCCGCCGACCGCATCCAGTGCCCCACGATGATCGTGCGCGGCTCCGAGACCGACATGCTGACGCCGGAGGCGATCCAGCGCCTCCACCGCCGCATCGCCGGCTCGCGCGTCTCCCTCATCGAGGACGCTGGCCACCCGGTCCCCACGGATCAGCCCGCCGCCCTCGCCCTCAACATCCGCGAGTTCCTCCAGAGCCTCGGCGGTCTGTAGCCTCTACGCTGGGCCTCATCTGACACTTGGCCTACCGCGACTCGCCGAACGCGCCCTGCGTGCGGTAGGCCTCGACCTCGTCCCAGGTGAACCCGGACTCCAGCAACACCTCCTCGGTGTGCTGGCCGAACTCAGGTGCCTGCTTTTCGATGCGGGCCGGGGTCTTCGAAAGGTGGACGGGAGAACCCACCATGGGCCACGGCTTGCCCGTCTCGTCCGGCACCTCGACGAGATAACCGTTCGCCCACGCCTGCGGATCCTTGCCGATTTCGAGGTAGTCCATCACCGGCTGCACCAGCAGATCTTGTGCGTGAAACGCCGCAATCCACTCGTCACGCGTTTTCGTCTGGAAGATCGCGTCCATCTTCGCTGTCACCTCAGCGAGCCGATCGAGGCGCTGGGCGGCTGTCCGGTAGGGGTCGTGCTTTAACTCCTCGGAGCCCAGCACGTCGCAGAATTGTGGCCACCATTTGTCCGCCGGCAGAAAGCCGATCATGAACCACTTGCCGTCGCCTGCCTGGAAATGGTTCCAGGTGGGTGGCCGTTCGTTGTGCTTTCGCCGCCCGATCAGCTGACCGCTCCACATTGCATGCGTGATGTTGTACGACTGAATCAGCATCTGCGATCCATACAGCGAGGTGTTCACCTCCTGCACCTCACCCGTCCGTTCGCGGTGCAGCAGCGCCAGGACGATCGAATACCCGGAGACAACCGCGCCGACATGGTCGGCCTGCGGGAATCCGGCGGGCGTCGGGGGACCGTCCTCGCCCTCCCCCGTGACGGACATGAACCCGCCACGCGCCTGCGCCAGTGTGTCCATCGCGCCCCGGTGGCGCTCCGGGCCCAGGTGCCCCCAGCCCGTTGCGTTGGAGAAGATGCAGCGAGGGTTGTGTTGCTGGATTGTCTCGAACGTGACGCCCAACCGCTCCATCACGCCGCCTCGCATGTTGTTGTGGAATACGTCGGCGGTCTTCATCAGCCGCCAGAACACCTCCATCCCCGCCCGGTTCTTCATGTCCAGCAGGATGGAACGCTTCCCGCGGTTGAGCGTGTTGAAGTAGGCATTGCGAGGACCGCCCTGCTGCAGGCCACGGCCAGGATCAGGGTTGGCGTGAGATTCGATCTTGATGACGTCCGCGCCCATGTCAGCCAGCATCGTGGTCGCGTAGGTCCCCTGCTGCCAGACAGATAGGTCAAGTATCCGGTAGCCCTCCAGTGGTAACGGCATCAGGTACCCCTCCCGCGCGCCGAGGGGTCGGCGCGACCGCGGGTATTCTGCCACGCGTCGCCAACCTTAGGGGGGATCCAATCCGTCGCTTCGACAGCCCAGCGCGCGTAGCATTGAAGCGTCCAGGCGACTTCGGGAGGACATTTGTATGCCGGCCACGCGCACGATCCACCGCGCCCTGATCACCGGGATGGGCGCCGTCACGCCGATCGGCAACGATATCGAGGAATACTGGGAGGGGCTGCGCACCGGTCGCAACGGCATCGGGCGCGTCACCCAGTGGGATGCCGCCGCCGACCTTGTCCAGATCGCTGGCGAGGTCAAAGGGTTCGACATCGAGCCATACCTTGAGCGGAAGGTCGCGCGCCGCACCGGGCGCTTCGCGCAGTTCGCCCACGCCGCCGGCGTCCAGGCCATGCGCGACGGCGGACTGGAGGTCACGGACACCAACCGCGATGACATCGGCGTGGTGATGGCAACCTCCGGCGACGTCTTCAATATGGGGCCGGAGTGGATGGCCTACGTGGAGCGCGGCTCGCGCGGTGTCGACCCGTTCATCATCACCCGTATGGGCCAGCATATGGGCGCGGCACGCCTTGCGAGGCAACTCGGCGTCCGCGGGCCGAACACCACCATTAACACCGCCTGCGCCTCCGGTACGGACGCCCTCGGCCACGCGCTCTCCCTGATCCGGCTCGGCCACGCCCGCGCCGTCCTCGTCGGCGGCGCGGAAGCGATGATCACCCCGCTCTCCCTCTCTTCCATGGGGCGGATGGGCGCGCTTTCGAAAAACAACGATGACCCCGCGCACGCCTGCCGCCCATTCGACATCCAGCGTGACGGCTTCATCCTGGGCGAGGGCTCTGGCGTCTTGCTCATCGAGTCCGAAGAAGCCGCCCTCGCGCGTGGCGCGCGCGTCTACGGCGAACTGGCGGGCGTCGGCTGGTCGTTCGACGCCACGGACGACACCGCCCCCGACCCAGAAGGGCAGGCCCTGGCGATGACCCGCGCCATGCGCGACGCCGGCATCGAGCCCTCGCAGGTCGACTACATCAACGCGCACGGCACCAGCACGCCATTGAACGACCGCACGGAGACGCACGCCATCAAGATCGCTTTGGGCGACCGTGACGCCCGCCGCGTAAAAATCTCCTCTACGAAGTCGATGACCGGCCACCTCGCGGCGGGCGCCGGCGGCATCGAGGCTGTCGCCTCCGTGCTCGCCCTCCATCACGGCCTCGTACCACCAACCATTAACTACGAATTCCCTGACCCGGAATGCGACCTCGACATCACGCCCAACGTGGCGGTCGAGGCGCGGATCGATGTCGTAATGTCGAACTCGTTCGGCCTCGGAGGCCAGAACGCGAGCGCCGTCTTCCGGCGATTCCAGGGGTAGGTTTGCCCCCAGACGAGAAAGAAAGGGCGGGGTCGCGCGACCCCGCCCTTCTACCTGCTGACGCTTCGATATTACGCCGCGCGTGCCGTACCCACCGGTGCCGGTGCCCGGCCGATCCGACGCTTCCGTGCGACCGAACGGTCGACCGCGGTCAGCCATGGTCGCTTTGCGTCCACGGCCTGCCCGGTCGCAAAGCCCGGTGCCTGGTACAAGGTGTGGCCGCACTGGACACACGAGAAGTACGTGTCACCGACATCCTCGACGCGAGTGATATCTCCCTGGCAGCGCGGGCAAGCCTTGGTGTAGATCATGTCCGCCTCCTCTCCCATGAATCAGAGACGAATCTTGTTCATCTCTTGTTCCTGAAACGGATCATGCGCGGGAGTTGTGCGGGGCAGATTGCCGAAGCATTGCGGAACTGTGAAATCCCCCACCCCCCGGGGGCCCCGGGTCCTACCGGCGGCGGCTTCGGATCGCGAAGGCGACCGCCACGACGGAGGTCGCCGCCCCGATCGCCACAGCACGGCGCAGACGCCGCCCATCGGTCATCGTCAGGACGGCAGGCAGAGCCTCCCGGAGCGCCCGTGCCGCATCGCCAAGGGCGATCTCGCGCGTCATCAGCGCCGGAAGCGCCGGAAGCGCCGGCGCAGATAGTCGAGGCGGCAACACCGTGATCTGCGGTTCGAGTACCGGAGGCGACAGGGGGGGCGGGGGCACCACCGATGCGCCCTCGACCGGCTCGTCCACTCGCACCTCGTCGCCGCCCAGGGGCGCAACCGGAGGCGCCGGAGCGACACTGGCGAGCCCCGGCTCGGTTGCCGCCTCCTGGTCTGGTGAAACATCAGCCTCCGGCCGCGCAATTGGGGGAACCTCATCCCACACGGGCAACAATGACTCCGCCCCAACGGCGGACACCACCTCCTCAGCGGGCGGCAGGGTCGAATCTACGGCGGGATCTGGTTCAGCCTCCACGGGCTCCACGAGGGAAACCACCAGCGCGGGTTCGGCGTCGGCCACAATTACCGCGGCAGCCGGGGTCGCCGTCGGTGACATGCCTTCGACGTGCGCGGCCAACCGGCGGGCGGGGCGTCCCGGTGCGGGCGCCCGGGCTGGGCGCTCCTCGAAGGGCTGGAAACGGCCCTCACTCCCCGCCGCCCCATAGTCCCTCCCACGCAGCGGGGCCAGCGTCGCCGCCAGTGGTGGCTCCACCGTAGAAACGGTGGGGCGCGGGATGGACGCGGTGGCTCGGACCATCTCAGCCAGTCGCATCCGCCGCTGGCGAGACCGCACCTGCACGACGACGACCGTCCCGACGATCACGGTCAGGAGGCAGAGGACGAATGCCGCGGCGGCCACGGGCGGCAACTGAGGCACATTCGCTCCTTGAGGGTGAGAAACCCCCTTGGAGATCATCGTACCGCGCGCCTCCATCTGCACCACGAGGCATGTATGGGAAGCCCGGGGTATGCTCCGGAACGTGGATAATGACCGCCTCGCCATCGAATGCCGCTGGCTCCGCCGGACGATTGATTCGTCTCGGTTGGATCCTTATGTAATGCTCTGCAATCACATCGTCCGTGAGGGCAAAGACTGCATCGGCCCCTTCCTCGAGAATCTGGAGACCAGCTGCGGTCTCTGGGATCCGAATGAGACCGCCCTGGCACGGATCGCCCGCCGCGCCGCCCGCTAACGCGCCATCCGCACCTTCGACGTTCCCCCGCCGCCTCGGTATCCTGCCGGGAGCACTGCACTGCATGACCGTGCGGCGTGGCGCCTCTCCCCTGCCGGCGTGCCGAACGCGCCCGCATCGCCCGCACCGCGCCCCTCGACAATGGAGGGGACCGATGGCCGGATCCACGCACGCCTCTGAGGACGCCGCCCGGCTGACGCCGGAACAGCGCGCCGAAATCGACGCCCAACGCGCCGAATGCGTCCCCACACGCCGCGCCACCGTCACCGCCGTCGAGGAGATCCTCTACGAACCGCTCCCCATCCTGGACCATGGCTTCATCCGCGTCATCGACTACATGGGCGACGACGCGGCGGTCGTGCAGGCGGCACGCGTCTCTTACGGCCGCGGGACGAAACGCCAGCGTGACGACCAGGGGTTGATCAACTACCTCATGCGGAACTGGCATACCTCCCCGTTCGAGATGTGCGAGATCAAACTGCATGTGAAACTGCCGATCTTCGTCGCGCGCCAGTGGATCCGGCATCGCACCGCCAACGTGAACGAGTACTCAGCGCGCTACTCGATCCTGGACAACGAGTTCTATATCCCGGACGCCGCCCACATCGCGGCGCAGTCCTCGACGAACCGCCAGGGCCGAGGCGACACGCTGGACGCGGAGCAGGCGCGCCGCGTCCAAGCCATCCTGCGCGACGACGCCGAACGCGCCTACGGCCACTATGACGAACTGCTAAACGAGGGCCCGGACGGACAGCCTCGCGACCCGTCCTACGACGGCATCGCGCGCGAACTGGCGCGGATGAACCTGTCGCTCAACTTCTACACCCAGTGGTACTGGAAGACGGACCTACACAACTTCATGCACTTCGTCCGGCTGCGCGCGGATGCGCACGCTCAGTACGAGATCCGCGTCTACGCCGACACGCTCTCAGACGTCATGGCCCGCTGGGTGCCGATGACACACAAGGCGTTCGTGAACTATCGCCAGGGGGGCGCTCAACTCTCCCAGCAGTCGCTGGACGCAGTCCGGCGCATGCTGGCCGGCGAAACGCTCACCGCGAAGGCCGCCGGGATGTCTCCCGGCGAGTGGCGCGAGTTGCAGGCGCTCCTCGCGGGCGGCGCGCAGCAGATCGGAGCCGGAGCGCCGGAGGCAGCCGAAGACGCGTAGCGGGCGGACGCGCTAGTCGGGCGCGGGGTAGAACCGCGAACGCAACTGCGCCCGCAGCTCACCTCGGTGGTCCGGGTGGGCGATCGCGATCAGTTCCTCAGCCCGCTGACGCTGGCTCTTCCCGGCCAACCGCGCGATGCCGAACTCCGTCACCACGTAGTCCGCGAACGTCCGCGGCACCGTCACGAATTGGCCATCCGTAATCGCCGGCACGATCCGCGTGATGGTGCCGTCTTTCGTGGAAGACGGCAGGACGGTGATCGCCTTCCCGCCTTTCGCCAGCGCCGCGCCGATGTGGAACTCGGACTGCCCGCCCGTCCCGTTGTAGGTGGTGGTGCCGAGGGACTCCGAACAGATCTGTCCCGTCAGGTCCACGGTGAACGCGTTGTTGATCGCGCACATCCGCTCCTGCTTCGCGACCTCGATGATCGAGTTCACGTCCTTCACCGCGCGCGTCTCGATCTTCCCGGATCGTTCCAACCACTCAAACTCCTCGGGCGTCCGCGGCGAAACCGTCGTCGTGACATGGAGGCCCCGGTCATTGGACTTTCGCGAGGAATTCACGATACCGGCCATCATCAGCGGCAGCACACCCAGCGGCGTGATCTCGGAGTGCCAGCCGAGGTCGTGCTTACCCTCGAAGAGCCCGAGCGGGACAAGGTGCGTCGCCGTGCGGCCCGCGCCAATTTGCACAGTGTCGCCGTCCTGCACAATCTCCCGCACGAAGCCCATGATGGTCGCGGCTTCCGGTGGTGGGACGGTCCCCGCGACGGGCGGCGCTTCGGTCAGCAACGTATCAACGAACGCCGTCACTTCGGAGACGTGCATCCGCTCGGTGGTTGGGACATTCGGGAGAAACGGCCACACCTCGAAAATCGAGGTACGCGCCCGCCGCGCGAAGTCGCCCTTCTGCCAGGGCTGGCCGCCAAACGTCACGTAGCCGCCCGCGTCCGGCGCCGTGCATTGCGTCAGGAAGACATCGATCGGCTCGCGATCATGCGGACGGTGGTCCCACACGTTGAACTGGTTGGAAAACAGGTTCGAGTAGAAGTCGGCGCGCTTCGCCTCCAACGCCACGCGGCCTGTCGGGCCAACGTAAATCTCCGTGCGCAGGTCGAACGGCAGCGCGGCGTAGGCGTCGGTAAACCACTCCTGGGCGGGCGTCGGGCTGCACGCATGGATCGCGACCTGATAATCGAGTGCCATGATCCGCTGCAGGACGGCCGGCATGAACGACCGCGCGTCCCCACCGATCGGCGTGTAGACGATGTCGCCGCCCTGGATCAGGGCCGCCGCATCGTCGAAGGACATCCGACGACGCTCGTACTCCTCGCGCCAACCGGCCATCGTGCCCCTCCTTGCTCCGCCACGATAACAAGGAATACAGAGCCTACGGGCGGCGGGCGGAGACTCCTGCGTACCCACCGCCAGCGGCGGACGGGCGTGCGCCCTGACCTGCCGGCTGGTCACCGTCAAACACCCGAGGAGCCTGCCGGCTGAAGGTGTACTTTGGGCTCACCAACGCGACAAGCAACAGGAAGCCGATGACCATCCCGCCCTGGGCCACAAACAGAGTCGACGCACCGATGCGGTCAGCGACCGCGCCCAACGGGGCGGCCATGATCGGCATCGCGCTGAAGGTGAGCATGTTGATGCTCATCACGCGGCCGTAGTACTGCGGCTCCGACGCGTCCATGATCATCGTGCTGTTCAGCGTCTGGTAAGCAGTCAGGAACAGCCCCAGCACCAGCGTCGCCGCGATCGCGCCGGCGAAACCAAACCATGCGGAGAACACGGCCATGAGGATCAACCCGGCACCGCCGACGAGCCCGGATAGCCACTGCAACAACGGTTTCCGGTCGAACCCCGTCACCGTAGCGATGCCCAACGAGCCCGCCAGCGCGCCGATCCCGGAAATCGACTGCAACCAGCCGTAGGCTTCTTTGTTCTGGCCAAGGTCGCGCTGGACAAAGCCCGCCAGCAGCATGACGTACGGCATTGCGAAGAACGTCGTGATGAACATCATCCCCATCAGAAGGCGCAGCGTGGGATGGCCAGCCACGTACCGCAGCCCGCCACCGATCTCCCTAAGGACATTGGAAGGTGCGCGTTCCGCCCGGGCCGCCGCGCCCAGGCCAGACGGCACCGTCAACATCGTCAGCGTCGCCAGCACATAGGCGACCGCCTGCGCCGCGTACGACCACTCGATGCCCCACGCTCCCGCGATGATGCCGGCGAGCGCTGGCCCGAACAGCCGCGTCCCGTTCATCGCGGTGTTGGACATCGCGATGGCGCTCATCATGTTCTCTTGCCCGACCACCTCCGCCATCAGCGGCGTACGGGCGGGCATGCCGAGGGCGGACAGCGTCCCCTGCATCAACCCGACAATAATCAGGATTTCGAACGTCATGTGTCCGGTAGAGACCATCACCGCGGTCACCGCCGCCAGCACTCCGATCAGCGTGTTTGTGATCAGCGTGAGGTTCCGCTTGTCCACGCGGTCCGCCACGGCGCCGCCGACCAGCGAGAACGCCAGCATCGGCAGACCGAACGAGAGCGAGACGAGGCCGATGGCGCCGAAGGAGTGCGTCAGATCCCATGCGAGCAGCGCACGGGCGATTTGGAGCATCTGCATTCCCATGAAGGCGAACGCGGAAGAGATCCACAACTGGCGATAAACGGGGTACTTGAAGACCACGAGCGCCGCGCGCATCGACGGTCGCTGGCCGTGACCCATCGGGCCGCCGCGTCCCATTGCCATCGATATCCTCCGGCCTGCAGTGGACAATCACTGTACGGAGGCACAAACCCTACCGTCAACGTGAAGGTTCACCCTGTACGCGACCGTTGACACGCCTCGCCAGCAGGCGTTCTATCCGCCCTCGCGGATACAGCACAGGCAGGTGGCGCATGACGATGACACACGAGGCAGACGCGTCTGGTGCCCTCTCCGACCTGCGCGTCCTCGACCTCACCCATCCCGCTGGTCACTACGCCGGCCGTCTGCTCGCCGACCTTGGTGCGGATGTCGTGAAGGTCGAACCAGTCGAGGGCGACCCCGCACGCCACTGGGGGCCGTCTCTGCCCGGCGCCCCTGCGGCAGAGGCGTCAGTCTTTTTCGTCCTGCTCAATGCGAACAAACGCGGACTTGCTCTCGATCTCAGTGACGAGCGCGGACGCGCGGCCTTCCTCCGCCTCCTCGCGACCGCTGACGTGCTGCTGGAGTCATGGACCCCCGCGGAGGCCGCGCGCCTCCGCCTGACCGACGACGTCCTGCGCGAAACACGCCCCGACCTGATCCACGCCTCAGTGACCGGATGGGGGATCAGCGGGCCGTATGCGGAATGGGCGTACGCGGACATCGCGGCCAACGCGATGTCCGGAGTCATGACGCTCGCCGGATTCGTGGACGGCCCGCCTGAGCAACTGCCGGACCATCAGGGCTACCATACCGCCTCGATCAACGCGGCGGCCGGCATCCTCGCCGCCCTCCTGCACCGCGATGCCACCGGCGAAGGCCAGCGCGTCGAGGCCTCGATGTTCGAGTCGCTACTGATGGCGGAGGAAACCGCGATGCAGCAGGCGGACATTCTGGGCACCGACCGCGCGCGCACCGGCGGCCAGGGCGCCCTCGGTTTCAAGATGCCTGGCCTTGGCATTTACGAGACGACAGACGGCCATGTCTACGCCATGTGTACAGGCAACGCGGGCTCCGGCTTTCCCGGCCTCGTCCAACTCATGCGCGCACTGGAAGGCTCCACGCCCCTGGACGCCGAGCCCTATGCCTCCTTCATCGCGACCGCAATGAACACCGCCCAGATCACCGTCCTGATGGCCGACCCGGCGCGCGCGCCACAGGTACGCGATCTGCTCGCCGAGATCGAGACCAAAGTCGTCGCGTTCTTCGCGCGACATCCAAAGGAGACCCTGTACGTGCGCGGCCAGGAACTACGCGTCCTCATCGGTGCGGTAAACGGCCCCGCCGACATCCTCGCGAGCCAGCAACTCGCCGCCCGCGGCTGGTGGCGGGAGATCGATGACCCCATACGCGGCCACCTGCGGTACCCCGGCTTCCCGTGGGCGCTCGCGGGCACGCCCGCTCGCCTCCGCCGTCCCGCCCCGCTTCTCGGCGAGCACACGGACGAGATCCTCGCGGAGACCGGCCTGGTGGACGAAGAACGCGCCGCGCTGCGCGCGGCGGGCGTCATTGGCGGTGCGCGATGAACGGTCGTCGCCGCGCGCTCGACGGGTTGAAGGTACTGGACCTCACCTGGTTCGGCGCGGGCCCGATCGCGACGCGGGCCCTCGCGAACATGGGGGCGGACGTCATCCGCATAGAGACCGCGAAGCGTCCGGACGGGCTGCGGGTCGTGGGGCCGCGCCCGGCGGACAACCCCAGCCTGAACGTCGGTGGCTACTACAACAACTTCAACGCGGAAAAACGATCGATCACCATCGACCTCACCACCGAGCGCGGCCACGAACTCGGTCTCGACCTCGTCCGCTGGGCCGACGTCATGATGACGAACATGACGCTGCGTGCTGTGCGCCAGATCGGGATGACCTGGGAGACCGTGCACGCGGTGAACCCCAACATCGTCGCGATGTACCAGCCGATGCAGGGCCTCACCGGCCCGCACGCCGAGTTCGTCGGCTTCGGCGCCGTGCTTTCCGCGGTCTGCGGCGTGAATGGCCTGGCCGGGTTCGAGGGCGCACCGCCCATTGGCGTGGGCACGAACTATCCGGACTACGTGGTGAACCCGATGCACGGCGTCATCGCGCTGCTTGCCGCCGTACGCCACCAGCGAAAGACCGGCCAGGGGCAACTGATCGACATGTCGCAACTGGAGTCCTCCCTTGCTGCGCTCTCCACCCCCGTCTTCGCGGAAGCGAACGGCTCGGGCTACCCCCGTCAGGGCAACCGCGTACCTTACGCCGCACCGCACGGGGCCTACCGCACGTCCGAGGCCGGCGACCGCGCCGACCGCTGGCTGGTGCTGGCCTGCCTCGATGAGTCCCAGTGGCAGGCGGCCGCACGCGCGATGAGCCACGCGGAGTGGGCCACCGACCCGCGCTTCACCTCCCTCGCTGCCCGCAAGGCAAACGAAGACGCGCTGGATGCCCTGGTGACGGCGTGGGCGGCCGAGCAGCACGGCCCCACGGCGCTCACCGCGCTACAGGCGGCCGGCGTCCCGGCCGGGCTCGTCCTGCGCGCCTCCGAGATCCTCGCCGACCCGCATCTGGAGGCACGCGGCTACTACACCTACCTCGACCACCCCGAGGCCGGGGTGCGCGCCTACGACGGCCCGCCCGTACGCCTCTCCGTGACACCCGTCGAACTCCGCCGCGCCGCGCCGCTCCTCGGCGAGCACACCATGGAGATCGCCACGGACATCCTCGGACTCTCGGAGGACGAGACGGCGGTGCTGATCGCGGAGCAGGTGCTGCATTAGTCCCAATGGGACCGGGGGCGGCTACAACGGTCGTGAACCCCCCGCGCACATAGCTTGAGCATATGAGGATCATGCTCGACGCCGCGGACGCCCTCTCGCGCGAACCCTCGTCCGCGTCGTAGCCTGCGGACGTACGACGCGGACGCTCTGCGAGAGCCGAGGAGAGCACCGATGCCGATTGATCCGAAACTTGCCAGCGAAGGCGCCGACTGGATCGCTGAGATGATCAGCGCCGAACTCGAATCCTTCGTCCCGTCCGAACTCTGTGACATCGTCATGGAAGCCGAGCAGAAAGTCCGAGACGAGACCGGCGACCAGCGGATGTCACACGACGAGATGGCGAAGCGTCTGATGGCGATTTTCGAGGCCGACCCGGAGATTCCGACGCAGGAAGGCGCCGTCTCCGAGTTCCTCGTGCGGGAAATCCTCCACTGGGAGGACGAGTTTCTGACGATGGCCGGCGCCCCGCGCCAGGTGAACCGCTAACCCGCGCCTACCGCGCGACGGGCACCCCATCGCGGATCGCCTTCAGACGCCGCACGTTCTCCAGATCAGGGCCATCACCCTTCGGATGCTTCTCCGTCGGGTAGCCGGGGACCTCCAGCAAGAACGCCTTGCCCTGGAAGGCCGGATGCGCCATCAGCACCTCGAACCCCTCGATGCCGAGGTGGCCGTCACCGATGTTCTCGTGGCGGTCGCGGAAACCGCCCAGCGGCGTCTTCGAGTCATTGGCGTGGACGACGGCGAGGCGGTCGAGGCCGATCTCGCGGTCGTACTCGGTCAGCGCGATCTCCAGCCCCTCGCGGGTGCGGATGTCATACCCCGCGGCGAACGAGTGGCAGGTGTCCAGGCACGTCGCGAGCCGGGGCGAGTCCACGGCATGCAGCAGCGTTCCCAGGTCGGAGAACTTCGTCCCGATCGTCCCGCCTTGCCCGGCCATCGTCTCCAGCGCGAGCGTGGGTCCCGCCGGCGACGCCTCTAGGATCCGACGGAGCGAGTCCACCACCCGGTCGAGGACCGCCTCCAGCCCCAGCCCCTTGTGCGAGCCGGTGTGCAGCACCACGCCGTCCGCCCCCGCCGCCGCGCCAACGCTCATCGCATTCACGACGCTAGCGATGGATTTTTCCACCATCAGCGGATCCTCGGACGCGAGGTTAGCGAGGTAGATGTTGTGGATCCAGACTTGGCCGAAGCCCGTCTCCGCCCGACGCGCGCGGAACTGCGCCAGCGCAGCCTCCGTATGCTTCGTCGGACGCCAGGTCTGCGGCGCGCTCACGAAGATCTGGCACGCCTCGGCCTCGATGGCGATGGCGCGGTCGATTGCATTGAACAAACCGCCCGAGGAGGAAACGTGCGCCCCGACCTGGATGCCGCCCATGGACCACCCTCCACTGACTCCATCGTACTCCGGTGGAGGCGGCTCCTTGTCGATATGTCACCACCATGTCACCACCGAAGAGCTACGCGAAACGCCACACCTGCCGATAGTCGTTAGAGGCCGTGGCAGCGGCCGGCGCGGAGGACGAGATGGAAGGTGACATGCAGCGTCGTCGCGCGGTGCGCGGCTTGGCGCGACGTGGCTCGGCGCTCCTCATCGTCTCAGAGCCTCGTGCGGCGCGGGCGGCGGCTTACCTGCTGGAGGAATTCGATTACAACGTGGACGCTGGAGTCTCCGCCTCTGAGGCGCTCGACTGGCTGGACCGCGTCTACTACAACCTCATCGTGGCCGGGGGGCCGGACGCCGCCGTGCCCGGCTATGCCCGCGCCCTGCGCCGGGCGGCCCCAGGCAGTCGCATCCTGCTGCTGGCCCCTGCTGAGGCCGTCCCCGCCGCCGAGGCCCTGCGCGTGGACCTGATCCCGCCTCCGTACGAGGTCAACTCGATTGCCAGCCGTCTCGCCGCCTGACCGCCCACCGCCTGCGGGTCGCCGAAACGGCGCACCAGCCCTCGCGAATCTGGTTGCTGGCGCGGCGGGCCGTTGGTAAGGTGGCCTTGGACTTCACGGACGACCGAGAGGCACCGTCTTGGCGTACACGATTATCGAGACCTGCATCGGCTGCACGGCCTGTGTGAAGAAGTGCCCGGTGGAGGCGATCTCCGGCCGGCGCAACGAGATCCACATCATCGACGAGGAACTCTGCATCAACTGCGGAGCCTGCGGCGCGGTCTGCCCGCCCGAAGCGATCCTCGACGAGATCGGCGACCTCTGCCGCACCTTCCCCCGCCGCGAACTGCCGCTCTCCAAGGTCATCGAGGAAAACTGCATCGGCTCCGGCTGCGAGCTCTGCATTAACATCTGCCCGTTCGAGGCACTGTCGCTGCAGGACTCCCCGAACAACCATGACTACTACGGCATCGCGACCGTGGACGATAAAAAGTGCGTCGGCTGCCGGCTCTGCGAGCAGGCCTGCGGCTGGGCCGCGATCTACATCGACCCGCCGCGCGAGATGCTGAAGAAGAAGGTCTACCCGCTGGAGATCCTCACTCCGAAGAAGGGGAAGGGCCTGCAGCGCGCCGCCGCGACCACCGCGTAATCGCCGCGCGCACCTCGGAATGGCCCCGCCTTGTGCGGGGTCTTCTGTTTGCGGGACGACGAGGCGCGCGCCGTATGATGCGCCACGCGTGAGGGAGCCCGCATGCCGCTGGTCCAGGCCGGTCCTGTAAAACTCGATTACGACGAGGCCGGGAGCGGCGACGACATTGCCGTCCTCGTCCACGGCGCCTCCTCGTCCCACCGCCAGTGGGCCACCGTCCAACGCCACCTCGCGGAAGCCGGAGTCCACTCGTACGCCATCTCGATGCGCGGCGCTGGCGCGTCCGACCGCGGCGCCTCCGAGGCCGATTACGCTCCCGCCTCGTATGCGCGTGACCTCGCCGCCGCTGTAGACATACTTGGCCTGCGAAGGTTCACGTTGGTCGGCCACTCCCTCGGCACGCTCGTCTCCCGCTACTACGTGCGTGACCACGCGGAGCGTGTACGCGCCCTCGCGCTCATCGCTGGCCCCGACCCTTCGCGCCCCGGCCTCACACCGGAGCAACGCGCCACCCGCGCCGCACGCCCGACGGCGTCCCGGCCGGGTGACAGCGCCCCGCCCGAGGCCTGGACACAGCAGCACATGGGCCTCGACGACGCGCAGCGTGCCGCCCTCTGGCGGGACATCCTGAATAACCCACCGGAGCGTGCTCGCGGCCAGGAGTCGCCGTGGCCCGGGCTGGAGGGCTGTGCCGTGCAAATCCCCGTCCACACGCTGGTCATGCTCGGCGACGCGGACGACGTCGTCCCGCCCGCGGATCCACTGCGTGGCTACCTCGAACTCGCGCCGGAGCGCCGGCACCTGCACGTCTTCACCGGCGTCGGCCACTTCCCACCGGCCCAGATCCCGGACCGCACGGCTGGCGTCCTGGTGCGCTTCATGCGGGCGCATGCCAAGCCCGCATGACCCGCGCATGAACAACACCACCCTCCGCGTCCGGCGCCTCCGCCCCACCGCGCGCGTCCCCGCTCGGCAGACGGCCGCCGCCTCCGGCTACGACCTCCACGCCTGCCTGGACGCCCCGCTCACCATCGGCGAACAGCCGGTCAAGGTGCCCACCGGCATCGCCATCGCCGCTCCGGAAGGGTTCGACGTGCAATCGCGCCCGCGCTCCGGACTCGCCGCTCGGGGGGTCCTCTCCGTTTTCGGCACCATCGACGCCGACTACCGCGGCGAACTGTTCGTGACCATGTACTGCCTGCCTGGCTGCGGCCCGTTCGAGGTCCACGACGGCGACCGCATCGCCCAGCTGGTCGTAGCACGCCTCGTGCCCACCGAGTGGGTGGAGGTCGAGGCTCTCGACAACACGGCACGCGGCGACGGCGGACACGGCAGCACCGGCCTGCGGTAGCGACACCTCCTCGGACAAAGTTCGAGGGCGGCCCTTGCGGGCCGCCCTCTCACCAACATCTGCCGTGCGGCGGGGGTAATAGTTGCGACAGATGCGGGTGTCAGATGGAGGTCGCGCGGTCGTGCGCCGCGCTCGCGTGGGGTCAGGCTTCCTCCTCGATGAGGACGTAGTGGTAGAGCAGGCCCGCGGCGACAGCGCCGATGATCGGCCCGATCCACCACACCACATGGTCATCCCAGACGCCGGCAACCACCGCCGGGCCAAACGCGCGTGCCGGGTTCATCGCCGCGCCTGTGAGCGGGCCACCGATCAGAATGTCCATGGTGATCGTCAGACCGATGGCAATGCCACCGAGTTTCGGGGCCCGCGAGTCCACCGCGGTGCCAAAGATCACGATCACCAGGAAGAACGTCAGGATGGCCTCAATGCCCACCCCTCGGGCAAAGTCGATACCAGGGCCCAGCAACGCAGCGCCCATTTGGGCCTCCTCGCGGAGCCCTTCAGGGAACAACACGCGGAGCGCCAGCGAGGCAAGGACTGCACCAGTGAGTTGGGCGACGACGTAGCCCGCGCCGGCGATCGTGCCGATGCGTCGCGTCACCCACATGGCCACGGTGACGGCGGGGTTGAAATGCCCGCCGGAGATCGCGCCCAGGGCGGAGACCATCAACGCAATCGCCAGCCCGTGGGCAAAGGCGATCTCAAGTAGCCCGATATTCGTTTTACCGGCCGCGACCATTACGGCACCCGTGCTGGCGAAGATCAGCGTGAACGCCCCGATCGCCTCAACGACCAGCGAGCGGGGATCGAGTGCGTCGTCCATCAGACCTCGCTCCTCCGCCCGAAGGCGGCTCGATGGGGGCAGTCTGGCATCGAATAGAGAACGTGTCAATACATCTCAACATTACTTTCTGCGTACCGTCCCAGTTTGACCCCCTCCAATCGCCCTGCGTACCGTCGACCTGTCAACCCAAGGAGCCCGCCGATGCTCGGTCGTCTGCGTACCGCACTCTTCGTCTTCATCGGCGCTGCCCTCGGCGCCGTCCTCGGTCGCATTGTGCTGGATGCCCGCCGCCGCCAGGAGGCCGGGCTGGACCCCATGGACATCGATATCCGCCATGTCACCGTGCGCCCGCAGGATCTCGTCCCCGGCATCGTCGCCGCACTCCGCGTGAATGATGCACCGTGGTCGTGGCTACACATCCCCTCCCCGCTCGCCGCCTTCGGCGTCAACCTCGGCGTGGCCGCGTTCGGCGGTGACCTCGCGGCGCTTCGTCAGTCCGTGGAGCGCGCCGCGACAGGCGCTCTCGGCCTCGACCCCCAGGGAATGTGGTCGCACGGCGCCTGGGGCACTCCCTCAGATGTGGTGAATGGAGACATTTACCACACCCCCGACGACGCGTTCGGCAGCGCCCGGCCGGAATAGTGCTGGATGCCCGCGGGCAACTTCACGCTTGAGGAAGCACGGACGGCGCTCCGCCTGATCCGCCACACGGTGCTCGACCTCCAGCGCACGCAGGTGGCCCTGCGCGCCGTCAAGGACGAATTGAACGCGCTCAACCGCCGCCACCTGAATAACGGAGTGGTGGGCGAACGCCGCATCCGCGATCTCAACCGGGAACAGCGCCGTCTGGGTGAAGAGGCACAGCGCCACATCGCCGCGATCACCGGCGCGGGCGCCGAAATCAAAGGCATTGACGAGGGGCTGATCGACTTCCCGACGACCATCCACGGCGTCCTCGCCTATTGGTGCTGGCGAGCGGGCGAGGACGACATCGACTGGTGGCACCCGCGCACCTCCGGCTTCTCGGGACGCCGCCCGATCACCGAGCTGTAGCGAGGCATAGCGAAAGCGGCACGCCCGCGAGTACGCTCACCGCCTCGACGCCGGAGTACGGCGTCGCGAGGGCGGTCGGTACCCGGCGACGGGTGCGGCCAACCGGACGCCCTCTGAATAGTCCGCGCCGGTGGCGCGGCTTCAGAGGGAGACTGACATGCATTCATTCCGTTGGGCCGCCGTGACATCGCTGGCCGCCGTCAGCCTGCTGGGCGTCGCCTGCTCTGGCGGCGACGAGAAGACCGAGGCCACGCCAGCGAAAGCCTCTACCGCCACGACGGCGACCGCGACCGCCGCGGCCTCGACCACCACAGCGACGCCCGCCGCCGCGACTGCCGTGACGAAGGCGGCCCCCGCCCTCTCGACACCCGGAGCTGACGGCGCCGTGCGCGCGCCCATCAGCGGCGGCAAGTTGCCCACCCTCGTGGTAAAAGCCGGCACCACGGTCACCTTCGTGAACGAGGACGCGTTCGCGCACACCACAACCTCCGACGATGGCAGCACCTTTGACTCTCAGCCGCTCACACCAAACGGTGGGACGTTCAAATTCACCGCCAGCAAAACCGGGACATTCACATACGCCTGCACCATCCACCCGGACATGAAGGCGTCGATCACCGTCCAGTAGTCCTTACGCGGATCGCCTCGTGCCCGCGCGGTGCCGGGTACGAGGCGCGTCCAACGAGGGGCGCGGTATCATGCCTCTGCGTTCTCGGAGGCCGGCGTGACCATCACGATGATCCTTGCCACCGCTTATCTGCTCGGTTCGATCCCGGCGTCGTACATCGTCGCCTTCATCTGGACCGGCGGCCGGGACATTCACCACATCGGCGATGGCAACCCCGGCGTCATGAACGTGTGGGACAACATCGGCCTCACCCCCGCCCTGATCGCCGCCGCCGGCGATATCGGTAAGGGCACCGCCGCCGTCGGATTGTCGTACTGGGTCAGCGACAGCCACACGCTCGCGATCTTCACCGGGCTCGCGGCCGTCGTCGGACACGATTACTCGGTCTTCCTGCGGTTCAAGGGCGGCAACGGCACCGCGACGACCGTGGGGGTGTGGTTGGCCTTCGCGCCGCTGGCCACGCTGTACGCGGTGCTGCTCACATCCGTGTTGTTCCTCGTGACGCGGCGGAAGCGGTTCGCGGGCCTCGTTGGGCTGAACTCGATGCCGTTCATCACCTACGCGATGGGCTACCCGTGGGAGCTGACACTCGGCATCGTCCTGCTCCTCGCCATCCTCGCGGCGAAGATCGTCTCGTTCGAGGGGTTCACCCCCGCGCGCTCGCGGGTGAAGCGGTGACCACATTCGAGGAGACGCGCGCGCGGTTCCGTGAAGCCGTCAGCGGCCCCGCCGAAGATGTCCCCCTCGCCCGTGCCGCCCTCGTCATCGCACAGTCCGAATACCCCAGCCTCGACCTGGACGCATACGATCGCCGCCTGCAAGACATGGCGGACACGCTGGCGCACCAGCTGGGACGCGACCCGGAACGACAGACACCCACCTTCGTCGTTCGCGGGATCAATCGCTACCTCTACCGGGAACTCGGCTTCCGCGGGAACAGCGAGTTTTACGACGACCCGAGGAACCTCTACCTGAACGAAGTGCTGTCGGAACGCCTCGGCATCCCGATCACACTCGCGATCCTGTATGCCGAAGTCTGCCAGCGCGTGGGGCTGGACGTGCGCCCGGTAGGGTTGCCCGGCCACGTCATCTGCCGGTACACCCCGGCCGGTGTCACGGACGAGACCGACACGCTCTTGATCGATGTCTTCAACTTCGGACGCCTGCTCACGCCTCGGGACTGCCAGGTGCTGCTGCGCAACATCTTCGGCGCGCGAGTGCCGTTCAAAGAGCACTACCTCGCCTCGCTCTCGCCCCGGCAGGTGATCCAGCGTCTGCTCCACAACCTGAAGGCGGGCTACCTCCAGCGCGGTGACGAGGACCGCGCCGCGCGCGTCATCGACCTCCTCATCGCCATGTTCCCCTGGGACCTGGACGAGATCCGCGACCGCGGGATGCTCCGCGAACGGTTGGGCGAGGTGGATTCCGCCCTGCGCGACCTGGAAGAGTACGTCCGGTTCCGGGCTGGCGCCCGGGACATCCAGACGGTGACCGAGGCCGTCCGTTCCCTCCGTCGCCACCGCGGCGACGGTCCGCGCTAGGCCAACGGAGGCGCCACCAGTGGCGTCCGGCTCGCGCCCGCTGATACCCTCGACCGAACGCTCCAACGGCTGGCGCCCACCCGCGCAGCCCGGGGACAGGCGGAGGCCGCATGGTCGAGAGCATTCCGCGTCCGGACACGCGCCCGCTCCACGCGGCGCAAGTCCCCGCCTCTCAATTCGTCGCCTACGCCGAGACGCTCGAGTACCACACCTCGCACGCCCTCGAGTTCATCGACATCACCGCGGACGTGCAGAACGTGGTCGCCCGCTCCGGCGTCGCCTTCGGACAGGTCGCCATCGTCTCCAACCACACGACGGCCGCGATCGTCATCAACGAGCACGAGCCGCTGCTGCTGAACGACATGGCGCGCGTCCTCTCCCGTATCGTCCCCGCTGGCGACTACTACGAGCACAACGACTTCTCGATCCGCACCGTCCACATGACCGACCGCGAATGCGCCAACGGCCACGCCCACTGCCAGCAACTGTTCCTGGGGGCGTCCGAGACCGTGCCCGTCCACAACGGGGCGGCCCACATCGGCCAGTGGCAGAGCATCTTCCTCATCGAACTCGACCACGCCCGCCCGCGCTCCGTCTTCGTCCAGGCGCTCGGCGCCGCCCACCCCCGCTAGCCACTGACGGCAGGCCTCCCATGCCCGTCCAGCGCATCCTGCACCGCGCGGGGAACGACCGCGCCGTCCTCCCGCTCAGCCGCCACCCCGCCGTCGACGCCATCGAAGCCGACCTCTGGTCGGTCAGCGGCCAGTTGGTCGCCCACCATGAACGGCCGCTAGGCACGCTGCGCCTCGGCATCAGCCGGCACGGCTTCACGCGTCTGCTCCCCGTCCCGCTCGAGGCGCTACTGGAGGTGGTCGAGGACGCCGCACTGGTGCTCGACCTGCGAGCCTGGGCGGGAGACCCCGCACCCGACCTTGCCCGCACGCTCAGCCTGCTCGACCGCTCACGGCTCCGCGTGACCTGTGAGGACTGGCGCCTCGCTGATCGCGTCCGCGCGTGGCTGCCCGACCTCGACGTCGCCTACTCGATCCGGGACGAACGCCAGCTGCGCGCCTACCTCACCGGACGCGACGCCGGGGCGATCGAACCGGTGTCAGTCGTCATCCGCCACACGCTGCTCCACACCCCGGACGAGGTGGAGGCGCTCCGCTTGCGCGCGGGCGATGTCGGCGTCTGGACCGTGGACGACACCGCTCGCGCCCTGGAACTCGAGGCGTGGGGCGTCGACCACATCACCTCGAACCGGCTCACCGTCCTCAACGCTCTATGAACGACCGCGAGGCCGTGCGGGCTACGATCGAAGCATGACCGCCTCCCCCGACACCAACACCGAGGCCGACGATTTCGCGCTCGCGGACGAGTTCGCGCTGGCGACCCAGACGCCACTACTGCCACTGCTCATCGAGCGGATCGAGGCGGCCGGCGGGCGGATCACCTTCGCCGAATTCATGGCGCAGGCGCTCGGCCATCCGGAGCATGGCTACTACAGCCGCGCGGGCCTGACCTGGGGCCGCGACGGCGACTATGAGACCAGCCCGGAGGTCCACCCGATCTTCGGCTACCTCTGGGCCCGCCAGGTCCTCGAATGCTGGCAACGGCTCGGCGGACCCTCCTCATTCGCGCTCATCGAAGTGGGGTGCGGCAGTGGCGCGTTCATGCGCGCGATCCTGACGTGGCTCCGCGCGCGCGCGCCGCACTGCTTCGCCGCCGTACGCCCCGTGATGCTGGACGGCCATCCGAACCGCCTGGCCGACCAACGAGCGCACCTCACGGGGGCGGGGTTCGAGGCCGAGCACACGCTGACGGCGGACTGGCTCGCGCGGCCAGAGCGCGTCACCGGTGTCGTCATCAGCAACGAATTCTTTGACGCGCTCCCCGTCCACCTCGTACGCCGCGATGGCGAGACGTTCATCGAGCGCTACGTCACACACGAGGACGGTGCGCTGTGCCTCGTCGACGGCCCCCTCTCCACACCAGCCATCGAGGCGTACTTCGCGCGGCTCGGACTCCCACCCGGCGACGGCGCGCTCGCTGAGGTGGGACTCGCCGCGTCCGAGGCGATGCGCGCGATCGCCTCAAAGATGGAGCGCGGATATCTGCTCTCGATCGACTACGGCTACCCGGCGCGCGACCTCTACGCCTCGTGGCGGCGCCAGGGCACGCTGATGGCGTTCCGCCGCCACTCCCCGCAGCCCGACCCGCTCGCCGAGCCCGGCCGCCTCGACCTCACCGTCCACGTCGACTTCACCTCGTTGGCCGCCGCCGCGGAGGGCTTCGAGGAGGCGCCGCTCGTCTCGCAGGCGGAGGCGCTGATGGCGCTCGGCCTCGGCGAAGCCCTGCGCGCGGCCTCGCGGCGCGCGGCGGTCGACGCCCAGCGGTTCGCCGCCGACCGTCGCGCCGCCGAGGTGCTGTGTGAGCCGGAAGGCCTCGGCCGCATCCGCGTGTTGGCACTGGCGAAGGGCGCGCCGCTCGACGGCCTGCGCTGTCTCCGGCCCGTCCTCGGCTAACACGGCATGACTCACCACGCCCGTGCGACAATTAGTACATGGCCGAACGTCTCTCGCCTGAGCAATACAGCGCCACCCTCATCGACCACTTCGAGCGGCCGCGGAACGCGGGCGCGATGCCGGACGCGGACGCTGAGGCGTTCGTGACGAATCCCGTCTGCGGCGACTCGCTCCGGATCTTCCTGCGCTTCGCCGATGGGCGCGTTGCCGCCGCCTCATTCCTCTCCTCCGGCTGCCCCGCCTCGATCGCCACCTCGTCCGCGGCGACCGAGATGGTGACGGGCCGCACACTGGAGGAGGCGGAATCGCTCACGCGCGACGACTATGCCACCGCCGTCGACGGGCTGCCCGCCAGCAAAGTGCACTGCTCCGTCCTCGCCGCCTCCGCGGTACGCCAGGCCGTCGCCGCCTGGCGCGCAAAGCAGGTGGCACACACGTGACCGTCGCCGCCATCCTCCTCGCCGCCGGCGCGTCATCGAGGATGGGCGAGCCGAAGCCGCTCGTCCGCTGGGGCGACCGCACGCTCATAGAGTGGGAACGGGACCAACTCCTCGCCTCCTGCGTCGAGGAGATCGTGATCGTGACCGGGAGCCGCGCCGAGGCGGTCCGTCGCACGCTCGGCGAGGGGGGGCGCTACCTCGTCTTCAACCAGCGCTGGCCACAGGGCCGCGCCACCTCGCTCGCGAAAGGTGCCGCCGCGCTCCTCGCCCCCGGCCGGCCGAGGCCGTCCGTCGTCGTCGTCCAGAACGTCGACCAGCCTGCACCTGCCCGTGTCATCGACCGGCTGGTGGAAGTCTTTCGTACCCGCGTTGCGGAAGGCGCGCGGATCGAGGCAGTCCAACCCACCTACCTCGACGCCGCGGGACGCGAACACGGTGGCCACCCGGTCGTCCTCGACGGCGATCTGCTCGAAGAATTGGCACACGCCGACGAAGAGGGCGAGGGCCTGCGCGCCATCCTCCAGCGCCACCCCCCGCTCCGCCTGCCGATGCCGGACGAGCCTAGCGTCGCGCTCGACCTCGACACGCCTCAGGCGCTGGCCAAGGGCCGTCGCGTGCTGGGCGGGTAGGCAGCGATGACTGCGCGTCACGCGCCGGTGATCGTCCTCGGCTCCGGCCCCGCCGGGTACACCGCCGCACTGTACGCGGCACGCGGCGGACACCAGCCGCTGCTCCTCACGGGCGTCCAGAAGGGCGGCCAGCTCGTCACCACGTCAGCCGTCG
Source organism: Dehalococcoidia bacterium (assembly GCA_003599735.1). Classification (GTDB taxonomy): domain Bacteria; phylum Chloroflexota; class Dehalococcoidia; order UBA2979; family UBA2979; genus SURF-43. Next base: position 14,708 of record QZJI01000004.1, on the reverse strand, counting down.
AAAACTGGCCGGCCGAACACGCCGCGGTGCTGGGCGTCGATCTAATGGATCGATTCGAGGCGCAGGCCGTCCGCTTCGGCGCGGAGATCCTGTTCGACGAAATCGCCTCCATCAACCTGACCAAGCGCCCATTCCGCCTCACCGGCGCGGAAGGTGAATACACCTGCGACGCGCTGATCATCGCCACCGGTGCATCGCCGAAATACCTCGGCCTGCCGGCGGAACAGCGGTTCCTCGGCCGCGGCGTCTCCACCTGCGCGACGTGCGACGGCTACTTCTTCAAGGGGCAGCCGGTCGCCGTCATCGGTGGCGGCGACACCGCGGTGCAGGACGCCATCGACCTCTCGAACATCGCCAGCGGTGTCACGCTGGTCCACCGTCGCGAGGAGTTCTCGGCGACGGCCGTCCTCGTGGAACGGTTGAAGCAGCGCGTCGCGCAGGGACGGATCACGCTGGCGCTCAACGAAGAGGTCGAAGACATCCTCGGCAATGACGCTGGCGTGACCGGTGTGCGACTGCGCTCGACCGCTGACGCCGCCACCCAGGACCTCGATGTCGCCGGGGTGTTCATCGCCATCGGGCACCAGCCGAACACGGCCCTCTTCCGTGGCGTCCTCGACACCGACGCCGCCGGCTACCTCCTCACGCGCGGCGGCCCCGGCCCTGGCGCGACCGCCACCAACATCGAGGGCGTCTTTGCCGCCGGCGACGTGCGCGACCCGGTCTACCGGCAGGCCGTCACCTCCGCCGGCAGCGGCTGCCAGGCCGCCCTCGACGCCGGATGGTTCCTCGACGGCGCGTAAATGGAGTACGGAGACAGCGCCCCCTGGACAGCAGGGGTCTGGTTCTGAAGCGCCGCCTTACCGTGCCTGCCTGGTGGGGCCCGCGTTCGAACCGCCTGCGTCGCCGTCTCTTCGCGCGAGCAGCGCCTCAACGTCGGCGACCACATCTTCTGCGCGCAGGACCGGCTCATTGAGCATGCCGGGAGATTCGTCATGCTGCCACTCGAGGTTGGCGACGAATTGCGCCATCCCCGGTGACGACTGCATCGCGGTCACGGCCTGCGCGTCAACGGCAGAGCGGTACTGTTCAAGCGCCTCCAGAGATGTCCGTGTGCCGAGCCCGCGATCAATCACCTCGATCAGCGCAGCCACTGCGTGTGGACTCGGGTCGACCGCGAGGTAGAAGGGGGCGAGCGCGCTCAGGCTCGCCGTCTTGAAACCCGCCTGACGCAACGCGACACCCAGAGTCATCGCCGTCGTCGCTGGCCCCTGGTAGCGAGGCGTAATCGGATCGATCCCCGCACGTGCCGCGAACGCTCCCCCCTCCCCGGCCATTGTCACCGGAACGCGTCGCGTGTGCGGTACGCCCGCGGCGTACGAGTTCAGGACGATCGATTCCGCCACGCCCAGCGCCCGCGCGACTTCGACGACAGCGAGGGCCACCTGCTGCCAACGGAAGTGTGGCTCGCGCCCCTCCACCAGCACCAGGTCGCGGTCAACGCCATCAGGCCGGGCGTGCCAGAAGCGCACGCCTGGCCATTCGATCACGCGTTCCCCGTCCTCGATGAGGACGCTCGGTCGCACTACGGTGAAGTCGTACAGCGAGTCGGGGTCGAGGTCCGCGATCGGGCGGGCGTCCCACTGTTGCGCGAGGTACTCGACGACTGCCGCCGACGTCTGCCCCGCGGGGCCACCGAAGGCCGCGATCAACAGTGGGGCGTCAAGTGCGCCGGGACGCCGAAGCGTCTCGAAGAGCGGCTCAGTCCGCACGATGGAGTCCACAGTGTTCTCCCTTCGAAGGGCTACGCCGCGGTCGACCAGCCGGCTTCGACCGCCTCAGCCATAATCGCCAGCCCTTGCTCGGCGTGAAGCCACGGCACCAGCCGCGCCAGCCGCTGGAAGTCGGTGAAACTCAGGCCGTTGAAGATCGCGTCCTGTTCCGCCTCAAGCCGGCACCGCTGCAACTCTTCAGGCAGGTCAGTAGCGGCGCGGTCGTACGCGCGAGCGAGGATGCGCGCGTCCTCTCCGTCGATATCGAGCCACGCACTCAGCCGTCGGTACACAACCTCTCGGCGCTGTTCATCCGGTAGCCGTATCTCGGCGAGCAAATCCTGACGTGCGCGGGCAACTAGATCGGCAGGCGAAAGCGATAACAGGTTGCGGTAGTGCTGGTGAACCTGGTGGTGGGGCAACAGCCGCAGCGCGCCGACCGAAGCCGGGGCCGGATGCTGCTCCAGGATGGTGCCGATAGACATCGATCCCCCCTTGCTGAAACAGCCTTGCTGGAGCGGTCTCAGGCGGGCGCCAATGTCAGGCGGCTTGCCCGAGCCGCTGTCCGATATTAGCACTCTCTAGATGAGAGTGCTAAAGATCTCTCGGGGCCGTCACGGCCCAGTTTGTCTTCAATCGTGCCAGATTTCACAAGACATCCCGACCCCGCCCCGGATTCACGCGGGTATCGCGCGCGGCGGGCCTCGGGTATGCTCGCGCGCGGTGGCGGGACGCCTCGAATGGCGGCCCGCAGGGGAATCGAGGCGTTGTGGCGTACGGACTCGGCATCGCCCGCGGGATGCTGGTGACGCTCCGGCACGTCGTGCGCCCGGCCATCACCGTCAATTACCCCGAACAACAGCGCGAGGTGCCCGTCCGCGCCCGCACGAACCTCCTCTGGTTCGAAGAGCGCTGCACCGGCTGTTCCACCTGCGCCCAGGCCTGCCCGGACGGCTGCATTCTGGTTCAGACCAGCCCGCGCGCCGACGGCACCCTCAACATCGACCGCTACGAGATCGACTTCCGCATCTGCATGTACTGCGGTCTCTGCACCGAGGCGTGCCCCTACCAGGCGATCCAGGCCGGCGGCCGCTACAACGACGCCGTCTACGTCTTCGAGACGATGTACCGCGACCGCGCCGCGCTGACGCGTGAGGCGCAGGGCTACCTGGCGACGACCGGCGGGCGTTACCCGAACGGCCAGACGCAGGATCGCCAACCCCTCACGACATCGATGCCTACGGCGCGTTCACGCGTGGGGGTCGCGGGCGTCGCCGGACCGTTCGGCCCGCAGAAGCTGCCGGGCAAACTCGACCGTGGCGGACACAAGCACTAACCAGAGACGGCTGGCGCGCCTCCTCGATATCGAGGGGCGCACATCGGGACATCGAGGGGTGGGGTAGCCGTGGTCCAGATCACTCTCAACGGCCAGGCCGTCGAGGCACAGGCCGGAGCCCGTCTGGTCGAGGTGATCAAGGCGAACGGCGTCGCGATCACCAACCTCTGCTACATCGACGGCCTGGAACCGTACGCCGGCTGCCGCACCTGCATCGTGGAGATCGTGGGCGCGCGGCCGACGCCGCTGCAACTCGCGTGTGTCAGTCAGGTCGCCGACGGCATGGTGGTGAACACCGAGACCGCCGAGGTAAAGCGCACCCGCCAGTCCGTGATGTCCATGATCCTGGCGAATCACCCGGACCGCTGCCTCACCTGCCACCGTCGCGTCCACTGCATGCCCGGCGACATCTGCCTCCGTGATGACGTGGTCACGCACCGCTGCCTGACCTGCTCCAAAAACTACCGCTGCGAACTCCAGACCTCCTGCGAGATCGTTGACCAGGGCGACTTCGAGGAGCCGTGGGTCGGCGAGCCGCGCTCGTACTACGAGACGCCGCCCCCGGAGCCGGACCGCGGCAACCCTTACCTGGAGTTCGACCCGCAGATGTGCATCCTCTGCACGCGCTGCGTCCGCGCCTGCGACGACCTGCGCCACACCGGCGCGATCGCGCTCTCCGGCAAGGGCCACCGCACGATGATCGCCTTCGGCACCGGCGGTTCGATCCACGAGTCCGACTGCAACTTCTGCGGCGCCTGTATCGATGTCTGCCCCACGGCGACATTGATGGAGAAACCAAACAAGTGGGTCGGCCGCGCGGACGACTGGACGAATTCCACCTGCAACTCGTGCGCTGTCGGCTGCACGATCTCGTACGGCGTCGCCGACGACCGACCGGTCATCGTGCGGCCCGACCGGCTGAACCCGTTCTCTCGCGACCAGATCTGCGTGCGTGGTCGCTTCGGCTACGTCGCGGTCGCTGAACGCGAACGCCTCACGCGCTCCCTCGTGCGCGCGGGGCAAAGGCTCCTCCCCGCGGCCTTCGAGCAGGCGCTGACCACGGCCGTGGACGCCCTGACCGCCGTGAAGTCGGCGCATGGCGCAAACGCCATTGCTGTCCTCGGTTCACCCCTGGCGACGAACGAAGAGGCATACCTCCTCGTGCGGGTTGCCCGCGCCATCGGCACACCGCACGTCGACTTCTCGCACGGTACGGTGCATCGCGCCGTCGCGGACGCGATGCGCGCCGCCTTCGGCACCGACCGCGTGCCCGCCTCACTGACCGACCTCGAACAGGCTCAGACCATCGTGGTCGCCGCCCTCGACATTGAGGACTCGCACCAGGTTGTCTCGCTTCGCCTGAAGGACGCCGTCATCAAGCGCAAGGCGCAGGTGGTCATCGTCTCGTCGAAATGGACCGCGCTCGACCGCTGGGCCGCCGCCATCGTGCGCGTCGTCCCCGGCCAGGAGGCTGCCGCGTTGCAGGGCCTCGCTGACGGCGGGGCCGCCCCGGCCGGTGTGGACACCGCCGCGTGGACGCGCGCCCTCGACGTGGTCGCGCGCGGTAAGGGCGCCAGCGCGGCCGTCGTCTACGCGCCGAACGGTGCGGATGGCGCGGCCCGCGCCGGCGGCGCCGCGACCGCCGCCGCCAACCTCGCGATCGCGTTGCGCGGCAACGAGGCCGGTTCCGCCTTCCACTACCTGCCGACCGACGCGAACGTCCTCGGTATCGCCGACATGGGCATCATACCCGGCACGGGCGGCAAGTCCTTCCCGGAGATCATCGAGGCCGCGCAGCGCGGCGAGGTGAAGGCGCTGGTCATCCACTCCGACAACCCGCTCCTGAACGCCCCCGGACGCACCGCCATCGAGGCGGCGCTCCAGGGCCTCGACACCCTCGTGGTCATCGACTCGCTCCGCTCCACAACCGCCGAATACGCGACCGCTGTGCTGGCCGCGGCTCCGTTCTTCGCGACCGACGGCACCATCACGAACGCCGATCGCCGCGTCCTGCACCAGCGCTCCGCGCAGCGCGCGCGCGGCCAGGAGTCGGACGGCGTCGAGATCCTTGCCGCGCTAGCGAACCGCCTCGGCGACCGCGAGGCACCCTCGGGCGTGGCGGAGGCGCACGAGGCGCTCGCCACGGCGACCGGGTACCCGACGTTGGCACAGGTGGACGCAGCGCCAGCGCAGGTGCGTGCGCTTGTCGCGACCTCGACGACAGCCAAGGCACAACCCGCACCCGCGGTGACCGCAGCTTCAGGTGGACTGACGCTGGCCACGGGACGCTCGCTGTACACGTCGTGGGACGCCGCCTCGATCCACTCGGACGACGCGGACAAGTTGCACCGCGAGGAGGCCGTCTGGCTGAACCCGCGCGACGCGGAGGCGGCCGGTATCCGCACTGGCGACGTGGTCGACCTGACCAACGGGGCCGCCTCCGTCCGCATCGCCGTCAAACTGGATGACGGGGTTGCCGCGGGCACCGTGTACGTCCCGCATTACTACGACGGCGGCGCGCTGATGACACTCCTACCGCTCGACGGAGCGGGGATGTCGCCGGCTGCGCTGCGCGTGCGGGCGCTGCAGACGGCGTAGCCGGGTTTCCTAACTCTTTACCCACCCACGCCGCGGTCGCTGCTGGCACACGGTAGAATTACGTCATGAGTGACGCACCCGCGGAACCATGGGTTCGCGTTGCCGCGGCGCACGAGGCTGGCATAGCCACGCGCACGTCGAGTGACCCCCGGCGACACCCCGCGGGGCACCCGTGGCGCATCGATGTCCTTCTACGATGTCTCCGTCCAGGAAGGCGAACGTGACCGTGCTCAGGCGGTCGTGTCCGGAGTCCGCGTCCGTGGTGTGCGCCCGGTGGCACGCGGCACGATACTGGTGCTGATAGGCGCGGGACTGCTTTTCGCGCGACGAAGCGGCTAGTGGTGAGTACGACTCTCCGCCTGTTTCCACTGCGCACCGTCCTCTTTCCTGGCATGGGGCTTCCCATCCAGATCTTCGAGCCGCGTTACCACCAGTTGCTGGCCGAGTGTATGGAGGCGGACGAACCGTTCGGCATTGTGCTGCTCCAAGCCGGCAGCGAGGTGGGCGACGCCGACGCGATCCCGCACGATGTCGGGACGACGGCACGCATCGAGTCCGCGTCCCCCATCGGTGGAGGTCGGGTGATGGTGCAGACGCGCGGCGAGCGGCGCTTCCGCATCCTCGCCCTCCACCACGATCGGCCGTTCTTGACTGCTGACATCGAATACCCCGTGGGCGAGCCAGGCGAAGTGCCGCCCAGCCTGCTCGAAGCGGTCACAACCGCCTTCGAGCAGGTGCAGCGCTTCCGCCAGCTGGTGGACGGGGTGTACCGGCGAAGCGTCCAGATCCCTCAGTCGCCGGACGCGTTGGTGGACGCGGTCGGCACGGCGGCGGCCGATGTCCTTCCACCCCGCCTGCTCCAGCCGTTGATCGAGACGTTCGACGGGCGTCGACGCCTGGAACGGGCGGACGCCCTGCTGGAACCACTCATCCGGGGCGCGCACCAGCAGGCCCAGCGCGCCGTCTCAGAACGGTGGGGTGGTGTCGAGCGGCGGAACTAAGCCGATTCTTATCCACACGACCCGTGGACAAACCTCTGGCAGAACAGGGGGTTTCCCCGGAGCATGACCACGCGGTCTGAGCCGACGATTTGACACGCGAGGATTCCCTCCCCGCGGAAGGAGCATGTGTGCCGAATGGCGCTCCGCGTCCGACAGACATGCCGCCGCCTGGGTGGCTGCTGGTCGACGCCGGCGGGAGCATCCGTCGGGCGGACGCGGCAGCGTGCGCGCTCTTGGGGCTCTCGGAGACCGGCACCGTGCTGGGCCGCGACCCGCGTTCCCTGCTCGCCCGTAGCGACCGCGCGGGCTGGCCGGACCCCTGGCCCGGCCCTGGCTCCACCTGGGGTGGCATCCTCCGCTTCGAGGTTGCGAGCCTCACGGCTACGCTCTCCGTGGAGGTGGTCGGGTTGGTCAGTGGCGAAGGCTGGGCGATCCGCCTGTCCACGCCGGCCAGCCAGGCGGAGCCAGAGGTGGCCAGCGTGGTGACCCCCGTATCCCCTCAGGCCCCTCTCGCGGCGGCCGACGCGCTGGAGGACAGCGACTCCCCCCACGCGGCCGCCCGTGCGGTTCTGCAGGCGCTGGACACGGCGGTGCCATTCGACTTCGCCTGCGTCATCCGGTTCGTGGGCGGCGGCGCCACCGTTGTCGCCGCCTACCCGTCCCCGATGGCTGGCGTCGCCGCGGGAGACACCTGGACGCAGCTCGACGACGACGAGGTGCTCGTCCGGGAACGTGGCGAGCCGGCGCTGGAGGGCGACCTGAGCGTCGCATCCGCGGACGCCCCCGCCCGTACGCCCCTTGGCCGGCTGCCCGCGTTTGGACTGCGCTCCCGCGTCCACATCCCGCTCTTCGACCACGCGGAGGTCGCCGGGATCGCGCTGCTTTACCGGCGCGGCACCCGCGCGTTCACCGCCGCGGACGGCTGGCTCGCCGAGCGGACACTGCGCAGGCTAGGCGTCCGGCTACGCGGCCCGCTGACTGCCACAGACGCGATAGGCCACCTGCCGGGGCAAGACACTGATGCCGTAGCGCGTTTCGACGCGTTGGGCGACCTTGTCGCCGGGGCTGCCCATGAACTGAACAATCCGCTGACCTCGATCCTTGGATACGCGCAGATTCTGGATTCCCTCGAAGGGGCGGATCGAGAGCACGCGCTGCGCACGATCGAGGAAGAGTCACAGCGTGCCGCACGGATCATGCGAAACCTGCTGCAGTTCGCTCGCCAGGAGCCGGAACCGCTCAAGCCACCGGCCGGCGTGCAGTTGCCGCTGGTCCCGGAGCCACCACTGCGGACGGTCGCCCGGACTCCGGAAGCGCACGAGCCGGGTGGCGTCACGCGCCCAGCCGCGATGGGCCGGCTTCTGGTCGTCGATAGCGACCCGGCGATCCGTCTGTTGACGTCCGAGGCGCTGTCCAACGCTGGGTATGACGTCACGACCGCTCCGGACGCCGCCCAGGGTGTGGAGTATCTGCGCGGGGGCAACTACGACGCCGTGATCGCCAACCACCCGCTTCGCGGGATGGACATCGCTGCGCTGGCCGCATGGATCGCCGCCCACACCCGCGAACTGAGCGACCGGCTCATCTTCGTCACCAACGACATCGAGGCCGAACGCGCGGCCCTGCCGCCGGGCGTGACCACCCGATACCTGCAAAAACCGTTCGACGTGGAGACGTTGCTGTCAGCGGTCCGCGACCTGTTAGGCCGCGGCCCTGCGGGCCGTTAGCGCCCGGATTCCATCGGGTAACCAGCCTTCACCCACGCGTCGTGGCCGCCCTCAACGTTGTAAAGATCGGTCAGGCCGAGGGCAGCGGCGAACTCCGCGGCCACCGCGGAACGCGCTCCGCTCTTGCAGATGAACAGGATCGGACGGTCCTTCGCCAGCTTGTCGGCGTGGACCAGCGTAGCCATGTGCTGGATCTGAAGAGAACCGGGGACGTGCCCGTCTTCGTGCTCGTGCGGCTCCCGGCTGTCGATGACCTGGACGTTGCCCGCGTCAATCATCCGCTTCGCTTCATGGACATCGATCCGCGAGAACGGCTCGCCCGGGCGCTTCTCAGCCATGGAATCCTCCAGCCAGTGCGGTGCTCGATATGCTGACGCGCACCCAGACGCGACCAGCGCGCGTAGTCCACAGGTAAGGACGGGCGCATGACAAGTGTAGAGGCCCCTTCGGCCACCCGCCCACCGCGCCCCGGTGGCGCCCGCATCGTGCTCGGCCTCGACCTGCGCAGCGGGCCGCGCTACCCCACAGGACTCGCCGCGATGGACCGGGACGGCCGCCTGCTGGACCTGCGCGTGGTCCGGACGGACGAGGCGATCCTTGAAGCCGTCGCGGCCCACCGCCCCACATTGATCGCCATCGACGCGCCACTCGCCCTGCCGGAAGGCCGCCACTGCGCGGAGCGCGACTGCGAGTGCGCCTCCGCCGGGATCATGCGCGCGGTCGACCGGATCGCCGCGCGGGAGGGCTACCGCCCGTTCCCCGCGCTGCTCCCCTCCATGGTGCGCCTCACGCTGCGCGGGATCGCGCTGCGCGAACGGTTGCAGGAGGACAGACATACGGTCATCGAGGTCTACCCCGGGATGACGCAGGACGTGCTGGGTATCCCCCGCAAGGGCGCCGGTCTGGAAGGACTGCGCCGCGGACTCTTCCGCGCCGGGGTGCGCGGCCTCCCTCGCCGGCGGGTCACGCACGACGAATTGGACGCGGTGACCTGCGCCCTCACGGGCTGGCTCCACCTCGTACGGCGCACGGAGGTGATGGGGTCGGACATCCCAGTGCCCCTCGTGTTGCCGAAACGTTCGCGTCGTTGGACGAACCCGGTCATCGGCGGATCGCGGACACCCGCCCGTACAATCACGCGATGAGCGACCGCCATCGCCTCTTCATCTCGCGCATGCTCCCCGGCGGCGAGGCACCCGGCGCACCGCTTGCCGTACTGCGTGCGCACGCGGACATCGACGTGTGGGAGGCGGGATCGCCCCCCACGACGGAGGTGCTGCGTGCGCGCGCCGCCGGTTGTGACGGGCTCCTCACCATGCTCACCGAACGGGTCGACCGCGCGCTGCTGGACGCCATACCGCGCCTCCGTGTGGTGGCGAACATGGCTGTCGGCTACGACAACGTCGATGTCCCCGCCTGCACGGCACGCGGTGTGCTGGTGACCAATACGCCGGGCGTGCTCACAGAAGCCACTGCGGACATGGCATGGGCGTTACTGCTCGCGGCCGCGCGACGCCTCCCTGAAGGCGACCGTGCGCTCCGAGGGGGCGAATGGGGCCCGTGGCACCCCACCTGGCTCCTGGGGCATCGGGTGAGTGGTGCGACCCTGGGCATCGTGGGGCCGGGACGCATCGGCCGCGCCGTGGCCCAGCGGGCGCAGGGCTTCGGGATGAGGGTGCTCTACAGCGGCCGCCGCCCCGTGACGGACTTCCCCGGCGCCTTCGTCCCGCTCGACGATCTGCTCGCGCGCAGCGAGTATGTCAGCATGCACGTCCCTCTCACCCCCGAGACCGAGCGGATGTGCGACGCCGCATTCTTCGCGAGCATGCGCCCGGACGCGATCTTCGTGAACACCACACGCGGCGGTGTCGTCGACCAGGCGGCGCTGCTTGAGGCGCTCCGCTCCGGCCAGATCGCTGGCGCGGGCCTCGACGTGATGACGCCAGAACCGATCCCCGCGGACGATCCTCTCCTCGCCGCCCCACATCTCGTGGTCGCTCCTCACCTGGGCAGCGCCACGCTGGAAACACGCACGGCCATGGCGCACCTCGCGGTAGAGGGGTTACTGGCGGGGCTAGAAGGCCGCGTACCTTCAAACGCGGTGAACCCGGAAGCGCTGGCGGCGGGACGGAGGCGCGCATGACCTCGCGCGACCCGGCTGGGCGGATGGATCCGCAGGGGCGGCTCTGGCTGGCTGACACGCTGTGGCGGATCGGCGCGATCCAATTCGGCGATTTCAGCCTCGGCCGCACCGTGCGCAACTCGCCGGTCTACGTGAACGCGAAGCTGCTCATCTCCCGCCCGGACGCGCTGAAGCGCACGGCGCGCCTGATCCAGGACGAACTGGAATTAGAAATGTTGAAGAGACAGCGGACGGTCGACCCGTTCGACGCCATCGCGGGCGTGCCCATCGGCGGTCTGCACGTTGCCACGGCGCTCGCGCTCCAGATGGAGAAGCCCCTGCTCTACATCCGCCCCCCGCAAGGGGCTGAGGAGTCTGTGACGCCGCAAATCGAGGGGATCTACCGTCCAGGGATGCGCGTCCTGATCGTGGACGATCTCGCGGCCGGCGGCGGGTCGCTGGTCACCACTGCCGAGGAGCTGCGCAACGCCGGACTGCTGGTCTCGGACGCGGTGGTGCTGCTCGACCGCGAGCAGGGCGCGGCACGCCGGTTAGAGGCGACGGGCGTGCGGATGCACTCGCTCCTGTCGCTGGCGGTCGTCCTGACCTACCTCGACTCCGCTAAGTTGCTCCGCGAGGGCGACTTCGACCGCGCGATGGCCTACCTCCGGCGCGAGGGCGAGCCGCGCTCCGAGTTCGACTAGCGACGTCCCGCCTGACGGCGGATGAAGCGTGCCATCGCCCGCGGGTTCAGGATCACGCGCAGCCACCACGGGCCCCGCGCCGGAGGCCGTGCCGCCAGCACGCGGACCAGGTCGCCAAAGCCGCCGAGCACCGGATCACCATGGCCAGGCGCGCCGTTCGCGCCACAGCGGACAGCCAGCGTTTGGAGCGCGCGTTCCTGCGCCGGCGTGTCCTGGTTCGATGGTGGCAGCGGGCGACTCATCCGGTCGCCCGAGTGCAAGGCGATGTCACCGACGCACCACAGGTCGAGCGCAGGGACCACATATACCGTGGAACCAGCGGTGTGGCCCGGCGTGGGGATCGCCAGCAGCCCTGGCAGCGGCTCGCACTCCTCGGGCGGCAAGACGAGGTCGACCGGACACGAAACGGACTGGATGCGGCGGTCACCGCGCATCCTCCCATCGACGACATCGCCCGCGCCCGCGACTACGCGCGCACCCAGCGCCTCGCGCAGACGGCCCGCGCCGCCGGCGTGGTCGATATGCCGGTGCGTCAGGAGGATGGCCTCCACATGCGTGATACCGATCGCCGCCAGGCGCTGGAGGATCACGGCGTCCGAGCCGGGCATCCCGGCGTCCACCAGCACATGCGCCCTGGATGGCAGCCGCAACAGATAGACGTTCGCGCCGCGGATGCCAGAGAACCACCATGCGCCGTCCATCATGTGGTGGACGCCGGGCGCGACTTCGGGAAGTGATGACATCACATCATCCTCAGGGGTGGCCAGTACGACGGGCAAGCCCGCGTTGACGCCGTCCCGCCGATCCGCGACGGTGGTCACGCCGCACCACGGCAACGGAGGTTTCATGAAGCGATCGCAAGCATCCCCCCTCGCCCTGTTGGGCGTGCTCTTCCTTGCCGCCTCGCTGCTGACGGTTGCCGGGTGCAAGGGCGGATCAAAGTCGAAGGCGACACCGACTCCAGCCGCGTTCAAGGTGACCTCCCTCGACACGCTGAAGTCGTACCGCTTCTCGTCCGACATCCTCGTCTCAGCGGAGGCCCTGGATCAGCAGACGGCGCAGGCGCTGCTGCAGGGCGGCACGTTCCGCATCAAGGCGAATGGCACGCGCGTCAACCCGGACCGGCAACAGTCGAAAATCGAGGCCGACCTCGGGTTCCTCAAGGCCAATCTGGAAACGGTCAGCATCGCGAAGGATCAATGGAGCCGGGAACCGCAGGGCCAGTGGCAACGCGGAATCACGGGGACAGCCTCGCTCCTCGCCACCTCCGACTTCAGCCCGCAGGGGTTGTTCTCCGGGCCGGCCGGACCAACCTCCGAGCAACTGACGCAACGGCTGGAGGGACGGGCGTTCACGAAGGAGTCGCTCGGTGGCGTGACCGCACGGCACTACCTCTTCGACCGCCAGGCGTTCGAAGAGGTCTTCGGCACACAGAGCGCCGTCCCTGAATCCGCGGCGGACGTGAAGACACAGGCCGATGTCTGGTTCGCGGAGGATCGCGGGGTTCTGCTCCGTGTCCTCATCACCGGAAAGAACGCCCAGCAAAAAGAGGTCCTGCACGTAGACGTGCAGGTCTCTGACATCGACGCCACTTCAAACAGCGTGGAACCGCCGATCTAACCTCGGTGTGTGCGGAAACACGACGAAGGCCGCGCTGACTGCGCGGCCTTCGGTCTTCAGACTTGATCGCGACCTAACGCGGCCTACAGAAGCCGGCGGATTGGCTTCCGGCCCGGACGTGGGTCGTACGAAGACTTGAACATGTCCAGCTTGTCGCGCTCGATCAGATATTTGCCCGCGAACAGAGTCGCGGGGACGCGGCCCTGTTTGATCAAGCGGCGCAGACTCTGCGGATGGATGCCAAGCTCGCGCGCGGCCTCCACCAGATCCAGATACTCATCGAACGGGGAATCAGGCACCGTTGCGTCCATCTCGTCGGCAGGAATGGATCAACTGTGTAGACGCTACCCCGTCGGGGTCGCTATGTAAAGCGTCCTCGATCATCGGCCTACACGAATGGTGAGGTTCGACGAATCTAGCGCGGAGCGGGGATCGCGGCTTCCCGCACCCGGCTGACGGCGCTAGGAAGCACTCGTGAGACGTAGTCCACCTGCTCCGCCGTGGTGGTGGACCAGAGCGACATCCGCAGCGACCCGATCGCCAGTTCCAGCGGGACGCCCATCGCCAGCAGGACGTGCGACGGCTCCCAGGTGGCCGAGGTGCAAGCAGCCCCGGCGGAGGACTCGATGCCCAGACGGTCGAGCTCGTCGACGAGCGCCTCGCCTTCCAGGCCGGAGAAGCAGACGTGGAGCGCATGAGGCAGCCGCTCCGTCGGATGGCCGTTCACCAGGGCGTCCGGGCACGCCTCCAGCACAGCGGCCAGCAGGCGGTCGCGCAGCGCCCCCGTGCGGCGCGCGAACTCACCCCGTTCCGCCTGCGCGTACTCGAGCGCGACGGCCAGGCCGACGTTGCCGGGGACGTTCTCGGTGCCGGAGCGGCGCTGCCGTTCTTGGCCGCCACCTGACAGCAACTCCAAGAACGGGGTGCCTCGACGCATGTAAAGCAGCCCGGTCCCCTTCGGCCCGCCGAATTTGTGGCCTGAGAGCGAGAGCAGGTCGACGCCGAGCGCCTGCACGTCCAGCGAAAGCGTGCTCGCTGCCTGCACGGCGTCCGTGTGGAACGGGATCCGCCGGCCAAGGGCCGACGCGCGCGCCGCTACGGCGGCTGCGATCGCCGCGATCGGCTGCACCGTGCCCACCTCGTTGTTCGCGTAGCCGACGGAGACGAGGGCAGTGTCCGGGCGGACGGCGGCCGCGACTTCCTCGGGCGAGACGCGGCCGTATTCGTCGACCGGAAGCTCCTCAACCTCGAACCCGAAACGTTCGAGGTACTGCGCGGAATGGAGGACGGCGTGGTGTTCTACGGCGGTGGTCAGGATGTGCCGGCCCCCGCCCGCGTCCGCCTGCGCGAACGCGACACCCTTGATCGCCGCGTTGATGCTCTCCGTGCCGCCAGAGGTGAACACCACCTCCTCCGGCTCCGCGTTGAACACGCGCGCGACACGGCCACGGGCGTCTTCCAATGCGTCGCTCGCGCGGCGGCCCGCGGCGTGGTGGGCGGAGGGGTTGGCGAACTCCGTCTGGAGGAACGGGAGCATCGCGCGGTACGCCTCGGCACGGAGGGCCGTGGAGGCGGCGGAGTCGAGGTAGACCGGCCCGCCCGGAGGCGAGGACGGCGTCACGCGCGGAGATTCCTCAGCGGCCATCTGGTATCCAGTGGGTAGGCAGATTTGCGAGTCGCAGTACATCTTACAGCGCGCTTCTGGAGGCGGCTGAAACTACTTCGTCCGCGCGTCGAGTTCCTCGTAGTACGCCCGGACGCGGCCCAGGGCCTGGGCGCCGGCCCGGAACGAGGGGTAGACCGGGAAGCCGGCCCTGGCCACATGGAC
>QZJI01000021.1 GCA_003599735.1 Dehalococcoidia bacterium | reverse complement strand
GAACTCTCGGAGGAACAGCAGCCGTCAGGCAACGATCACCGGCTCGTCACCGGCACACGGATCACCGTCCGAGTGCGCTCCGGCGACACCCGGGCCGGATCGCTCAGGTAGACCTCGATGTGGCTGCGTCCGGGCCGGTAGCCCGCCTCCCGCACGAACGCCCGCAGGCGGTCGACCGTCGGCTGCTCCGCGTCGTACGCGCCGACGTGCATGATGCGGGCCTGCGTCCCGGCTGACAGCGCCACCAGCCTCACCCGGTCGAGGAGCGGCGTCTCCGGATGTCGCTCGCGGACCGCCTTGATCGCCCGACGCACCGCCGCGGCGTCGACGACGTCCGGGACCGCGATCGCCGCCGTCCAGCGCCAGCCTTCGTCCTTCTGGAAATCGGCGACACGGAACACGGCCTCAGGCGGCAGGACGGGATAGTCCACGGAACGCTCGGCCCGGATCGCGAACTTCAACGTATACGCGACCGGATACAACGTCGCGAAGATCGGCCCCATCGTCTCGGCCCCCGGTGGACGCGTCTCGGCGATCGCGATCGCATGGCGCGCCGGCACCTCGATCAGGTCCGGCTTCTTCCGCGCCGTGTACACAGCCGCCCAGTCCTTCCGCAGGTTCAGCCGTTCCATCGTCCTGACCTCCTGACGACCTGCCCGTCCGGGCATCGTGCGGCCGCGAGGAGGATCGGAGAAAGGGCCGCTGAGCCCGCCGGGGCCGGGACGTTGGTCGTATCTGCGAGACCGTGACGGGTTCCGCCTACGCCAGATGCGGCACCGGACACGGCACCGCTTGCGCCGGCAGGGACTCCGTCACCGCACGCGCCACCACATCGAGGTCGGCGGGGGTGAGGTGCACCTGCGCCCACTCCATCAACTCGCGCTCTTCCCAGCGGATGTGCGCCGAGAGCGCCGCGCCGAACCGCACGAGGATCCCCGCCCGCGTCGCCACATTCGAGCTGCGCACCTCGGCCGCCAGATCGGTGAGTTCCCGGTGCTCCCGCTGTGCCCGCCCCGCGAGCGCGAGGCCGCCCTCCTGCTTCGCCGCCAGCAGCGGCAACAGCGCGCGCGCCTCCACCAGCAGGTGCGGCGTCATCGCCTCATCCCAGTAGCGCAGCACGTCGCGCACAAGCGCGGACGCCTCACGCGGCTCGGCCGTCGCAAGTTCGCGCTGGATGCGCAGCGCCAGCGTCAGCGCGTGGTGGTGGTCGCGCGACAGTCGCGCGAGGCGTGCGTCACGGGTCATGCGGTACAGGCTACGGCCGGACGATCGCCCGCACTACTCGGCACGCAGCCGCACCCCGAGCACCCCGGCCAGTTCGATCAGCGTCCCCGTGCCCGTCTCTCCGGCCACCCGGCCTTCCAGCAGCGCTCGCGCGAGGTCGCCCAGCACCTCGATCGCCTTTGGCGTGTCGAGGTCGTCGTCCATCGCCGCCTGGAACGCGTTCCGGTACGGCTGCACCCGCAGCCGGTCGGGCGGCCCGCCGGGCGCGGCCGCCGCGCGTTCAAGCAGCCGCGCCGTCTCCTCGCTGCGCGCCAGCACGCCGCGGTCGAAGTCGCGGTCGTCGCGCCACCGCACCGCGAGGAGCGAAAGGCGGATGCCGTTGCCGGTGTGCCCCTCGCCGAGCAGGTCGCTCACCTTGACCAGGTTGCCCAGCGACTTCGACATTTTTTGCCCGGCGAGGCCCATCGTCCCGTTGTGCAGCCAGAACGCCGCGTACGGCGCGCGCCCGCTCGCCGCCTCCGACTGGACGATCTCGGAGTCATGGTGGGGGTAACGCAGGTCCTTGCCGCCGCCGTGGATGTCGATCCGCTCCCCGAGATGCCGGTACGCCATCACCGAGCACTCGATATGCCAGCCCGGACGTCCCGCCCCCCACGGCGAGGCGAACGTCGCGCCCTCGTCCGTACACGGCTGCCACACCAGGAAATCGAGCGGGGTCCGCTTCAACTGCCGCGGCTCTTCCGGCATCGAGTCGTTCTTGAAGTCGAGCAGCGCCTGTCCGCTCAACCCCGCCAGCACTCCGAAGTGGGGCGTCCGCGTGACGTCGAAGAAGACATAGCCGTCGACTTCGTACGCGAAGCCGCGGGCGACCAGCCGCTGCACCGTCTCGATAATCTCCGGGATCGTCTCAGAGACACGCGGGTAGACATCCGGCTGCAGGACATCCAGGGCGCGCATCTCGTCCAGGTAGATCTGTTGGTTCTGGTCCGTCAGCTCGCGGATCGTCAGGCCGAGGCGCCGCGAGACGCGGACCATGTCGTCGTCCACGTCGGTGATGTTCTGGACGTGGCGCACCTCGTAGGCGTTGAACTCCAACCACCGGCGGAGCGTGTCGAACGCGACGTAGACGAGGGCATGCCCCAGATGGCCGACGTCGTACGGCGTAATGCCGCACACGTACATCGACACCGTCCGTCCCTCGCGCGGGGCGAACCGTTCCACGCGCCGGGTGAGCGAGTTGTAGAGGTGCAGGTTGTCGTACGGGAGCGGCTGAAGCACGCGCACCTCATCAGGCAGTCATCGGAGAGCGGCCGGTGGCCGCGCGGGGCACCACGATCGCGAGCCGGGATCGTAACACCGAGGCCCGTTGCGCCAGGCGGCAGAGACGAACACACCCCCGGCGAATGCCGGGGGTGTGTCGTTGTCCAGGGGGCTCGAGTGGTTCTTGTTACTTCTTGGCGGCGGGCTTGCGCGCCGCCGGCTTCTTCGCCGCCGCCTTCTTGGCGGCTGGCTTCTTGGCGGCGGGCTTGCGCGCCGCCGGCTTCTTCGCCGCCGCCTTCCTGGCGGCCGGCTTCTTCGCAGCAGGCTTTTTCGCCGCGGCCTTCTTGACGGCGGGCTTCTTGGCCGCCGGCTTTCGGGCCGCTGTCTTCTTGACCGCAGTCTTCTTCGCGGCGGGCTTGCGCGCCGCCGGCTTCTTCGCAGCCGCCTTCTTCGCAGCCGGCTTCTTGGCTGCGGGCTTCTTGGCTGCAGGCTTTTTCGCAGCAGGCTTTTTCGCTGTGACCATCAGTTACACCTCACCGTCACGAGGCCCCGGACGAACGAAATGCTAACACGAATGTGCGTACTGACAATATTTTTTCGGGGAAAACAAGAAAAAAATGTTGACAACTTTTCCCTGCCCTTCTACTCGCCGCTTTGTCCACCCGGTATCGATCACACGGCCTCGTGATCGATCTACGCGCGTCTTGGTCGGTTTTCCGATCGCATCGCACACTCCTGCTCGCATGACACACGCTGCGTAGAATCGCACCCATGGCCCACAACGGTTCCCCCGGCATCGACAACTTCAAGTTCTTCCAGAGCATCGACCCATGGACTGCGCTGCAAGACGGCCGCCGCCAATTGATCGATGCTCTCGATGCGTGCGATCCCCGCTTAGCCATGCAAATGCTGACAATCCCGGAGTTCGCGAATTGGGGGGATAGCACCGGCCCACTGAGTGCCCTGTTGCTCGCGCACGCCGAACGTGACCGTGCGCACGCCGCGTTCTTTGCTTCGCTTAACGCTGGCGATACCACCCGCACATCGACTCCGAGCACTGGTGTCATCGCAGGCGATTGGGCCGCGGTCCGTTCCGAGATCGATGCCGCACGCTTCGCGATGCTCGAAGCGGCGGCCAACCTCAGCCCGGAGTGCTGGGAGCGGCCGCTATTCCCGCCCTGGGAAGGTATCGTCGAGGAATACCTCCCTTCCCTGCTGATCGTGCGGGCAATGTGCGATGGCATTCTGGCTGGCGCCATCGCCGCCCTGACGCCAGCCGTTCCCGTGCCGTCGCCCGCGCGGCAGGGTCACGCGCGGTAGCATCGGGCGGAAGCGGCACGGAGGGACAACGGATGCGGATCGCACGAGTGCAGGCTGAAGGCGGCGTCTACACGGCACGTATCGATGGAGACACGGCCCATCTCCTCGAAGGGGATGTTTTCGACCGGCCGATCGAGATGGGACGTGCCGTACCGTTGTCTCAGGTCCGGCTGCTGGTGCCCACCGTGCCGACGAAAATCGTCGCGATCGGCATCAACTACAAAAGCCACGCTGGCGAGCGCCCGGCGCCAGGGGAGCCGCAGGGATTCCTCAAGGCACCGTCCTCTCTCATCGCGCAAGGGGAAGCGATCGTCCTCCCGCCGGACAGCGCGAATGTCCACATGGAGGCCGAGGTCGTGGCCGTCATCGGTCGCCGGGCGCACGCGATCACCGAGGCCGAGGTGGACGCACACGTCTTCGGCTACACCGCCGGAAACGATGTTTCCGAGCGCGACTGGCAGAAGAGCGACCTCCAATGGCTCCGCGCAAAGTCCAGTGACACCTTCACCGCGGTCGGCCCCTGGATCGAGACCGACCTGAAGCCGGAGGCGATCGCGGTCGCCGGCCGGATCAGCGGACGCGCGCAACAGGAGTCGGACACCAGCCTGCTCATTCACTCCGTCCGAAAATGCATCGCCCACATCTCCCGATACGTCACGCTGGAACCGGGCGACCTGATCTTCACCGGCACACCCGGCCAGACCGCCGCGATCGTCGACGGCGACGTGTGCGAGGTCGAGGTGGGCGGCGTCGGCGTGCTGCGCAACCCCGTGCGGCAGGGGTAGCACACGACTGTGCCTCGCCCTCTCCGCGTCGCTGCGCTGCAACCTCGGACATTCGAGGCGAATGACCACGTCCGCGCGTGGGAGGCATTGCTCGCTCAAATCGACCAATCGATCGAGGGGCACGCGCTCCTCGTGCTACCGGAGGCGGCAGTCCCGGGGTGGGCCCTGCTCTCCCGCGAGGCCGTCGCCGCGCTCTCCCTCCCACCTGAGGACATCTGGTTCAGCGCACTGGCGGAGCGGTCCCGGCGCAACAGCTGCGCGATCGCGGCAGGTGTTGTGCGGCGCGACGCGGACGGCGCATTGCGCAACGAACTCGTGCTCTTCGGGCCGGACGGCCGGGAACTCGCGCACGCCGGCGAGCACACCACTTCGGTGGAGTGGTTCACGCGTGGCGGCGGGCCCGCCATCGCCGAGATCAAAGGCGTGCGGATCGCCTTGATCGTCGGCCGTGACCTCGCGCGCCGTGATCTGGTCCACAGACTGGCAGGCGTCCGATTGCTGATCGCGGCAGCCACCCCGCGCGACACGGGGCGAGTCCTCGGCAACGAGATCAGCGTGGAGTCCGACCTGCTTGCGGCACGGGCGGCACTGTTGGGCGCATGGGCGATCGCTGGCGGCAAATCAGGAAGCGAGGGCGGCCTGGTGCGCTACTCTGGCAGCGCCAGTATCTTCGACCCCGCTGGACAGTGGAGCGTGCGCGCGCCCGCCGAAGGACCCGGCATCATTTCGACCGAGATCGACATCGAGGCTGCGCCGGGACCAGTGCTCGACTTCGCCATGCTGCCCGCGCACGACATCGCGGCGACAACGAGCGAACCGCTACACGGACAGGTGGCTGCGGTCGCCTTCGACCCATTGCCTTCCGCCGTGGATTCGATAGAACGGCTGCGTGCCCTCGTCCGTGCAGCGGTCGCCGCCGGCGCGAGGTTAGTCGTGCTGCCCGATCTTGCGGGCACCGAGCCGCGCGCCGTCACCGCGACGGAGACACTCCCATTCCTCGAAGCGTTGAGCACGGAGACCGGCGCCACCATCTTCGCGGGGCTGGCCGAACGCGCCGGCGGCGTCACATATAAAACGGCCTACGCAATCGAAGGCGGCGCGGTCCTCGCGGCTCACCGACAGTCCGTCCTCGACCGGGACGAACGCGCCGCCGGGTTCCGTGCCGGGGAACAAGCGCCATCCATCGTCAATACCGCGCTTGGCGCGGTCGGAATGCTGTGCGGCGCGGAAGGGCTCGCCCTCGCCGCTCCTACTGGCGCCAGTGTAGCCGTGTGGTGCGCCGGTGATGCCGCGGCGCCCGTCGGCGGTACCGCGCGCGCGATCGCGATCGAAGACAGCGTGGCCATCGTGGCCGCCGGATCGACCTCCCGAGCCGGGGGCGCGTTCGTCATCGACGCCACAGGCCGCGTACTCGCAGCGACACCCGCCGGTGAGTCGCTGGTCGCGACAGCACGCCTGTCCTAGCGCGAAAAGTCGTGTCCTCGGATTTCAGTCCCAGAGCGTGCGGCGGGCGGCGCAGTGCAGGCACATCATCTGTACGACACGGACTTCTCCTTCAAAGCGGCGCTCCGTGACCTGTTTATCGACGAGATGTTTATCGCAGAAGCGCAGCCGGCAGCGCTCGCAGGAGTGCTGCATCCGCTCCTGACAGCCGTCTTCCGCGCACATCGACATCTCGTTCGACGGGAGATGCGCTTCGAGCCACTGGCGATGCGCCGCCACGTCCGCGAACTTCGCCAGACAGTTCTTCCGTTGACACACTTCGTAATAGTCCGGGTGAAGCGCCCCGTGGACGGCGCAGAACGGCTCCGCGCAATAGACGCAGATCCCAGCCGCGTCGCGGCCGCAGGCGCGCCGCAGAAACCCGCCGCCTGACGAGCAAGTGCCCTCGACTGACATCGTCGCGTGGCTCCGTCCATGGGAGAAACGAGTGGTGCCGATTGTCGCACACGCTCACCGGGCGCCTCAGCGGGCGGGCGCGAGCACCATCAGGCTCCCAGCAGAGCGTCCCACCAACATCACAGCAAGCACCCGCCGGGTGGCGACCTCGACCACAGTGACGCGGCCACCAGCCATATCGGCCGCATACAATCGCCTACCGTCCAGTGAGAAAGCGAGCCCGTCAGGCGTTCCAGCGACCGCCACCGTGCGGACGCCGCCCGCACGGTCCACCAGCGCCACGCTCGATGAAGCCGAAAGCGCCGCGGCAACCAGCGAACCATCCGGTGAGAACACTGTCCGGACCGGACGCCCGCCCACCTGCACGTCCATCTGAGTAGCGCCATCCCAACCGAAGACGTGGATCTCGCCTCCGACCGCTCCCGCCGTAGCGATCCAGGCGCCGTCCGGGGACAGCGCAACCGTCTCTGGAAGCGCCGAGACCGGAACATCGAGTCCGTCCAGAGAGAGCATCGCGTCGCTTGCGCGGGCGACGGCCATCGCACCGCCGGCACGCGCGACCACCGCGTGGGGCCAGCCGGGCATACGGGTCGACTCGACCTCACGCCACGTCGAAGGGGCTCCACTGATGACGAAGTGACGCAAAGCGTCGCGGTCACGGTCTGTGACCAACAGACGATCGCCCTCGGGCATGTGCTGGAGAGCGAGGCCGTGAGGCAGCCCGCCCGTCGCCAGCGACTCCATTGCACCGGTGTCGAGGTCCACGACCGCAACCATGCCGGACTGTTCCAGGGAGACGGCCACTCGCCCGTCCGGCAGCCGGAGCAATTCATGCGGCCCGCCGGGCAACGCAATGCGCCGCACGCCATCCGGTCGTGCCGGATCGACGATCAGAAGCGCATGACCGCGCAGGTCAGCCACCAGCAGCCGTTCGCCATCTGCCGCCTGTGTCACGGAGGGCAGTGCCGCGAGCGCCGCCAGCATGATTGCGAACACGGTCGCGAGCACCAACAGATGGCCGGACGACCACCGCGCCGCACTACGCGCGACCTCTGTCACGCGCATTACGAAGCCTCCCGGACGGCACCGGACTGTGCTTTCGCGGCTTCCCGCGCATCGAAGAGCCGCTCACGCGCCATCCGCACCAACCCAGAATGTTCTTTGCTGGTGCTCTTCGCACAGATCTCCAACCAACGCGACGCGCCATGTGGATCGCCCAGACGCAGCGTCAGGTCTCCGATCAGGTATGCCGCCCGCAGTGCGCCCTCTTCGGAGACATCCGGGTCACGTTCGTACGCGTCCTGATACGCATCACGCGCACGTTCCAGCCATAGCAATTCGGCCTGCTTGTCGCCCTTGGCCCGCGCAAGCCAGGCACGACGATGGAGGAGTACCGCGTGACGGCGTCCGTTCGGATGCCGCAGCGCATAGCATTCCATCGCCAGTTCAAGCACGGACTCGGCGTCTTCCGCCGTGCGATGCCCGGTCAGCGGTTTCGCTGTCATCGCGCGACGTCGCTCGGTATCCGCCACCAGACGTTTGCGTTCTTCAGCCTCCAGCGCACTGAAGTCATCGTGATATGAGGTGTACGAGCAGATCGGGCAGGCGACGAGCGCATACCAGGTCGGATCGTTACCGATGTAACTGACATACAGGTCTGAGTCGCGCTGACCTGGGCGAAGACCGCGCGTCCGAATCCGCAGGTACTCGAATGGCGTGTCACATACCGGACATTCAGCGTTGTCGACGAAGAAGAATTCATCATCGACAAGACGCGGCAAGGGGATTGAGACCGGCGCGCGCTCCGTGTCCCCTCCCAAATCGCGGGACACGCCCGCGCGTCCGCTCTGCCGTGGCGTCTGTAGCGCTTCGCGCAGTTCAGTGGCCAGCCCTGGAGAGTCCTGGATCGCCGCCGCAAGCTCGTCCATCGGGATCGACAACAGGATCGTGTCCTCGGCCGCGCAGGCCGCCGCCGATGTGGGGCGCGCATTGACCGCGGCGACATGCCCGGCCATCTGGCCGGGAGCGACTTCCCCCACGATCGCGATGTCGCCGTCCTCCCCGACCACCTCAAATTGAAGACGGCCACGGAGGACGACGACGATGCGATCCGGGATCTCACCCTGATCGTAGATCTGGGTACCAGCCGGGACACGCTCCACAAAGCGTGCCAGACGACTCAGCCCCGCAGACTCCACGCCCATGGCGCGTCCCCCTCGGCGATCCGCGCAGGGGACCGCCGTCACTACCAATACGCCGCCCCGGCTGTACTCATCCAACTTCGATTATCGACAGGAACCCTGAGGGCTACAGGCCTCTCGATGTTGGACAGCTATCGGATCAGGTTCACCAGGCCTTCCAGCATCTGGTCAGCCGTGGAGATGATCCGGCTCGACGCCTGGAAACCGCGCTGGGCGATCACCACATTCGTGAACTCTCGTGCCAGGTCCGAGTTGGAGCCCTCGAGCACGCCCGCGCCAATCGAGCCCCGGCCACCGGTACTCGGCCGCCCGATCGCCGGCACACCGGCGTTCGAGGTGGATTCAAAGTTGTTGGAACCAGCACGCGCCAGACCGGCGGGGTTGGTGAACAACGCCATCGCGATCTGGCCCAGCGGCCGCGATGTGCCATTCGAGAACGTCCCCGTGACGTCACCCAGCGGTCCAACCGAGAACGACACCAGCGAGCCAGCGGAGTAGCCGTTGTTGAAGTTCTGGACCACGTTGCCCGGACCGGCAAACTGCGTAATCGCGTCGTGGTCGACCTCCACTGTGAAGTCCACCGTGCCGGTAACGCCGGCGCCGGAGGCAGTCATCAGGTCGACATCGATCTCCATCTTCACGCCGGCGGCCGGGACCGTCCGGCGCCCTTGCGCGTCGAACTCGATCAGCGTGCTACCAGCGCCGTCCGTGTCGACCGTCAGCGCGTTGATCATCGTGTCGGTGGAGGTGGCGCTCACGCTCCACTCGCGCGGATTCGCGGTTTTCGTGTACTTGATCGTCACCGGGTGCGAGGCGCCCAGGGAGTCGTAGATGTCCACAGTGGTCGAGAACGAGTCGGCTGGCGCGACGCTGCTCGCCCCGGAGTCCAGGTTGCCCTTCAGCGTGACCTGCGTGCTCTCCTGCGCCTTGATGCTCTGGCCCATCGGAATCATGATCGACGTCAGCGGCGCGTCGATGTCCACGACTCCGTTGGTGTCGGCTCGCCAGCCTTGCACCTTGTATGCGTTCGTCGGGTTCACGAGCTCACCCGACACAGCGAGGTCGAACGCGCCATCGCGCGTGTAGAAGGTGCGGTTAGCGTCCTTCATGATGAAAAAGCCACTGCCCTGGATGGCGAAGTCTGTGCTCCGCCCCGTCGCCTGGAGAGACCCCTGCGTGTGCAGGACGTCCACGCCACCGATCTTGACGCCCAGCCCCACCTGCTGCGGGTTCGTGCCGCCACGGGTTTCCGTGGGCGCGGACGCACCACTGATCGTCTGCGTGAGCATGTCCTGGAAGGTCACACGGCTGGCCTTGAAGCCCTGCGTGTTGACGTTGGCGATGTTGTTGCCCACCACGTCCATGTAGGTGATGTGGTTCTGCAGGCCCGAAATCGCTGCGAAAAGTGCCTTCATCATGGCCAGTACTGTCCGTTCCCGTGGGGCCGGCTCGCCTTGAGCGACTCAAGGTCCGCGCCCTTGTGTGCTGTGCTGCGTCCGGCCCCCTGGGAAGGTCCAGCCGGCGCAGTGCCTGGTGTGTGCGCGCCCTACGGCGCGATGACGACTGAGTCGATGTTCGTGAACACCTGCTCCTTCCCTGCCTGCTGGTCCATCGCCGTAACGACCGTGCGGTTCTGCACGCTCACCACCAACGCCATCTCGTCCAGCAGGATCAGGCTCTCCCGACCGCCCTTCGCTGCCGCCTGGTCGACGGCCTGACCAAGCCGTGCCATCCGTGCACCATCGATGTCGATCCCGCGCTGCTCCAGCCGCTTCTGGGCGTGCCGTGAGAAATGCAGGCCGAAATCGTCCGCCGCGCCACCTGCCCCTATGGGGGCGCCGGGAGCAACAAGGGAGTTCCCCCGAACGCCGCCGGCGCCATTGATCGCTGCCACTAGCCGACCGCCTTCACCAACTTCATCGGCACCTGCCGGCCGTTATCGAGGTGGGCAACGGCGCCGCCATCCTCGAACGTGACCAAGGTCACGACGCCACTGACAACCTCATCCGTGCGCGGCAACCCGGTCGTCGGATCCGCCGTCCGAGGCACGGACGCGCTGACGCTCTTGCCCACCAGCGACGCGGCCTGGCTCAAGCCGCTGACCTCCGTCAGCATCGTGATCGCCTTTTGCATAGCCGTCATCGCGTCGAGCGTCTGGAACTGCACCAACTGGGCGAAGAACTGGCTGTTGTCGCCACTCCCTTCGTCCAGCGGGTTGGCGCCCTTCATCTGCTCGATCATGATCTTGAGGAAATCCTGCTGACCCAGCTCTGGGCCTTTGGTCCGCTGCGCGGGCGGGTTCAACACATCGGTCAACGTGCCGAAGCCGCCGATACCTGCAACGCCCATCTGTCTCTCCTCGCCTGTGCCGCGTGGCCTATGCCACGCGGTCCAGCACGCCGTGGTGCCGGATCACCCGGGGCGCACGGTGCGCCTCCTGCTGACCTCGCCCGGACGGCATCAGGCTGGCCACAGGCGACCACGCCGGTGAACCGTCGCGCTCCCCCTGCTGCTGCCCCTGACGGCCGAATCCCTGCTGCCACGCCGCACCCGAGCCGTCCGACGAAGCGGAGCCCGAATGCGACACCTGGATGCGCTCGACCCGAAGGTCGCGCGCCTCCAACGCCTGCTGAAGCACCGGCATCTCCCGGGCGAGTAGATCTCGCGTCGAGCCATGCGATGCGTTCAGGTTCAACTGCAACACACCGTGCTGTTCTGTGATGCGGATGTCGATCCGCCCCAGGTCACCTGGGTTCAAGAGCAGCCGGATCTCGTGGTCGCCTCGCAGCACGGCAGACTGCACTGTCTCCGCAACCTGGGCCGCAACCGGCAGCGACTGGACACCACCAACCTTCGCCGCCGCGACCGGCACGGTGTTCTCCGCATCCGTTATCGACGACAGGCCCGACACGAGCGCTGCCCGCGCCGTGTTGTCACCCAGGCCTGCCGGCTCCGCGTCGTCCGCGGGGGCCGCAGCACGCGCCCCGGCCCGCACGGTCGAAGTGAAGACCTCAACGGCTTCGACGTCACTCATGTCCTCGAGCAAACCCAGCGGCGTCGAAGCCGTCTCGGCCGGACTCACCGGCGGCGCAACGGCCGAAGCCATCCCGTCGTCGGACGATCCCATCGTGGTGGACATCGCCTCTATATCGGACTCAGACATGACACTGACCTCGCGGGCGGTGTCCGTCCATTTTGTCCGCGCCGGGAGGGAACGCTGTCCCGCCTGCACGGCAACTCGCATCGCTTCACCGACGGTGTCAGGAGTGACGGCAGGCAACTCGATCGAGCTCATGCGGTCGCCTGCTTGAACGTTGGCAGCCAGCGCCACACCCGCAACCGCGGCACTCGCGTCCCTGGCCGTCATGGTGGGCTTGATGCCGGACAACGTGCCGGCAGGCGCTTCGGGCACACCCGAGGCGACATCCGTCCGCTGTGCGACGGACGGATCGGTCGCGGCCGTTTCGAGGACGGCCTGCCGCGAGGCGACCGCCTCCGATGTAGTCAGCATGACGCCCGATACCTGAGAAGCGAACACCGCCGATGTAGTGGCCATGGCGCCCGCCCGGTCGGATGCCGCAGCCGAGGTCGATGCAACGTCAACCTGCCGCGGAACGGGAGCGGGTCGGAAGAGCACCGCCGCCATCATCGCCTCCAGCGCGCTGGTCTCCAGCGCGACGGTGTCCTGCGCTCCCTCGACTGCCCCCGCGGGGCGGTCCGGCATCGAGGTGAGCCCCTGCGACATCCCCGCGGCCTCTGCGGCGCCGTCCGAAGACGCAGCCGTACCGGCCCGTGGACTCTGTTGTGCATCCGAGGCGGCCGTCCCGGCCTCGTGACTCGCGTTGCCTGCTGGCTCCGCGACCGCCGTCTCAGGCGGGGGTGATTCCTGGGTGGGTGATGCCTCTGATGGCGGCGCTGCTGCCCGGTCCAGTGCCCGGGCGAACCCTCGGTCTCCGGGGGGGCCCGTCGGTCCGGGGGATGGCGCATCCACCGCGGGCGCGGACAGGCCGATCAGGCCCGCTGCGATCGCTGTGGTCAGTGCCTCGCTCCTCACTTCGGCCCGCGCGCACAAGCGTGCGGCGCCGTCCGAATAGCGTGGCGGCTGGCCACCTAGACCTGCATCCGGAAGATCTCTGAATAGGCGTCGACCAAACGATTACGGATTTGTACCGCCAGGTCGAAGGCCAAACCCTCACTCTCGACCGACAGCATCACGTCGTGCAGGTCGTTGTCCTGCCCGGTCGCCAGCCGTGTCACCGCGTCGTCCGCCATGGAGGAGGTGCCGTTGAGCCCCGAGAGGATCTGCGCGAACCCTCCAGACGCTGTCTCGCCCGTGCGCGTCGCTGGGCCTGTCGCAGCCCCGCCCGCGGCGTGCGTACCACCGAGACCCAGTGCACTGAGGTTTGGGCCAATGCCACCAATCGCCATGAGAGACCTCCCCCGGCTTACCGCCGGCCGATTTGCAGCGCCGCCTGCGCCAGCGACTTCGTCGCATTCAGCACTGTCACGCTCGCCTCGTAGGCGCGGTTCGCACCCACCAGGTCTGTCATCTCCGTGACTACATCGATGTTGGGCATGAGTACGTCGCCGTTCTCGTCGGCGTCCGGGTGCGTCGGGTCATGCGTCTTCTTCGGTGCGGCCGTATCGAGATGGATCGAGGCGACCTCGACCCCGGCCGGCCCGCTTGCGCCGCTTGCCCGCCCCAGCAGGTCACCGAACGACGCGCCCGCGCGCTGTTCACGGAAGACCACAGACTGACGGCGGTAGGGCCCGCCCGAACCGTCCGCCGCGCGTGACGAGTTCATGTTCGCCACGTTGTTCGCCACTACGTCCATGCGGAGCCGCTGCGCCATCAGGGCGCTTGCCGAAACGCGCATACTGCTGATCAGCCCCATCGGGATGCCCCTTACTGGCCGCGGATCACGCTGCGCAGCGTGCCCATCCGCGTGCCCACCGTCTGTGCCAGCGCTTGATAGCGGAGTTGCGTCTCCGCCATGATCGACATCTCTTCGTCCACGCTCACCGAGTTCGCGTCGTTTCGGGACGAGATCACATCGCGCCCCATGGCTTCCGATCCACCGCCGGACGCACCCGGACGACCGAAGTGGCGTGAGTCCGTCCGCCGGAGCGGGCCGCCCCCCGTGCCGTCCAACGTCAGCCGGGTCCGCAACGTCCCCTCGAAGTCGACCGCCTTCCGCGCGTAACCCGGCGTGTCGATGTTGGCGAGATTCGAGGCGATCGCCTCCTGCCGCCGCGCCAGACCCCCAAGGGCCGCCCGCGCGGTCTCAAACGCCACCCCGCCCAGAATGTTGGAGAGCATCGGTATCTCCTCCTTACTGCGTCCGCTGGTGCCGTGACGTGGTCATGTCGTCCACAACGCGCGCTTCCTGGCGGCCATCCTCAATGGCGGCCTCCGCAGCCTGGCGGTCACGCAGGCGTTCGAGCACGCGCCGGTCCTTTAATGCTTCGACCAGAGCCGCACGCTGCTCGCTGACGCGCGCAGCCGCCGCCTCAAGGGCGGCGACTTGCTGGTCGAGCTCTATCCCGATCGCTTCCAGGTACGACGCACGCTGCGTGTACCCTCCCGCGTCGAACGTGCCGCTGGTCATCAGCGCCGCCAGAGCAGCCGTCTGATCCTCGCGGTGCCGATCCAGCGCCGCGATCGCATCGCGCACACGCTGTTCCTCCGCGGTGACCTCCGCGAGGGCACGCATCTGCTCGTCCTCCAACTGGCGGCGGTAATCCAGCAGCGACCGCAGACGGAACGGCTCTGCCATCGGGGGCCTCCGTTACCCTGCCCGCGCGGGATACACCGCACCCGTGAGCCGCTCGACCGTGTGGGCAAGGTCGTCATACTCGTCCGGCGACTGCCGGAGAAATGCCTCGACCGCCGGCAGTTGCTCCAGCGCCTCATCCAGCGCCGCGTCTGTCCCACGCTGATACGCGCCGATCTGGACGAGGTCGCGAGACCGCTCGTAGCGCGCCAGCAGCTCGCGCAACCGGCCGGCGTCCTGCCGGTGCTCACCGGTCGTTACCGCAGGCATCACACGGGAGACGCTGGCAAGGACATCGATCGCCGGGTAATGGTTCTGCGCCGCCAGGGCACGCGACAGCACGATGTGCCCGTCCAGCGTGCCTCGCACGGTGTCGGCCACCGGTTCGGAGAGGTCGTCGCCCTCGACCAGCACCGTATAAAAGGCGGTGATCGTCCCCTGCATGCCCGTGCCGGCACGTTCCAACAGCCGTGCCATCTGCGCGAACACGGACGGCGTGTAGCCCTTCATCGCGGGCGGCTCACCGAGGGCGAGGCCGATCTCGCGGCCCGCCATCGCGAAGCGCGTCACAGAGTCCATGAGCAGCGTGACGTTTGCGCCCGTATCGCGGAACGCCTCCGCGATCGTCGTCGCCACCCACGCCGCATTCAGGCGCAGCGGCGCCGGCTCGTCCGAGGTCGAGACCACCACCACTGACCGCGCAAGGCCTTCCGGCCCCAGGTCACGTTCGATGAACTCCCGTACCTCACGGCCACGCTCGCCGATCAGACCGATCACGTTCACATCGGACGAGGCATGCCGCGCGATCATTGCCAGTACCGTGCTTTTGCCGACGCCAGAACCGGCGAAGATGCCGATACGCTGGCCCAGCCCGCAGGTGAGCAACCCATCGATCGCCCGCACGCCCGTCGCCAGAGGCTCCGTAATCGTCTGCCGCGTCATCACATGCGGGCTGCCGCCGGCACGCGCGGGCCGCTGCGTGGCCAGTACGGGGCCCAGCCCGTCGATCGGGCGGCCCAGGCCATCAAGGACACGACCCAGCACGGCGTTACCCACCGGCACCGTCATCAGACTGCTGGCGCTCACCACTCGCGTCCCTGCCTGGACGCCGCGCAGGTCACCCAGCGGCATCACCAGCGTCCGGTCGCCGCGGAAGCCCACGATCTCCGCCTGCACCGGCTCGCCCGCGCGTTCGATAATGCACATCTCTCCCAGGCGGCCGGGGATCCCGGCCACTTCGGCCAGCAGCCCAGTGACCTCGCTGACCCGGCCCTCCACGCGCATCGGTGTCGCCGCCTGGGCAAGCGCCAT
Organism: Dehalococcoidia bacterium; assembly: GCA_003599735.1. GTDB lineage: Bacteria > Chloroflexota > Dehalococcoidia > UBA2979 > UBA2979 > SURF-43. Next base: position 30,355 of record QZJI01000021.1, on the reverse strand, counting down.
ATATCGCGTCAGGTCGAGCCGTGCCGGCGACATCGTGGGGGCGCTCATGCCGCGACCGCCGGTGCGGCGTCCAAGAGTGACTGTGCGATCTGCTCCAGCTGCACGTCCAGACGCGCATCGATCCGGCCCGCATCCGTATCGATGATGCAACCGCCCACCGTGACAACCCCGTCCGCGACCACCTCGAACGGCAGCACTCGTCCGTGCTCTTCGGCAAGCGTCACCCGGACCAATGCCTCGTCCTCTGGGTGGAGGTGGATCCGGACGACGTTCAGTGCGCCGGCACGTTCCAGCGCCCGCCGCACGGTCATGACCACAAGGCCAGCATCGTGCCCAATGGCCTCGCCGATCACCTGCCGGGCCACTTCGATCACGAGCTCGACGGCCTCGCGCTCGGTGCCGCGCAGCAGCGCGTCGTGCGTCGCCTTCGCGGCGGCCGCGGTGCGCTGCACCAGGGCCATCGCCTGTGCCAGCTCAGATCGGGCCTGGACGGTGCCGGCCTCCAGGCCATCGCGATATCCCGTCTCGCGCGCATGGCGCTCGATCTCGCCCGCCTCAATGGCGGCGCGCCGGACCATCTCCTCGGCGCGCAGTCGCGCTTCCTCGACGATGTCCGCGGCCTGCGACACCTGCTCGGGACCGTCCGACGAAAGGCCCGCGAACAGGTCGCCTGACGTCACGCGGCCGTCCGCCCCGAGCACGACTTCGGCCGCGCGGCGCGGGCGGCGCAGGAAGGCACGGCGGAAGGAGCCGGGGTCAGACAAGGATGTCTTCCTCCCCGCCACGCATGACGAAGATCTCCTCGGCCTCTTCCAGGCGGCGGATCACCGCGACGATCCGGCTCTGCGCCTCCTCCACCTGCGCGACGCGCACCGGGCCGAGCGCCGCGATGTCCTCCTGAAGCATCTTGGCCGCGCGCTCCGACATGTTGGACATGACACGCGTGCGCACCTCGGCGGTCGCCCCTTTGAGGGCAAGGCCCAGGTCCTTCGAGTCCACTTCGCGCAAGACCCGCTGAGTGGAGCGGTTGTCGAGGAGCGTGATGTTCTCGAACACGAACATCCGCTTACGCACCTCGCTCGCGGTCTGCGGGTCGATGTCCTCCAGCCCCTCGAGGATCACGCGCTCCGTGGCAAGGTCGACCTTACGCAACAACTCGACCAGGGCATTCACGCCGCCGGCCATATTCATCTCCGCGTTGGGCGCAAAGACGGAACCCAGACGGGCACGGATGACGGCTTCAACCTCTTCCAGGACGTCAGGGCTCGTGCGCTCCATCATCGCGATGCGCGCCGAGACTTCCGTCTGCATGGACTCGGGCAGGTTCGGGAGCACCTCGGCGGCCTGGTCAGTCTTCAGGTGGGCGAGGATGAGCGCCACCATCTGCGGGTGCTCCCCGCGCAGGAAGTTCACCAGGTCCTTGATGTCGACCTGCTGCAGGAAGGCGAACGGGTGGGGCCCGGCGTGCTTGCCGAGACGCAACGTGATCTCATCCGCGCGCTCCTTGCCGATGGCGCGCGTCAGCATCTCGTGCGCATACTCAAAACCACCCACCGAGACGAAGTCGCGGCCAATCGCCGACTCGTAAAAGTTCGTGAGGATATCCTCGCGTTCCTGCGAGCTCAGCTGACCAATACCGACGATCTCCCAGGTCAGCCGTCCGATATCCTCGTCGGGAAGTTCGCGCATGACCTGCGCCGCCATCTCTGGCCCCAGCGCGATGAGCAGCGCAGCCGCACGCCGGCGGCCACGCGCACCAGTGAAGGCATTTTTTCGAATTTCGCCAGTCGCTGCGACCAAGTTACGACCCTCCGCGTTCGTCGCTACCAGCGGTTAATCCTCGCGCAGCCATGATTGGATGACTTCGGTCACGCTGCCGGGGCTGGAGGAGGCCAGACGCTCCACGGACAGTTCCAGATCGCTCTTCCGGATCTCGGGGGGAGGGGGAAGCGCGCGCATCGCAGCCTGGGACTGTGCCAGCTGCATGGAGCCGCCGCCCATCCCGACGGGCAGCACCGGCAATCCGGAATCGTCGTAGACGTTGAACCCGTGTGCCGCAGATCGCCGCCCGATGGACTTCATCAGCGTGCGGAAGAAGACGAACCCCAGCAGGAGCACAATCACTGGAAGCACCAGCCGCACGTATCCAATCAGCCGTTGCTGCGAAGCATCCGACTTGAACGCCGCCTGTGCCTCCTCGATCGAGGCTCGGTCGAACTTCACCCGGGACACCGCAATGCTGTCGCCCCGCTTCTCGTCCAAGCCGACGGCAGCGGCAACGTTCGCCTTCAACGCGTCGACTTGTTCCTGTGAAACGGACTCGTCCAGGATGAGAGAGACCGTCAGCCGCTGGAGTTTCCCGGGCGCCACAATCGACTTCGTCTTCGTACGGTCGACCTCGAAGTTGGATGTCTGTTCCTGCCGCTGGTAGTTAGTGCCGTTTGACCCAGCGGCGGGCGTTGCCGCCGCGGGAAGGTTGCCGTTGGCGGCGGGGACGTTGGCCAGGGCGCCCGGGATCTGACCTGCGACATCCGTGGGCGTGTTAGTGGTATAGGTCTCCGTCACGGTGCTGCTGGAGCGTGGCGTGCCCTTCTCAGGCGTGCTGAACGTCTCCTTCTCCACCTCGCTGCTGTCGAAGTTCATCGACGCACGGACGGAGATCGTTGCCTTTGCGGGGCCGAGCGCGCGGTCGAGCATCCCCTGCGCACTCTCCGCCAGCGTCTGCTCGTACTGCTGTTGCAGTCCGAGCTGGGAGGCCGTCATACCAAACCCGCCCTCTTTCTGGACCGTCCCGTCAAAAATCATCGCGCCGCTCTGGTCCAGGATGGTGATGCGGTCCTTGGAGAGTCCCTGCACGGCGCCGGAGACCAGGTGGGCGATGCCGTTCACCTCGTTCTGTTGAAGACGCCGGCCCGGGCGCAGCGCGACGACCACGGAAGCGGTCGCGGGCTGTTGGTCTTTCGCGAATAGCGACTTCTCCGGCATCACCAGGTGCACGCGCGCGTGTTCCACGGCAGGGAACGATTCGATCGTGCGGGCGAGCTCACCCTGGAGCCCGCGCTGGAAGTTCAGCCGCTGCACGAAGTCGGTGGCGGTGAACTGACTGTTCTGGAAGATCTCGAAGCCCACGCTGCCGCCCTGCGGCAAGCCCTGCGCGGCAAAATTCACGCGCATCTCATCGACGCTCTCGGAGGCGACACGGACGGTGCCGCCACCTGCGTCCACGGCGTAGGGGATGCCTTGCGCCCGCAGCTGCTCGACGATACGGCCGCTGTCCGCGGGATCCAGCCCGGAGTACAGCGTCGCCATCTCCGTGCGCCCAGACCATGAGTAAAGGAAGAACAGGATGGCGCCCAGGCCCAGAGCGCTTGCGGTCAGCATTCCCTTGCGCACGGGCGAGAGGCTGCTCCAGATGTCCAACAGGCGAGTTGTCGTTGGGCCCACGCGCACACTCCTTGACCTCGCGGTCGAGCGTACGGACGGAGGCGCGCGTCCCGTATGGGGGAACCCCCGCGTCCTGCGTACCGGAGCGCCCTAGGGGAGGCGCATCGCGCACTGCACTCTCGGACGGGGGCCGGAGAAGGTTACGCCTCCCCGCGCTCCGCGAGGCGGCGCGCAAGCTCTGCGGGGTCGACCATGTACGTGCCGGCATCCACACGGGCACGCAACTGGGCGACACGGCGGGCACGCGCCAGATCGTCCACACCAGCCAGCGAACGGCCCTCCGCGGACACTTCGATGCTGTCGGTCGGAGGCACCGTTTCAGACGAGGCGACGGACTGACGCTTCACCGGGGGGATGGACGGCTCAGTCAGACGGCGCGTACGCGCCGCCGAGGAATCGGAAATCTCCAAGCAGCCTGCTCCTTTGACCCTCGGCCATCTTACCCCGTACCGGAGGCTCCGGCAGGGATATGGCCGCGCTACATCAACTTCCCTACGACGACCAGCCGATCCCGCAGCTGGTCATTCGGGAAGCAGGTGATGAGCGTCAAAGTCGCGTCCTGCGTTTGACTCATCACGTCTGTCGCATCCGATGCGACAACACGGATTTCTATTACGGAGTATCGGAAGACTTGGTCACCCCTGAAGACCTCCACCACGTCGCCGGCGGCGACTTTAGGAAGTTTGGAGAACACCGCGGGTGCACCACGCCTCGACACATGCCCGCCAATGACAGCGTTGCCCGGACGGCCTGGCTGGGCGGTGCCCACATACTGCCCCGCCTCACCGTAGGGGACGTCATACTGCAGCTTGCCCGCGGTGAACACGAGGCCCACGGGCTGGACCGCGGCATCGATGCCGACCGAACGGACCACGACCCGGTCCGCGAACATCGGTGTCAAAGGGGCCTTCGCCCCCCTTGAGAACTCGACCGGGTTCGACTCCACCGGAACCGCAGGCCGCTCCGGCATCGCCTGTGGCCGTGTCCCGCCACCGTTCGAGATACGTGCCGCCGCACCGACCGCAGCACGCTGCTGTGCTGCCGAGGCGGGAGACTGTTCCAACCCAGTGCCCGCCATCAGGAAGCCGGACGCGGCGGCCAGCACGCCCAGCACGCCCCACACCGCCCATGGGGTGTACCGGCGACGAGCGACGAAACCAAAACGATCAGGCATGACGGATGTCCTCAGCGCCCCGCCTACGAGCGGCGATTCAGGTACGCCGAGGTGCTGTCGATGGGCCGATACGCGGTCGCGGCCCGGAACGCCTGCCGGACGCGAGGGAGCTCTTCACGGATCCCAGCCATCTTCTCCTGCAGCAGCGCCTCGTTCTGACGGTCATGCTCCAATATGCCCCGGATCACCGTGTCCAGCGCGATCGCGTCCCGGTTCATGGAGTCCACCACCGGGGGAAACATCACTACGTTCTCCGGGACATCCGCATGCTCCTCCGCGATCCTGGTGAGGCGGTCCAGCAGGACTTCACGCTCTGCCATCAGGTCCAGCACGCGGTCGATGTCATCCAGTTCCAGGCTCGCCCGCTGGGCGCGCGCCAGGTCAAAGATTTCGCGGAGCAGTTCAAACTGCAATGTCGCGCTAGCCATGGATCCCCCCCGTCACGGAGATGCCCGCCTCGTAGGCAAGCGTCTCAAGGGCGGTCTGCCACGCCGTACGCAGCGGTGTGACCAGTCGGATCGCCTCCTGCACCGGCGCGATCTCTTTCCGCAGGCTGGCGTCCAGCGTACGGCGGTAGATGTACTCGTACAGCGACGCCATCTGCCGCGCCATGGCGCTGGCCTCGCCCTCCGCGTCCATGTCCAGGCTCGCGATCAGTTCCAGCACTACGTCCTGCGCGTGCAGCAGGGACGTATGCGCGGTCTCCACATCGGCGCGTGCGATCGCCTCTTCCGAACGCATCAGGCTCCGAAGGAGGGCGTCATACAGCATGATGACCAGCTGGCCCGGAGAGGCCGTCTCCGTCTGAATACGCAGGTATGTGTCGCGCGCGGCCTGGTTCATCATGCCTCCGTACACCTGAGACCAGACAGGGAGCCGCCGTACACCCAAAGCAGCACGCAACCCTGTCAGCAGAACCATCGGCCGCGCGGGCCGGATGTACGTCGGGGAAACCCTGAGACGGCGGCATCACGTGCAGTGGTTACTTCTGCGTCTGCAGTTGCGTCTGCAGTTGCGTCAGCGCCTGCTGCTGGTTCTTCAGGCGGGAGATGATTTGCTCCATCTGTGAGAATTTCGCCACGAGTTGCTGCTCTTTGACCTGTAGCCGCGCCTGCATCCTCGTGATCTGGTCCGAAATATCGTCGACGGTCCCCTGTATCGATTCGGTACGGTTCTTCAGCAGGCCGCCCGTCTTCGTCAGCACACCGATGTACTCAACCAGCGTCTTGGCGAAGCCCTGCTGGGACGCCCCAATGACGATCTTGTTCGTCCCGGCCACGAAGACACCCGTCCCTGTCAAGGTGACACCAGGGATGAGCGTGGTGTTCGTGCCGCCGGCCGTGATCGTCCCGCTCGTCGTCGTCGGACCGGAACCGTCGTTTGCGTTGAACGTTGCGACCAGAGAGCCCGTGGTATTCGATTCGATCGTGTAGGTGCCCGCCTTCGTCGCCTGCGTCGGCGTACCGTTGATCGAGGCAATCGAACCGGTCCCGCCGGCCGTCAGCGTGGCGGTCGGGCTAAACGCCGTGAACAAACTCGCGACCGCCTCCGGCTGCGTCTTCAACACCGCGATGAGTTTCTGGTCGTCGAACACCAGCTTGTCAGTCGTCCCCACAGCCGACCCGACCTTGCCGAACGACACCCCGATATCGGACATCGTGCGGATCCCGGACGTGAGGCCAGGGACGGCGCTGGTGAGCGGGCTTCGGAGGTTCGTCTGGATCATGCGGATCGCGCCGTCGCCAAACAGGACGCCATTCGCGGTCTTCCCGCTCGGGTCATACTTCGTCAGGTCCGCCATGACCTTGGTCGCATCATTGAAGGCGGACACAAATTGCGTCACCGCGTCGACGACATTCTGTGTCTGGACGCTCACGTCCACCTTCACGGCAGCCGTCGTCGTGTCACGCACCGTGATGGAGACCCCAGATACCGCATCGTCGATCACATTCGTCGCCGAATATCGCGTCGGGCCGCCGTCGATTGAATACGCGGCGTTGACGCCCAACGTCTGCGTCGCGCCCGCAAGCCCCATCGCCGCCAGGAAATTGCCTGTGACGTCCTGGAGCCCGACGGTGACCGCACCGGTCTGGTTGTTCGTCAACTTCAGGCTGTCGGCAAACGGGTCGTAACTTGCTGTGACTCCGGCGGTCGAGGAGTTGATCCGCGAGATGATGTTATTGATGGAGTCGACCGCGGCGTCGTAGGTGAACTCCACTCCATTCACTTTGAACGAGCCCGTGTTCTGCGACAGCGCTGTCGAGATCCGCGCGCTCGACAGGTTCGCTGTGGTGTCCAGTCCTCCGAGGCCTCGCTGGCTGATCCGCGTATTCCCCGTCGGGGACGCGAGCAGGCTGGCCGCCTGGAGGAAGTTGCTTGTGTCAGCGGCCGAGCCGAGCTGGACAGGGGCCGCACCCGCGATCTGGAGCAGGTTCGGACGTGCCCAGGCGTCGTTCTGCACGCTGGCGGTCACGCCAATCGCCGCACCGTTGATGTCATTGATGATGTCGGTCAGTGAAGGCATGTCGGTCCCGGCGGTCGACGTCCCGATCACGCTGCCGGTACCGTCCACCAGTTTCATTGCCTGCAGAAAGTTGCCGGACGTGTCCGCAACCGTGATCGTCTGGCCAGCCCCCAGCGTGTTGTGGGTCAGCTTGAACATTCGCGTGTTGGCGTCGAACGACGCCGTAACACCCGCCGCTGAGTTGTTGTTGATGTAGCCGATCACATCGTCGATGGTGTCGGTGTCAGCCCAGGTAATCGTCTGTCCATTGACCGTGAACGTGCCGGACGCGGACACCGGGATGTCCAGGCCGGCGGCTGAGAGCACCGCACCGGAGGTGGTCGCCGCGCCCACCGCGGCCTGGCTGGTCAGTGCCTGCGCGGTGGCGGCGGCGATCGTGAAAGAAGTGCCGTTGATCGAGAAGGTCCCCGCCGTGGGCGGCGGCGTGAACCCGGCCTTGTCCAGCGCTGTGTTCTCGGAGACCGCGTTGCCGGCGGCCTGCGCGCTGGTCACGCGCGTCGCGGTCGCAAGCGTCGTGACGTCCACAGTGAAGCCACCGATGGAGGCACCAGCCTGCGCGGTGACGCTGACTTTGTTCGCGTCCGCGGTCGCTGCGATGACGCTCGCGATACGCGTGCGGAAGGTGTTCGCGGTGTTCAGCGTCTGGACGCGCGTCTGCAGCGCCGAAAGCGCGGACGCCACCTTCCCAATGGCGGCGGACTTCTCTTCGAGCTTCCTCTGTTGGTTCGTCGCAAGCGTAATCGGCCGCTCGGCGACTGCCATCAGCTGACTGATGATCGAGTTGGTGTCCATGCCGGAGGCAAGGCCACCAAAACTGATCCGCCCGCTGGAACTCGAACCGCCGAGTACCATGGCGGCTCCCTACGACCGTGCCTGCAGCAGCAGGCCGGCCGGCAGCCCGGTTTGGGCCGACAGTGTGCGCAATTCGTCCGGGGTCAGCACGGCCACCGTCTCATCCCGCTCCGTGTCCATGATCCGCACACGCGTCTCGCCCGACTCGTCCGTCGTCAGCCGTGCGACGAGGTGCTTCCGCCCCTCCTCGTGCAACGCTACCGCCAGTTCTTCGATCCCTGACGCGTCATGTCTGTCCGGATCCCGCTGTCCCTGATGGGGGTGGCCCCCGTCACCTCGCCGCTGGTCTGGCACAATCGCAGCCGGACCAAGCGAAGGTTGGCCACGTTCGATCCGCAGGTCGGCCATGGCGCACCGTCCCTCATGATCTCTCGCCACCGCATGCCCTCAGGCGGCTGACCGGAAATCCTTGCCCGGATCATCGGCTGGAGGAGACCGCCAGCACAGTCGGGGGTTCCCCGTAGATCACGATGAGCGCGACCCACAACCCTTGGGCGCCTTCGACGCCGGCTACTGGCCGCGGAGCAGCGCCAGCACAGCCTGCGGCGCGGTATTCGCCTGGGCCAGCACCGCCACGCCGGCCTGCTGCATGATCTGCTGTGCGACCAGCTGGCTGGAGACCTGTGCGAAGTCGGCGTCCCGGATGCGGGATTCGGACGCAGAGAGGTTCTCGACGGAGACGGCCAGGCTGTTCACGGCCGACTCCATTTGGTTCTGTGCCGCCCCGAGCTTGGCGCGGAACAGAGACACCTGCGTCATCGCCGCGTCCACAGACTGCAATAGGGTGTCCGACTTCGCCGTGGTGGAGACCACATCATTATCGACGATTAGCGTACCCATTTTGTTCGCATCGCCAAGTGCGGCCAGACGCATATCGGAGAAGGGGACGGAGATGTTGTCGGCCGCCTCAGCGCCCACCCGGAACCGGGCGGGTCCGCCAGCGCCAGTCACGATCGTGGCCCCGTTGAAGGCGTTCGCGATGCTGGCACCGGTGTGGTTCGCGGCGTTCGCGTCGTGGAACAGGTTGAGCGTGACGCCGAGTTGCTCGAAGGTCACGGCCTGCGCGCCGCTCGCGCCCATGTCCTGGACCGTGAATGTCTCGTTCCGGATGAAGCCAGAGCCATCATCGTGTGTCAGCGTGAGCACCGCGCCCGCGGCGGATAACGTATACGTCTCGCCCGGGTCCGCCGTGGACACATCGACGGAGGAGACCGAGGTCGTGGCGCCGCCGTTCGCGTATGTGACGGTGTCAGCCGTGGAATTCGCCGCGTCCAGGCCCACGGACAGGGCGCCGGTCAGCAGTTGCTGGCCGTTGAACCGCGTGCGGTTTCCGATGTTGTCGATCTCGGATCCCAGCGCGAGGATTTCCTCACCCATGGCCTGACGGTCGGCGACCGCAAGGGTGCTGTTCCCAGCCTGGACGCAGAGCTCGCGGATACGCTGAAGGATGCTGGTGACCTCGCTCAACCCGCCTTCTGTCGTCTGCAGCATGGAGATGCCATCTTGCGCGTTGCGCTGCCCCTGCTGCATTCCACGGAACTGGGCGCGCATCTTCTCGGAGATGGCCAGGCCGGCCGCGTCGTCTGCCGCCCGGTTGATGCGCATGCCGCTGGAAAGCTTCTCAAAGAGGTTGCCGAGGCGGTGGTTCGTGCTGGCCAAGTTTCGCTGGGCGTTCAGCGCAGAGATGTTCGTGTTGATCTGGATCGACATGGGCAGCCTCCCGGACCGGATCGACGGCAATAGCCGTGACACGGACCGGGGGATGATTTCGCAGGCTGTGGCGCCCCGTGATCAGGAGACGCCCTAGTTCGAGACGCTATCGCCCCCCGGATTGGCCGGTCTGAACCTGCATGACCACCTGTGTGTAGGCGGAGTCCGTCTCGAAAGGGCCGATTTCCGCTACGCCGGAACGCCCGTCCGAATGCTGGAACTGCATCTGCGTAGAACTGCCGGACGGGACATCCTGGAGCACCTGCCAGCCGTCCTTCTGTAGCGACTCCTTCAGACGGCCCGCCACCGCGGTGCTCCCGTCCTTCGAGATGGCGGAAGCCGAGAAGCCCGACCCACCGGCCTGTTGCATCCACTGGAACTCCGTCACGACCAGCGTGTCGAAGAACGCCTTCACGGGGAACTTGCCCGGCAGGGCCAGCGACACGGGCTCGGTGAAGGTGCGCTTGTCGGCCTCGGCGGGTGGCGTGATCTGGACCACGTAGGTAACGCTCGTGCTCGACGTCTTCTCCCCGGCGAGCGCCTGCTGTGCGGCGGCAAGCGACTTCCGATCGGTGACGGCTACGTCGCCGACCTTCACGATTCGGTCGCCCTCCTTCAGCCCGGCCGCCTTCGCAGCGCCCGCGTCCACGCGCTTCACGGTGAGGTCATCACCCAGCGAGGCCGCCAGCTGCGGGACCGTCGCCCCACGGGCCACGGTCAGCGTGGTCTGCTTGCCGTCCCGCTCCACCACCAGGCTGTACGTGGTGGTCGCCGGGCGCTGGTTCACGATCGCGGTACCCTGAAGGTCATCCCCGCTCGATGACTGGAACCGCAGCAACGTCCCGGAGGGGTCGGCCTGCGCGCCGACGACCTGCCACGGACGGGCGTCCAGCTGCTCCTGCACCTTCTTCACGACCGCGACTGGAGCCTCAGCGACGTCGTAAATCAACCAGACGAGGTGGGTACCCTCCGGCTTGCGGACAACGTAAGAACCAACCAGCTTGCCGGCGGGGTGCACAGGAAGCTGAATCTGGTCGGTGCCGCCCGACGATGCGCTGGGGTTCAGCAGGTCGACGAGGTTCGGCGGCAGCTTCGCGTCATAGACCAGAACCTCAGCGGAGGGATCCTCCCCGACGCGTAGCCATCGCTCGGTCAGAGGAACCACACTCTCGCCGCCACTCCCACCCCGGCAGGATGCCGCGAGCGGGGCCAGCGCAAACACGGCGAGGAGGGCGAGGAGTCCGCGCCGCACGTCTGTGTCCTTCGATGGAGGTGGGGCTATCTACTTTGGAGTGTAGCACCGCCGCGACCGCGGCCGAATTCATTCAGTCGGTGCGGTCGCGGCGGGCGGATGTTTCCATGGGGTGGGTGAGGGGATTTGAACCCCCGATCTTCAGGGCCACAACCTGACGCCCTAACCGCTAGGCCACACCCACCACGGGATCGCGATCGTAGCATCCACCACTGACACCGGGAATCGACCCGCCACGTGTTCGTGCTAACCGATGAGATATCGGAGCGGATCCACAGCCCGACCGTTCAGCGCGAGGCCGAGCGCGACCCGAGCGCCGCTGTCCACAACGCCCACCGACTGGCCACGGCGGACAGAAGAGCCATCGGCCGGCAGATCGCCCTCAATGCCCCGCATGGTGCTCGACCATCCATTGCCATGGTCGATCGTCAGCACGGCGCCCTCGTCGCCGTGGGTGACATGGACCGTGCCATCCGCGGGAGCGCGCACGGTGCTCCCTTCCTGGGCGAAGAGATCGATGCCGCTGCCTGCTGGGCGGCTGCCAGTACGGTCAACAGGCATCGTCAGCACACCCCCTGGGCCGCGCCCGCCGAAGACCGCCGCGGTGTTCGAAGGCTTCGTGAAGACGGGGCGCATGTCGCCAACGATGGCGGACAGGTACTGGCGTGTCTCCAGCGGCAGGGCGGACTCCCAGCGGTCACCGTGCGCCGCGACCAACTGTTGCACTTTGCCAAGCCCCGCGTTGTAGGAAGCTAGCGCCTTCCGCACGTCCCCGCCCCAGGCGCTCAGGTAGTGATCCATCGACCGCGCTCCCGCCAGCAGCGAAGAGCGCGGATCAGTGCGGTCCACACTCGGGTAATACTGCGGCATCAACTGTGCGATGCCTTCCGCGCCAGCCGAAGATTTGCGCAGGCCGAAGACCACGTCCGGCGCGAAACCAGACTCCTGCTGGATCTGCCGCTCGAAGATCGCCCCGTAACCTGCGCCGATCACCTGCTCGCCCGTGCTACGAGCCATTTGCCGCCAGCCATATGGGTCCGCCCCGTCTCCGGTAGAGATTGACTTCAGTCGTGCGGCGACATCCGCGATCGACATCGGACGCGTCGGGCCGGCTGATGGCCGTGATGAGAGGGCGAGACTCCGCGCACCGCCCTCGCGCAGCGAGGCGATCTCCGCGCGCACGCCATCGATCTTCGAGCGGGTACTGGCGAGCTGACGTTCAAGTGCCGCGGCGAACGACGCGGGAGCCGGCGACGCCTGGCGCACGCCCTCTGCGGGCAGGCCGGCGGCAGAGGTGCCCGTCGAGATACCTGTCGAGATAGGGGACAGTGCGTCCACGCGCGCTCCTCGCGACGTAACACGCCGCGAGGTCAGGCTATCGACGAATACGGTCCCTCACGTATCGGGGAAGTCCCGCGCTAACATGCGCGGCCCCCCTGAGTCGTAGCGCTACAGCGTCTCCCCAACGGTGCGGTACGAACCGGCGTAAAACACCAGCGGATCGACCTCTGGACGTTCAACCGCTATTTCTTCGACCCGGCCCACGACGATCATATGGTCGCCGCCGGCGTATCGCTCCTCCACGCGGCACTGAGCCCATCCCATGACCCCTTCGAGGATCGGAACGCCGAGCGCGCCGATGCGGTATGGCACACCCCCCATCGGCGCGGCATGCTCGCCGTGCTGCGCGAACAGCGCGGAAAACGACTTCTGATCGGCGGCCAAAATGTTCACGCCAAACGTCTCAGCCACCTCGAACATCGGGTGCATGGATGTCCCGCGCTGGATGCAGACCAGGATCAGTGGTGGGTGGAGCGAGAGGGAGCAGAAGGCATTCGCAGTCATGCCGCGGACGGTGCTGTTCACCTGCACCGTCAGGACCGTGACCCCGGTGGCGAAGTGACCGCCCCAGTTTCGGAATTCGCGCGAATCGATATCCGCCACGGGTGCCTCCTGAGCCCCGGAATGCTAGCACGCAGATTCGGCACGTCCTGCCGTGCCCTGCGTATACTCCGCCGGGCACGCTACCAACCCGCCAGTCCGAGGAGGCGCCATGCCCTTCATCACCGCGAACGGGATCTCCCAGCACTACGAACTGACCGGGGACGGTAAGCAGGCCGTGGTCTGGATCCATGGCATCGGTTCCCGACTGGAAACCTGGGCCACCACCACGCCCCAGTTTCCGGGGTTCCGCCACCTGACCTACGACGTGCGTGGCATGGGCGAGAGCGGGCACGAGGACGGGCCGGTCTCATTGACCACCTGGGCTCGCGACCTGGACGCGCTCATGGAGGCGCTCGGCATCCCCAGAGCGGTCGTCGTGGGGCATTCGATGGGCGGTGCGATCGCCCAGCGGTTCACTGTCGACTTCCCGCACCGCGTGGACGGGCTGCTGCTCTTCGCCACGTCCAGCCGGGTGGGCGGTGCGTTGGCCGCTGGGTGGCTGAAGCGCGCCACCGAATTCGAGGCTGAGGGCAACCTACCGATGGCGGAAACCAACCGTGCCGTGGCGGCCTACCGCATGGACGAAGGGTTGAAGCGGATCACCGCGCCAACGTTAATCCTCGTCGGCGGCGACGACCCGCAGACGCCGCCCGGCGGTTCCGTGATCATCTCCCGCTGTATCCCCAACGCGGAGCTGGAGATCTTCCCGGGGATCGGGCACTCGATATACAAGGACGAGCCGAAGTCAGTCGACCGGGCGAAGCGCTGGCTGACGCGGTTCCTGTAGCGGACGCCCGCTAGCCCACCATCCGCTGTCGCGCCGGTGCACCGTGTCCGTAGGCGCTACGCAACCGCCCAAAGCCGGAGATGAGATAGTCGCCACAGGGGACACAGAGGCGCAGGCTGCGTAGCCCGGTCGAGCGATGTGCCACCTTGCCTTCCCCCGTCAGCTGCACCATCCGTGCTGGCGAAACCTGCGCTTCCGTGACACGGGTACCCAGCGCGGAGTAGCACAGGTCGCACGCGGCGAAGGAGGCACTCACAGCCTCGCTGCTCTCAGATCTCGACGATGTCGCACCGCCCTCCAGCCTGGCGATGCACGCCTGCACGTACGAGGCGCAACTTATGCACACCAGGTACGCCTGCTGTGCGCCCGGAAGCGCCTTCGACTGCGCCCCGCCACCGGGAGTGGAGACAACCGACAGCGTCGCAAAGCGCAGCGCGACCACGTCACGGTGAATCGATCTTCCGCAAGCATCGCAGGAAGTGGCCAGTGTCATACCACTATCTTCGACCGTAATGACGCGATCCTGAACCAGCCGGCGTCTACGCGCTCTACGCCGCCGGGGCGTAGAGCACGAGCGCCGCGATCTCCCGCATCGCTTCGCACAAGTCCACCCATCGACGAAGAATCTGCTGAGGCTTCTGCGTCGTCACCGCCAGGGACACCTCGTCGAGGATCGCGCCGACGCTCCGACGTCCGTCCACAGCGCCTAGCAGGCGCCGGTTCAACGCGTCCCCGTTCAGGACGATGCCTCGATCTTCACCCAGGTCGAACTTCAGCTGGTTGCCCGGCTGCGCCAGCGCCTGTCCCAGCGCAGCATCGAACCGCCAGGCCGTCCATACCGGCACAGCATGAAGATCGTCGGAGGCAGGCTGAGGCGCCAGCGACACTTCGGTGGATACAGCGAAGAAATGGTGTTTCGCCATCCGGCCGTGCATTAGCTCAGCGGCAGCGGCCATATCCTTCGCTGGCAGATGCGTGACGTCCACGCCCGGCCAGTACGTCTGAGGCCGGTAGACTCGCGGGACGCCCCAGTCCAGGAGGTGTAGGTTCGCGCCATCCAACCATTCGTAAATCTGAGGCACGGTGTAGGCACGGTCCTGCGAGTGCAGCAAAAGATCGTACGCGCCGGCATCGGAACGGGCGATCTCAGAGCGAAACAGCGGCGTGTCCAACAGCCCGCGGATACCTCGGTTCTCCGGCGGCAGCGCCTGCAGCGCCCGCTTGAGAATGCGCAGCCGTCGCTCCTCGCCAAACTCGTACGGCGCCACCATACGCAAGAGCGACTGCATCAGATACACCGGCTCACGCCCGTACTGCGCATACACCATGACCGCGATACCGCCGTCCGGCTTCAGGAGATCACGCAGCGCGCGCAGCCCCACATCTGGCGACGGAAGGTGGTGGAGCACCCCAGCTGTCGAGATAAAATCGAACTGCCCGAGGCCCAACGATGGCGCCTCTTCGATCGGTGCCTGGATCAAGTCCACCACCTCGTCCAGCCCGCGCTTCTCCAGCCGGCGGCGCGTGATATCGAGGGAGGCGGCGGAGAGATCCAGCGCGGTCACTCGTGCCCCGGTGTCACGCAACTGTTCGGCCATGAAGACGGTGGCGTCACCGGTGCCACACCCGGCGTCCATCACCCGGAAGGCGCTGTCCCATACTCGGCACCCGCCCCAGAGCATCGCGTTCACCCGTGGCAGTTCGCACATCGTGGGCTGGAGCAGCCGATCGAGTTCGTCCTCAGGGTTCCGTGCCGGGTAAGGAAAGGATTCGTACTGTTGATGGACGGCCTCGCGCACGGCCTGTGTGTCGGGCATCTCGGTCGTGACCATCAATGGCTCCTCGTACCGCCCCCCACGCGGGCTGCCCACCGAGTCTGTCCTCGGGCTGCGAACGCGCCCATCGGGGAAACCCCGCGCACGCAAGGAGCCCCCACCGGATCGGTGGGGGCTCCCGGTACCGTCTCGCGACGGCTGAAGACTAACCGAGGAGCTTCAGCACCGCCTGCGGGGCTGAGTTCGCCTGAGCGAGCACGGACACACCGGCCTGCTGGATGATCTGCTTCGTGATCATCTGGCTCGACAGCTCCGCGATGTCCGCGTCGCGGATGCGCGACTCAGACGCCGACAGGTTCTCGATCGAAGCCCCGAGGGAGTTCGTCGCCGCCTCCAGCTGGTTCTGGCGAGCGCCGACCTTCGCCCGGAAGGTAGAAACGTTGTCGATCGCCGCGTCGACCGCAGCGAGCAGCGTGTCCGCCTTCGTCGTGGTCGACACCGCCTGGTTGTCCGCGATCAGCGTGTCCAACTTGCTCGCGTTGCCGAGTGCGCTGGAGCGCATGTCGGTGAACGCCAGCGAGATGTCGTCGCCGACCTCGGAACCGACACGGAACGTCGCGTTGCCGCTGCCGGTCGTCACCACCGTGGTGGTGTTCAGGGCGGTGGCAAGGTTCGCACCCGTGTGGGTCGCGGCGACCGCGTCGTGCGAAAGGTTGACCGTGACGCCCAGCTGTTCGAAGGCCACAGCCTGCGTCGTGCTGGCTGTCATGTCCTGAACCGTGAACGTCTCGGTGCGGACGTAGCCCGCGCCGTCGTCCTGTGTCAGCGTCAGGACCGCGCCGGCGTTCGTCAGCGTGTATGTCTGACCAGCCTTCGCGTCCCCCACGTCGATCGACGCGACCGAGGTCGTGGAGCCGCCGTTGGCGTACGTAACGGTATCGGCCGTCGACGTGGCGGAGTCCAGCGTGACCGCGAGCGAACCGTTCAGAAGGTTCTGGCCGTTGAACCGGGTCCGGGTGGCGATGTTGTCGATCTCCGACCGCAGCGCCAGCATTTCCTCACCGATCGCGTTGCGGTCGGCGGCGGACAGTGTGCTGTTGCCGGCCTGGACGGCCAGCTCACGCACGCGGCCGAGGATCGTGTGGACCTCGTTCAGCGCGCCTTCACCGGTCTGCAGCATCGAGACGCCGTTCTGGGCGTTCCGAAGACCCTGCTGCATACCCTTGATCTGGGAACGCATCTTCTCAGAAATGACCAACCCAGCGGCGTCGTCCGCCGCGCGGTTGATCCGCAGACCGCTCGACAGCTTCTCGAGGGTTTTGCCCATCGCGGAGCTCGTGGCGCTCAGGTTTCGCTGCGCGTTCATCGCAGCGATGTTCGTGTTGATCATCATTGCCATCGTTTGGCCTCCTAAGCCTGTGACTATCCCCGGCGTCCATGCCGGCTGTTGTGGATTTGCGTGGTTCCGGACTCCACGGTTCCTCCTCAGCCATCATCGGCAGGACAGCGGACGGGTTGAGGGGCGGGACGGGCTTCCGGCCCTTGTCTCCGGAAGTACATGCCCTCCCGGGTGTCCATCAGGGTCTTCCCGCTCCGAGGCGGCGCCCTCGGCGGCCTACCGTCGGCGCATGCAGGCTCCCTTCAGCGCGTCAGCCCCCCACACGCTCGCCATCTGCGGATGGACAGAGCGCACACCCGCCCTCCTGCACGCGCTCGAAACGTGGGGCCTGGTCACGGTCGCCGTCGGCGACCGTTCCGCCGCGGCACTCGCTACCGCCGCCACCGCTTTACGAGACCGCCTCGACAGCCCTGCCCGATACCAGCATCCCCGGGAGATGCTCCGGCGCGCCGGCGGGGACACCGTCCTGCTGGACATGGCCTCGGCGGCCGCCGAGGCCACCATCCTGGCGCAGCGTGGCGCCACCGTCCTGCTGACCGGGGACGCACTAGAACCAGAGACGCTGGAAATGCTCGCGCGGATGGGCGCCACCGCCTCCATCCTGCGTCCGCTCTGGTGGCGAGCCCCGATTGCCGCCGCCATCCAGGCGGCTCACCCCGTCAGCCGGCTGAGGAACGTCACCCTCACCGTGGAGGAAGACCGCCCGGCACGCGCCATCGCGGAGGACCTCGTCGTCCTTGCGTCCCGCGTGCGGAACGAACACATCGAATCCATCACCGCCACCGCCTACGGCCCGGAGCCGGGCGAGACCGACTCCATCGTTACCGAGCTACGGTTCACGGACGGCGGAGCCGCACTGCTCGTCGCCCGGAGCGCGACCGGCGTCCAGGTCGAAGCCGAGCTTTCCTCCTTCACCACTACCATCGAGGCCAAAGGCGACAGCACGACGGGCACGCTGACCGTGACGGCCGCCGGACGCAGCACCACTACCACCCTCGCAGAACACGATCGCACCGCTCTGGCACTCGACGACGCCCTGGAAGAACTGGCCCGCGGCGGCCGTGAGTCCGAATACCTCTTCGAGGAAGCCGCCCTGCTGCGCGCCTTCGGAAATTCGCTGGACGGTGCCCTTTCCCCGAGGACACGCCTGCCCCGCTGGGAGGTCCTCGTTGGGGGCAATCATCCGTCCACGCGCCGGCGCGACCACCTTCACCTCGTCCGCAGTTAACGCCGAGACTCCCCTCCACCACACCGCGGTACCATCCGCCTCACATCGAGGAGGTTCCATCGTGCCGCTCTCCGTGGCTGACCAGATCGAGATCCAGACCCTGCTCGCGCGCTACAACCACGCCATCGACTCCGGCGACGCTGTGGCGTGGGCAGCCACATTCACCACTGACGGGACATTCACCTCGGGTGGGCGGACACGGACAGGCGCGCAGGAATTACAGGTCTTCGCCACGGACTTCGCCGCACGAATGCCAGGCTCGCGCCACTGGGTCAACAACGTGGTCATCGATGGCGACGGTGACCAGGCGACCATGCGCTGCTACCTCCAATTGCTTAAGACCGGCGGCGGGCCAGCAACCCTCGTCACCACGGCCCGGTACGAGGACACGCTTCGCCGTGTCGACGGCGTGTGGAAGTTCGCCTCTCGCACCGTTGTCCCCGACTAAGGCCAATGCCCGTTTCCCTGAAACGATCACCCACGCGGCGCGCTCCCCCGGCAAAGGCCGGTACTTCGTTAGGCGAGACGCGGTCTGCGTGCGGCCGCCATGCGCCTGCTGCCGGGTTGGATCCTCGACCGTTGATACACGGAATGCGATGCCGCACCCGCCTCGCTGAGGCCTTACTTTCGCTCACCCTTTCCCGGCTTCGCAGATGGTTGAACCACCGGCGCGCGGCGTGCCTTCGGCCCGGACACCACGAAGGCGAGCACGAACGAAATCCCCAGAGCGACAAAGATGTCGACCATGCCGAGATCATCGGCAAGAATCATCCCAACCTGAGTGCGAGGAACATGGAGCGCCATCCCGGCGTTAGGAAAGTATCCCCAAGGGGCTCACCTGCTGTCCCAGTCGCGACTCCGTGCCTAAGATAGATCTACTTACCCGCTTAGTCCCATCACTGGTTTCCGGAGTCCGCGATGTCTCGACAGGCCCAGCTGGTCGTCCTTGCACTGATCGGCGCCTGCGCACTCATGGGCGCGATCCTGGCTGCGACGGGGACTATCGGCGGCGGCAGCATTTCCCTCCGCTCGACCTCGAAGAACAGTCCAGCGTCAACGGTGGCCGGCGTGTCCGCCACGCCGCGCGTGCAAGACTCCGTCACAGCGTGGACGAAGAAATATGGCGAGCCGAAGGGCACCGACTTCGCACGCCTCCGCATCCCTTCGATTGGCGTGAATGCCCCGGTCGGTGCGTGGGCTGTCAACGGAAAAGTGATGCCCGAACCGTACGGCCCCGTGGATGTCGCCTGGTATGACCTTTCCGCGTTTCCCGGACAGGGCGGCTACCCGGGAGCGGGGAAGAACGCGGTCTTCGGCGCACACGCCGACCTCAACCGGGACATCGCCAGCGTCGGACAGCACTACACCGGCCCGGCGGTGTTCTGGGACCTCGACCGGCTCAAAGCGGGAGACCGCATCGAGGTCGACATCAACGGTCAGACGCTGAAGTACTCCGTCACGTGGGCGCGCGAAGTCGACGCGAACACGACGGACTGGGGCCAGCACTGGAGCAGCAACGTGAAGGTGGACTCCATCACGCTGTACACCTGTAGCGGAAAGTTCAACCCGGACACGCACGAGTACAGCACTCGCCTCATCGTCCGGGCGGAACGGCTGAAATAGCCAGGGGATCCCCAACGCCCTATGCCCAGCCCCGGTACCTGAAATACGCCCACTGGCCGGCGGCGACGCCCGCCATCCCGGTCAGTAAGATCCAGAATGCGGGATCTGTCCAGACCGGTGAGCTCACCATATTCATCCCGAACGCGCCGGTGACAAACGTCAGCGGCAGAAACATCGCCGTCAACACAGTCAACCGCTTCATCACGTCGCTCAACTGGTTGTTCACCGTCGACAGGTGGACCTCCAGCGCACCGGTCATCAGTTCGCGGTAGGAATCCACGATCTCGAAGATCCGGATCAGGTGGTCGTGTACGTCGCGAAAGTAAATCATGTGCTCGGCGCTCACGATGCCATACGCTGGAGACGTGAGCCGCGTAAAAATCTCGAGATGCGGCGAGACGAGCTTCCGCAACATGACGCCGCTCCGCTTCATCGCAAAGATCCGCTCCAGCAGCGCCTGATCTGGCCGCAGGATGACGCGGTCTTCGATATCGTCAACGTCGTCAAGCATCTGGTCGAGCACCGGGAACAACGAGTCCACCACGCGGTCCGCGATCGCGTACAGCAAATACCCCGCGTCCGACGCCATCATCGAAGGCAGTCGCATCTCGAGGTCAGGCCCTGGCATCAGCGCCACCAGGTGTGGGTCACGGCCAGTCAGCACCCAGTTCGACCCGATCACCATGTCGAGTTCGTGCTCGTTGAGCACCGGGATCGCCGGGACGTACTCCACACCATGCATCACGAGCACCGAGTAGCCGTCGAACTGTTCGAGTTTGCCGCGCTGCCCGCGGTGTTTCAGATCTTCGACCGTCAGGTGGTTGAGCGACAAGGCAGCTGAGACCGTGTCGATCTCTTCGAGCGACTCCTCGTCGATATCGAACCAGACGAGCGTCCCCGGGTCGGACAGCAGCGCCAGCCCCGCCTCGAGTGTCAGGTCGAGGACGAGGGATCCGTCGGCGCGCCGCGCGCGGACAATCAGCATGCGCTATACGTACCGCGCGCTGACCATCAGGACGAGCGAGGCAACGCCCAAAATGGAGGCGACCCGCGCGTTCCGGCGCATCGTCTCCTGGAGGGCCGCCATCGCGGACGCCTGCGCTGGTGTCGGCGCGCCGCTGATCTGGGCGCCCAGCGTATCCATCTGTCGCAGGATCGATCCCGCCATGCTTCCGATGGCCGCCGCGATTAGCGCCGCAATCAGCCCGAGCCCGATCGCCCAACCCCATGAAGTCGTGAACAGGTCGCCGAACCCGTACCCCGGCGTCCGCTCGACCAGCGCGAACCCCATCAGGATGTTGACACCCGCGGCGACGGACAGCACCAGACTCAGCGTCTTGCCGAACGCCCGCATCGCCGGGCCCTGCACTGCCGGGCCCGCCTTGCGTAACTGCGGCTCGATCACCCACGCCATCAGAGATGCCCCCCCGACCCACAACACCCCTGGCAACACATGCAGCGTCCGCAAGATGACCAGCTCAGCGTCCATCCGACCTCCTCGACGCTACGCCGCGGCAACCACGAGCTTCGTGGGACGGCACACTAACAACACGATACCCGCCGCCGCGAACCACAACACACCTATCCTCAGGAACGCCTGTGGCAGTTCCCGGACCGTCCTCGTAGTACCAGGAGACGAACAGCAGCGTGCCAGATGTCGGTGGCGGAACCGGTCATAGAAGTCATAAGAATCGCCAGAGACAGGAGCAGCGCGCCGCCAAACATCAGCCGGCATCCGCCGCAGCTGTCCATTCACACACCGATGAAGATGCTGGCCGCCGCCGCGACGAACCGGCTTATCGTCAGCCCGTAGGTGAACTCTGCGCGTCCAGTCCAGTTCACGTGTCATCGGCGACATGAAGGCGCCCGCTACGGAGCTTTGCGCGCCTGTGGAGATGAGCTGGACGAGATCAGCGCGCCCACCCCGTAGTAGAGCGCGCGGGCGCTCTCCAGCCCGACTCCCAACGGGCTCACCTGTAGCGACGCTTCCGTCCATCGCAACCTCCTCGCCAGCCGCCCGGCATACTACGCCGGAGCGTGAATCCAGCGGATCAGGCCTCCAAATCTGCGGGCAGCTCCACCCACCACCAGGACACACCACCCCCGTTTTGTCCACCCAGACTCGTCCGTTGACTAATCCGCTATAGTCGCGCCGCTTGACTCCAATATGCCATCACATTGATTGCAACATTGAGGGATTCCATGGTCAGCCCACATAGCGCAGCAATCCGCTTGCTTCTCAGCACGGCCCTTGCACTTTTCACGTTCACCGTCGTCATCGGCATCCTGAACGGCATCGATCTGGTCGAGTTCAGCCATAAGGCTCTACTCACACATGTCCACGTCGGCACGCTTGGCTGGATCACCATGGGCGTGATCGCCTCCGCACTCTGGCTCTTCGCCATGGGTGACACACCCGGCAAGGATGCCGGCCTCATCCGGCTGCTCGGGTACGCCGCCCCGCTTTCGATCACGGCGTACTCCCTCGCCTTCCTCACGACAACAAACGTCATCCGTCCCCTCCTCGGGGCGCTCGTTGGGCTGGTCATTCTGGCGACGTTCCTCTGGACGGCGCGGCAGGCGCGAGGCCGCACGCTCAGCGTCCCCCATATCGGCATCCTCGGCGCGGTCATGATGTCCGTGCTGGGCGCGGTGCTGGGGATCCTGCTCGGGCTGCGGCTCGCCGGGAACGAGTCCATCACGATCCGCACCGCCGACGCGCACCCCGCCGCCATGGTCGTCGGCTTCCTCGTTCCGGTGGGCATGGCCCTCGCCGAATGGGCGCTGGACGGCACTTCCACCATCCGCCGAGCGACGACCGCCGGGTGGTTCCAGATCGGTTTGCCGCTGCTGGGCGGCATCTTCGTCATCATCGGCCTGCTCGCCGACATCGTCCCGCTCGTCACGCTCAGTCTGCCGTTCGAGGTGATCGGCCTCATCATTCTGGTCATCCGGATGCGCCCGAGCCTGATGGCCACCTCGCTCACGGCGACGGCGACCGCGCGGCATGGACTGATGGCGCTTGTCTACCTCATCGTGAACCTCGGAATTTTCGTCTACCTGATCGGCAAGTATTTCTCGAAGGAGATCGACCCACCTGTCCACCTGCTGCTGGCGCTGGACCATTCGATGTTTATCGGCGTCATGACGAACGGGCTTCTGGCGCTGATCATGCGGTTCCGGCGCCCCGTCGCGCCGATGGTCGACCACCTGGTCTTTGTGGGCGTGAACGCGGGCATCGCGGTCTTCATCGTTGGCCTCCTTGCGGAGTCCGCCCCCCTGAAGCAGCTGGCGACCCCGGTCATGGGCGGCGCGATCCTTCTCGCCGTCGCCACCGGCATTTCCGCCCTTCGAGGCGCCACTCAGGATGCGAGCACGTAGCCTGGTGGGGACGTCACGCCGCCCTGGGACGTGATCCGCATCACAACGTCGAGGACCACCCAGTCGGATCAAAACAGGGCCACACGAAATCGTGTGGCGCCTGTCCATCCCACATTGCTATGTGGACTACTTGCTATGTGGACTACGCCGAAGGCGACCCGTACGCGTTGGCCGACCCCTCACCCGGCTGGACATACAAATAGATCAAATAGATCCATCCCAGCACCGGGATGAGGATCAACAATATCCATTTCCACGACTTGCCGATGTCATGCAGTCGCCGCACTGACATACCGAGATTCGGCAGTAACAGCCCCAGACTCACGAGTGGTGCCAGCATCCGGACGCCAAGAACGCCGTCCACGGCATTCACGATCAGGCTCACGATCAGGCCGAACAACACCCAGTACCAGAACGTGCTGCGACCCGTCCGCCCGGTGAAGACGGCGTAGTTCTGAAACCCCGACTTCACTGCTTCGGTAAACGTCATGGTTAACCCTTCGCAACCCACCGCGCCCGGACAATACTCCTTCTGCCTCCCTCCCCACACGCATTCGCGGTGGCGTTACCCTGCCCGCGCACCGCTTAGATTCGGGGAGGCTCACCCATGCCGTACGAGGAGATCGCTTACGAAGTCGACGGAGCGATCGCGACGATCCAGCTCAACCGGCCGAACTACCGTAACGCCCAGTCTTACCGCCTCCTCGATGAGGTCGGATTCGCCTTCGACGAAGCTGGACACGACAAGGATGTCCGCGTCCTGATCGTCCGGGGATCTGGCGGCAATTTCTCCTCCGGCCACGACCTCGGCACACCCGAGGGCATCGCGTACCGCGAGTCCCTCGGCGCCGTCGACGGCCTCGACCGCTACGACCAGTTCAAGAAGTACAACCTCGACCTGCTCATGCGCTGGCGGAACTTCCCCAAACCCACCATCGCCATGGTCGAGGGCTACTGCATCTACGCCGGCTGGATGCTCGCCGGCTGCCTGGACCTCGTCTTCGCCGCGCGGGACGCACGCTTTCTCCCTGGCTTCATCGAGTACATGTCCGTCCCGTGGGACCTCGGCGTGAAGCGCGCGAAAGAACTCGTCTTCGAGAGCCGCTTTCTTACCGCCCAGGAGGCGCACGACTACGGCTTCGTCAACCGAGTCCTGGCCCCCGAGGACCTCGAGCGCGAGACTTACGCCTACGCCCGACGCGTCGCGGAGAACCACCCGATGACCGTGCGCATCTCGAAGGTCGCGATGAACAAAGCGCAGGACATCCAGGGCTACTCAAACCACCTCGAGGATGTCCTCGGCGACTACATGGCATGGTCCTCGTACATGCAGGGCGAGTCACGCATGCAGGGCCAGCGCCGTCTCGCCGCGGTCGACCTCGCTGTGCGGGGCCTGCGGGGCGACCGCTACGGGCTCTCCGGCACCTCGGGTGTCTAGTCCGCCGACGCGGGACGTGCCGGCGTCGGCGTCAGCAGGATCAGCACGGCCGCGGCGACGTACGTCGCGATGAAGAGGTGGAACGCCGTCGTGTACGACCCGAAGTGGTCGTAGGCAAAGCCGGCGAACACCGGCCCGCCCGCACTGGACACGATCGTGAACGGCTGCGCCAGGCTCCGCACCGTGCCGAGGCTCAACCGCCCGAAGAAGTCCGCCCACACCACCTCCTGCACCGTCACCACTCCGCCGATGCCGAGGCCGAGCGTGAAGATCGAGGCGTAGAGCGGCGCCAGCGTGTGCGACGTCAGGATCAGCGCGATCCCCAGGCCCATCAGCCCGAACTCCGCCGCCGCACAGCGGCGGACCGGGAACCGGTCCAGCGCGATCCCCCACAGCGGTTTCGAAAGCAGCCCGGACACGCCGATCATGCCGAACGCTCCCGCCGCCTGCGCACGCGTGAACCCCGCGTCTGTCATGTACGGGATCAAATGCAGCAGCAACGCGCCCATCCCTGTGCTCGCGAGCCCGAACGTCGCGACCAACATCCACAGCGTCCACGTGCGCGCGGCCGTCTGCCGCGTCCACCGCACGTCCGAGGCGACCCGCGCCGACACGCGCGCGCCCTCCACCGGCACGCCATCGCCGTCCGGCCGCAGCCCGAAATCCTCGGGGCGCCGTCGCATCGCCAGCAGCGCCGACGGGATAACCGTCACCCATACCGCCACGCCGATCGCCGCCCACGCCGCCCGCCAGCCCCACACATCGATCATCCAGTTCGCCACCGTCGGCAGCACCAGCGCCGCCACCGACGTCCCCATCACGCCGATCGCGATTGCCCGCCCACGGCGGCGCACGAACCAGTTCGACAGCGCCACGTTGACGACGAGGTTTCCCATACCGATCGAACCGACGGCCACCAGCCCGGTACGCACGACGTAGTACTGCCACAGCTGGTGGACCTGCCCCAGCGCGATGAACCCGAACCCGCCGATGACCGCGCCGCCCACCATCAGAGCACGCCCGCCGCGCATGTCCATCCGCCGCCCAATCGCGACGCCAAGAATCCCCGTGACGAACGTGGTGAGGGTCTGCCCGAGCGAGATGTCCGTGCGCGACCAGCCGAGCTCTTCTGTCATCGGCTTCAGGAATACGCCCATCGAGTACGCCGTAATCCCCATCGACATCATCGAGGAGACGAACGCGACACCAACGATGTACCAGCCGTAGTAGAAGTCGCGGCCAAAGAAGTGCGTCGGTAGCGGGAGGCGCGCTGGCTTCTCGCTCGTCTCGCTGGCCACGTCAGCAGGCAGTACCATCGCGCACCTCGTCCCCGGGACGGGGCTCTTTCGGCGCGAGTGTACGCGGCGGCGCAAGCCGCACCAAAGATGACAACCACGACCGTGTTACCGCAGTAGATCGTCTCCGGAGCCGAGCCGGAGCGTGCGCCCGAGCCAGCCACGCACCCGCTCCGTGCTCACCGCCGCGAGCAGGACGAGCACCACCAGCGCCGCCACGAAGATCGCGCCACGGCCCGCCGCGTTCGCTCCATAGATCAACGCCCAGATCACGCTGAACAATGCCCCCAGCATGATCCCCGCCCGCAGGACATCGAGGGCCGCCGTCGCCGCGATACCCCCGAGCAGCGCGACCGCGGCGATCCCCGTCACCGCCAGCAGCACGTTCCGGTGATGGACCTTCTCGTCCTTCTGGAACCGCTGGTACTCCTCCTCGTACTGGCGCTGCGCCTCGATCTGCTTCGGATCGGGCGTCGCGGGCGTCGCGGCCGGCGCGGGCGCGACGCGCAACTCCGCTTCCTTCGGGTACTCGGGGCGGTCCGGCCCGGGGTAGAACGTCAGCGTGCCGAAGCCCACCGTCAGCGCGAGGAACAGCGCGATCGCCACGGCGTACAGAAAGCGGACGGCGGTGCGCATCGTTCAGGCCTCCCCACGCCACCGAGGCGTAACAGCCGATCTCGGCGTCGACTCACCAGAGTCTACGCCGCCCCTGACCGCCTCAGTCGATATCCAGCACGGCCTTTCCCGCCACCTGACGGCCGAACAGCGCCGCACCCGCTTCCGCGATCCGCGACCACGACCCGCGCCACCCGACGTCCACCCGCAACTTCCCCGCCTGTATCAGGCTCATCAGGTACGCGATGTCCTCGCCCGAGTGCGGCCCCTTCGTGAACGCCTCGATCGTCCGCTTCATCCCCACCAGCGACGGAAACGCCGCCGGCTCCTGCGACGTCGTCCCGATGCATTGCACCACACCGCCCTCGCCGAGCAGCCCCCACACCTTCACCAGCTGCGAACCGCCCACACTGTCGATCACCACATGGACCGGCGCGTCCACACCGTCGAGGCCCACCACCACCTCGACCGCGCCGAGCGCGCGCAACCCCTCGCCACGTGCCGTCGACCCCACGCTCGCGATCACATGCGCCCCGCCCAGCGCGGCCAGCTGCACCGCGAACCGCCCGACGCCGCCCGACGCGCCCGTCACCAGCACCCGACGCCCCAGCAGCGCGCCCGAGCGGCGGAGCGCACGCAGCGCCGACACCCCCGCCACCGGCAACGTCGAGGCCGCGCCCAGGTCGATCTCCTCCGGCACCACCGCCAGCTCGTCGAGGTCCACCGCGCGACGCTCCGCCCAGCCGCCCTGCGACCCCATCGTCGTCACCACCCGCGCGCCCTCGGCCGGGCCACCGCCGGAGGCCGCCGCGCGCAGCACCACACCAGACGCGTCCCACCCCGGCACGAACCCCGCCGGCCGCGCCTGAGCCCCGCGCAGATCGCCGTAGTTCAGCGAGATATGCCGCACGGCGACCAGCACCTGATCCGCGCGAGGCTGCGGCTCCGGCGCGTCGCCCAGCCGCAACCGCCCTTCGACGTCCGGATCGACCACGAGAGCGCGCATCGCCGTCCTCCTCGCCTGCGCCGCCATCCTAGCGGCGGCCACGGACGCGCATGCGGCGGCCGGTAACCACCGCGGGTGCTATGGTGCGCGGCAGATCGAGGCAAGCCATGGCAACGGGCCGCCTACCGACCCCCTCAGGCCACGCGGCGTCCGACGCCGCCATCGCGCCGCCCATACGGGCGAGGGCCTCCACCAGCGAGGTCTTCGTCTCCTTTGGCCTGCGCGACTTCCGCTACCTCACCCTCTCCACGCTCGCCGCCGGCTTCGCCCAGTGGGCGAAGCAGCTCGCCCTCTTCGCCCTCGTCTACGAAATGACCGGCTCCGCCGTCCAGCTCGGCGCCGTGGCCGCCTTCCGAGGCGGGGTCGGCACGCTCATCGCTCCCTACGGCGGCTACCTCTCCGACCGCTTCCCCCGCCGGCGCATCATCGTCGCCTCCACCCTCCTCGACGCCGCCCTCGCCGCGGTCCTCGCCGCCCTAGTCCTGCTCGACCTCACCCAGGTCTGGCACGTCTACGTCATCGCCTTCGGCGGCGGACTCGCCCAGTCGATCAACCAGCCCGCCCGCCAGGCCTTCGTCTACGACGTCACCACCGACGAGACGCTCCCCAACGCCGTCGCCGTCAACTCCATGGTCCAGAACATCTCGCGCGTCCTCGGACCCTCTGGCTTCGGCATCATGATGGCCGCGTGGGGCGTCGCCTCCGCCCTCGTCATGCTCGTCGTCCTCCAGGTCGCGGCCAGCATCGCCACCCTCCGCATCAGCCACGCCACCCGGCAGGAGCGCGTCACCAGCGCCGTCTCGCCGTGGCGCATGATGGTCGAAGGCTTCCGCTACTCCTGGCAGGACAAACGGATCCTTGGCCTCATCGTCGTCTCCGTGATCCCCTCGCTGCTCATCTACCCCTACATCCCATTCCTCAAGATCGTCTCCGAAGACGTCCTCCACCGCGGCAACTCCGGCTTCGGCATGCTCTCGTCCATGATGGGATGGGGATCGCTCCTCGGCCTGCTCACCCTTGCCTACCTCGGCGGCGCGCGCCATCGAGGGCTGTTGATGTCAGGCTGCTTCCTCGCCTACGCCGTCATCCTGCTGGCCTTCTCCCAGTCCTCCAATTACGCGCTGTCACTCTCCATCCTCGCCAGCGCCGGCATCTTCCACTCCGTCGCCATGGCGCTGAACAACACCCTCCTCCACCAGGTCGCCCGCAACGAGATGCGAGGGCGCGTCATGGCCGTGAACCAGATGTCCCACGGCGTCCAGGCGATCGGATCATTCCCCATGGCCTTCGCGATCTCCGCCTGGGGCGTCCAGAGCGGCATCGGCGCCTTCATGGCCGCCGCCGCCGTCTGCTTCGTCCTCTTCATCGCCGCCTGGGGCTCCGTCCGCCGCCTCTAATAGCGACCCCCGCCCGACCGCCGCATCGAAGCCCACCCTCCATCGACGCCTCCCGCCCCCCACTGCCGCCGGAATGCGATGACCTTGATACGACCGCGCCCGGCGCACCACGGCGCTGCGACGCCCACCATGCCAGCATGGACACACGACCAGCGAGCCCCGGCACATCCGAGGGGCATCACGCAGAGGCATCACGCGGAGCCCTCACATCGAGGGCATCACGCAGAGGCATCACGCGGAGCCCTCACATCGAGGGCGTCACACAGAGGCGTCACACGGAGCCCTCACATCGAGGGCGTCACACAGACGCGTCACACAGAGGAGACACCAGTGGCAGGGAAACGCGACAAGATCATGGGCAAGGGCAACGAAGCCGCCGGCGCGGCACGCGAGGCCGCCGGCAAGATCACCCACAACAAGGACATGGAAGCGCGCGGCAAGGCGCAGCAGGTAAAGGGCAAGACCCAGGAGGCCCTGGGCGACGTCAAAGACAGCGTCAAGAAAGCCACCGACGCCCTCAACAGCAAGGACTAACGGCACCGCCCACGGACCCTACCGATCAGACAGCGGACGCCCTCGCTGAGTCAGGACCCACCATGTACATCGGCGGCAGCGCGGTCACCATCCTCCTGGTCATCATCCTCCTGGTGATCATCTTCTAGCCCACGGCGGCTACACCCCGCACACACGCCCGCCGTCCGGCTTCGAGCGCCGACGGCGGGCGTCCCTGTGCCCGAACGCACCCCTCACCCCACCCATCGAGGCCCACCACCGCCCCGTCACACACCAACCTCGCCCCAACCATCGAGGCCCCCAACCATCGAGGCTCCACGAACGAGAGCGAAGCCAACTCCCCTTCCCGTGAGGGAAGGGGTGAGGGGGATGGGGTTCTGAAGCCTCCTTCCCCCTCATGGAGGGGGAGGGAGGTTTGGAGGGTGAGGGTCTCGAGATAGGGGGTGAGAGTCCGAGAAATATGGCGGGAGTGCGTGGGTGTCGAACCCACCTGGGACCGCAACGCGACCCCACGTCGATTTTGAAGATCGCGGACATCACCGGACGCCATCCACTCCCAACGCCATCCTAGCGGCCCGTCCCACCCCCCGCCTCGACCACGATGGCCGGTTGCGGGGGGCGGGATCGAGGCCGACACTGGATTCGGACGCCGCCGGGCGCCCCTCGCGTATCGGAGCCGCCGTGACCCTCGACCAGCCGTCCGACGCCGACCGCTCCATCGCGAAGCCCGAGACGATGGCGAAGATGTGGAAGTTCGTCGAGAACTTCGCCGAGAAGTCCGGCACCCACCTCCACCCGCAGCGCGAGATCACCGAGTTCCTCGTCATCGGCCTCGCCAGAAACGCCGACGAACTCGGGAAGCCGCTCTGCCCCTGCATGTTCTTCGAGGACAAGCAGGCGGAGATCGAGAAGAAGTTCTGGATCTGTCCCTGCGAGGAGATGCAGCGGTGGAAGTACTGCCACTGACTGCTCTTCTGCGATGAGGAAGGTCTTCCCAT
>QZJI01000008.1 GCA_003599735.1 Dehalococcoidia bacterium | reverse complement strand
TCGGGAACCGCTTGATCTTCCCGGTCTGGACGAGCGTAGCCGCCTCGAACGCCTCGTCAAGCGTACCGAACCCGCCCGGCATTACGACGAACGCGTAGGAGTACTTGGCGAGCATGATCTTCCGCACGAAGAAGTGCTCGAGTTCGATCCACACGTCCAGGTAGGCGTTCGGCTTCTGCTCCATCGGCAACTGGATGTTGCAGCCGACCGACCGGCCGCCGGCATCTCGCGCGCCTCGGTTAGAAGCCTCCATCAGTCCCGGGCCCCCACCCGTCATCACCGTAAACCCAGCGCGCGCCAGCGCGGCCCCCACCTCCCGTGCCTGCGCATAGATCGGATGACCTTCGCCGTACCGTGCCGAGCCGAAAACGGTCACGCAGGGCCCGATGAAGTGCAATACGCGAAAGGCGCGAAAGAGCTCGTAGAAGACGCCCAGCGCCCATCCGAGCTCGGTGAGGCGGGACTGAGGGCCCGCGAAGAACCGGCGTTCCTGACCTCCCTGCTCCTTCCGGTCGGACGACGCTGGCGAAGGAGGCTGGACCACCACGACTGCTCGCTTCCCCAACGACGTCCGGAGTCCTGCTCACGCCCGCAGGTGCAGCCCGTATGTCTCCAACGCCTCGCGACACAGCTGCTCACGAAACTGCGGCGCGGCAACATGCACCAGGTTCTGTGCCCGCTCTCGGACGGTACGCCCATGCAGCGCGGCCACACCGAACTCTGTCACCACGAAGTGTACGTCCCCTCGCGTGGTGACCACACCAGCACCACGCGCCAGCTGCGACACGATCCGAGAAGCCTGCCCGCCAAGCGCCGTCGACGGAAGCGCGATGATCGGCCGTCCGCGAGGCGCGCGAGCAGCACCCCGAATGAAGTCGAGTTGCCCGCCGATCCCGCTGTAAAAGCGCGGCCCGATGGAATCAGCGCAGACCTGCCCCGTGAGGTCCACCTCGATCGCGGAGTTCACCGCAACCATCTCATGGTGCCCCGCGATCACCTGAGGGTCGTTCGTGTAGTGCGAGGGGCGCATTTCTACCATCGGATTGTTGTCGACGAAGTCATACAGCCGCCTCGTGCCCATCACGAACGAGGAGACGATGCGGCCAGCATGCACCCGCTTCCGCGCTCCCGTGATGACGCCTCGCTCCACCAGGTCGACGACGCCGTCCGAGAACATCTCCGTGTGGACACCAAGGTCGCGATGCTGACCAAGCGCCGACAGCACCGCCTCCGGGATCGCACCGATCCCCAGTTGAAGCGTTGCTCCGTCTTCAACCAGCGAGGCGACATGGCGGCCGATCTCCTGGGCAGCCGCCGTTAGTGTCGGCGGAGGCACCTCATGCAACGGCGTGTCGACCTCGATAACAGCATCGAAACGGCTACGGTGCAGGAACGAGTCGCCCAGCGTGCGCGGCATCCGAGGGTTGACCGCCGCAATCACATGGTGCGCGGCCTCCGCCGCCGGTCGCGCAACATCGACCGAGACACCAAGGGAGCAATAGCCGTGCCGATCCGGCGGCGACACCTGGACCAGCGCGACGTCGATCGGGAGAGTGCCGTCGCGGAACATCGCCGGGATGTCCGAAAGAAAGGCCGGCGTGAAATCCGCCCGGTCGTCCTGCACGGCCTGACGCACGTTCGCACCAATAAACAAGGCGTTATGGCGGATATGCCCCGCTATTTCCGGCGCCACATGCGGCACAGGGCCTTCGAGGTGGAGCGAGACCGTCGTGACGTCCCTCAGACTAGCCGCGCGCCGCACCAGCCCTTCGAGGAGCGCCGTGGGCGTAGCCGCGCCACCCTGGACATACACCCGCGCACCGCTCATCACGGGCGCAAACGCCTGCTCCATCGTTGCCATGTCTACCTTTTCTCGACAGGGATATCCCCTGCCCGACAGCGAGTGAGGTTACCGGGCCGGGCCGCCCCATCCTAACGAACCTGTAAGGTATAGCAACGGCGACACGTACTCTCTATCCTCAACACGACATCACGCTACCCGGCCAGCCAGCGGAGTTACGAGGTGCCCCATGACCGACCTATACCATGATGGAAACCGTCAGCTGCAGGACACGTTCGACACACGTCGCCTCGCGGACCGGCTGAAAGAGACGATCGTTCACGACCGGTTTACTGAACTCGACCGCGAGTTCATCGAGCGCGTCCCGATGTTTTTCCTGGCCACCGTGGACGCACAGGGGCACGCCAACTGCTCGTACAAAGGTGGGGCGCCCGGCTTCGTGCATGTCGTCGACGACAATACCCTTGCGTTCCCGAACTACGACGGCAACGGGATGTACCTTTCGACGGGCAACATCGCCCAGACGCACGAGGTCGGCATGCTGTTCATCGACTTTGAGAACCGCTGGCGGATGCGGGTGAACGGTGTCGCCAACATCGACTTCGATGACCCGCTGCGAGAGGCATACCCGGAGACCCAGTTCGTTGTCCGCGTGCAAGCGCGAGAAATCTTCGCGAACTGCCCTCGCTACATCCACCAAATGGCATTCGTGGAACAGTCGCGCTTCGTCCCACAAGAGGATTGCAAAACGCCTGTCCCACGTTGGAAAACCGGAGATTGGATCGCCGACACGCTCCCCACCACCGACCCGGCCCGTGACCCATCACGTGAGGTGCTCGACCGCTAGTCGCCCAGCGCGCTCAGGCACGTCGCGATCAACCGCGGCGTCAGACCCACGTCCGACGCGAAGTGCAGATGGACATACGACGCCCACACATTGTCGCGCGCGTATCCATCGAGTGCGCCACTCTCAGCGAGGTCGTATGCCGCGGTCTCCGCGTCAGGTGATTCATCGAGAGTGGACCAGTGAAACTCGTGTCCGCGCACGGTCTGCCCGCGCTTGATGTGCGGGCCATCTGCACGCGCCGTCGCTGTCCGGTACCCCAGTGTGAGCCGCGCGCGCGACATCGATGACCGTAGTGGCACGGCCCCGACCAGCGCGTGTGGGCGACCGTCACGATCCGTCAACGATTCACCAAGGTACATCAGCCCGCCACACTCCGCGTAGACCGGGACGCCACGCGTCGCCGCGTCCCGTACCGATGCGAGCATCTCCCGGTTCGCGGCCAGTTCCTCGGCATAGAGCTCAGGAAAACCCCCGCCCAGGAGGACGCCGGTTGCCCCTGGTGGGATCCGTGCGTCCCTCAGCGGGCTGAACGGCAGGATCTCGGCGCCCCACGCCTCAAGCAGCGTCAGGTTCTCCGGATAGGCGAAACTAAACGCCTCGTCCCGCGCCACAGCGATGGGCACGCGCTTCGAGGGCACAATCGACGGCCACAACCCCTCGGGCATGACCGGCGTACCACGTGATGGATCGATGGTGGCCTGCTCCAGCAATGCCGGCAGATCCACCTGAGCCGCGACGTTCGCGGCTGCCGCTTCAAAATACGTGTCCGCGACGCGCCCCTCGACCGTGGGGATGAGCCCCAGATGGCGCTCCGGTGCCCGGAGCGCCTCGTCCCGCATCAGGGCGCCGAACACAGGCAGGCCGGTTGCGGCCACAATCGCCTCCCGGCAGATCGCGGCGTGCGAGGCGCTAGCGACGTTGTTCAGAATGACGCCAGCCATCCTGATGTCAGGGTCGAACTGCTGATACCCGAGGACAAGCGCGCCAACGCTCCGCGCCACCTTTGCCGCGTCCACCACCAGGACAACCGGTAGCCCCAGCAGTTTCGCGACCTCCGCGGTGCTCCCGGCTTCGCCACCCCCACTGCGACCGTCGAACAGCCCCATCACACCCTCGACGACCGCGACGTCGGCATCGATGGTCGCCCGCAAGAACACGTCGCGCAGCACCTCGCGTGAGAGCATCCATGAATCGAGGTTATGGCACGGCTGCCCAGCCACCTTCGCGTGGTAGGTCGGGTCGATGTAGTCGGGGCCGACCTTGAACGGCGTGACGCGGAGCCCCCGCGCGCGAAGCGCGCCGATCACCCCCGTCGTGAGCGTGGTCTTCCCTACGCCACTCGTCGTCCCGGCTAGCACAATGCCCTTCATGCCAGAACTTTACGAGGCTTGCTGCTGAGACGATATCCGGGGGACTAACGGCCTTTTCTCCGGCGAGGCTGGTCACTTCCTCCATACCGTTCCGCTTCCGATAGTGGGACGACCACGACGCGCCACCGAGCCTCGGTGGCGACGCACGCGAGGAGTACGTCTGAATGAGTGATGTGTCGAATACGGATCAGCTGCCCCCGACAGCGGGAAGACGAGAATCCGGGATGCCGGCATTCGCTGGCATCCTGGGAGGCATCCTCGGGGTGGCCGCCGTGCTGATTGCGACGGTAGCCCTGATCTCAAGCGGTAACGGCTCCAGCGGTGGGGATGAACCCGCTGCCGGTGGGACGACCGCAAAGCCTGCGGCCGCCAAAGCCTTCGACGTAGAGCTCGGCGACTTCTTCATCCGCCCGAACTTGCTCGCTGTGGAGCCTGGCACGGACGTCACGATCACGGTGGTGAATAAGGGCGGCATCCAGCACGACCTCTCCGTCAAAGGCGGCGTCAAGACCGAACTCATCAACGCCGGCGGCCACGCCACCCTGAAGGTGGGTAAGGTGACCGGGCGGTTGGAGTTGCTCTGCACGGTGCCCGGACACGCCGAGGCCGGCATGACCGCGGCCATTGCCGTCACTCCCGGTGCGGCGACGGCGGCACCGGCCACCGCGCACAAGATGACCGCGGAAGAGATGGACAAGTCCTACCTCGACGGCATCAAGGCGTTCCCGGCCAAGACCAAGGGGCAGGGCAACGTGGATTTGCAGCCGGTTGTCCAGGACGGCGTCAAGGTTTTCGACGTGACCGCTGACGAGATCGAGTGGGAAGTCGCGCCGGGCGACATTCGCAAGGGCATGGCATATAACGGTATGGTCCCTGGCCCGGTCATCCGCGCCAACGTCGGCGACAAGATCAAAGTCGTCCTCCACAACAAACTTGAAGAGTCGACAGCGATCCACTTCCATGGGATGCTCGTCCCCAATTCGCAGGACGGGGTGCCCGGCATCACGCAGCCGCTGGTCAAGTCCGGCGAGACCTTCACCTACGAGTTCACCGTCCGGAATTCCGGATCGCACATGTACCACTCGCACATGAACGGGGCGACGCAGATCCCGGCTGGGCTCCTCGGCGCAATCATTGTGCCTGGCGCGAACGAACCGAAGGTCGACCAGGACCAACTGATGATCCTGAACGACGGCCCGCTGGGGTACACGATCAACGGCAAGGGGTTCCCCGCCACAGCGCCGATCGTCGCCAAGCGCGGCGAGCGCATCCGCGTCCGTTACATGAACGAAGGCCTGCAGATCCACCCGATGCACCTGCACGGGATGACCCAGACCGTCATCACGAAGGACGGCAACCCGCTTCCACAACCGTATGTCGCGGACACGATCCTCGTCTCTCCGGGCGAGCGCGTCGATGTCATCGTGGAAGCGACGGAGCTGGGGGTCTGGGCGTACCACTGCCACATCCTCACCCACGCCGAAACAGAGGCCGGGATGTTCGGCATGGTGACGGTGGTCATCGTCCAGTAGCACCAATACCCATCACACGAAGGCCCGTCCGGGAACCCGGACGGGCCTTCGTACAGTCGACAGGGCGCGATCAGCTCGCGGGTGTCAGAGGACGGCGCAGGACGAAGTTGGTGTGCGGGGTCTTCTCCGCCTTGTACTCGTCCGGGCGGCTGCGCTGGACTTCGACGACCTCGAATCCGCACGCCTCAAAGATGTCCTGGTACGTGCGACGGGGCATTCGGTGGACCCGGAACGGGGAGCGCACCCCAGCGCCATAGTTGCGGATCATCTCCATGTGCCGTGATATCTCACCCGGCTCGTCGAAGGTATAGACGGAGGCGACAAATACGCCGCCGGGCTTCAGCGCGCGCTGGACGTTGGAGCCGTAGCGGAGCAGCTCGTCGAAGTTGAACTGCATCAAGAGTTCGTGCCCGATCACGGCGTCGAACTCCTCGGGGCACAGGTCATCGCCCAACCCGCTTGTGACCCGGAACTCGATCGGCGGAAGGTCAACCGTAGCGGCGCGTGCCTCCGCGAGGATGCGCTCCGAGATATCGTTCGCCACCAGCGTGCCGACCAGCGGCCTGATGTGTCGCGTGACGCGTCCGCCGCCGCAACCGAGCTCCAGCGCATGCGCGTCACGAGAGACGTGGCGTGCGACGAGGCCCATAAACGTGTCGAGGCCGCCCCATGTCGCGCCCATACCCCCGTTCGGGATGACCTGGCGCACGGTGTCCACATGGATTAGCCAGGAGAGGGTGTGGTCGGCGCGGAGGCCAGCGCTGGCCCCGTGGAGAGCGACGCGCAGGGCGTGCGGAACCAAGCGCGGCTGGCGCAGCAACAATCGCGCAAGCCGGATGGAACCACTGGTCGAACCAGCGAGTGCCGCAATGCGGCGGCTCTCGTCTTCGGTCGCCTCAAAGCGGACCGGGGCTGCCCGATCCGCCGTGCCATCGCTGACCGTGGCGTTAGAGGCCTGCGCATCCACGCGGCTGGCCCGCTGCTCCTCCATCAAGGTCATCCCCGCCCCCCACAGCGCTGCTCACGCGGTGTCCAGACACCCCCTGTCCGGACGGGTAGCGGCGACCGCAGGACCGTCGGAGGTTCCGAATGATAAGCGAGATCACCGCTGGCGCGTATGTCGAAGGGCGTCAGCCCTCACGGGCAGGAGCGGAATCCTTCGCCCACTGCCGGACAAACGTCCGGCGCAGCGCCTCCACCGAGGGCTGAGCGAATAGTTCGGCGCGCAGCGTCCGGGCGTCCGGACGGCCCGCGCCATATTGCGCTAGATGTTTCTTCATTTGCAGCAGGGCCATCCGGGGCGGGAAACACGCCTCGATCAAATTCAAATGTTCGATGATGACCCGCTCCTCGTACGCCGTTCGCCCACGGGCATCGAGCCCCTCGTAGCCGTCGTCGAAAAGCCACGGACGTCCCAGCGCCGCACGGCCCACCATCACGGAATGGCAACCGGTCGCCGCCATCATCTGGCGCGCCTCCACCAGCGAGGTCACGTCCCCATTCCCCGTCACCGGAATCTCCACGGCCGCCACAACGTCGGCGATGACGTCCCACGGCGCACGGCCGCCAAAGCGTTGGGCGCGCGTCCTCGGATGCACGGTGATCGCGTCCACGCCCACGTCTTGCGCCATCCGTGCGACCTCCACGGCGTTCGGCTGGCGCTCGTCCCAACCGCCACGGATCTTGACCGTGAGCGGCACATCGATGGCGTGGCGGATTGCAGACAAGATCCGTGCCGTGGCGGAGACGTCCTGCATCAACGCCGCCCCCTTGCCGCGCTGCACGACCTTCGGCACGGGACAACCCATATTGATGTCGACGATGTCCGCGCCCGCCTCCACCAGCAGCATCGCTGCAGGCACCAGTGTCTCCGCGCTGTTTCCCAGCAACTGCATCGCGACGACATCCTCGTCGAGGTCAGTGCGAGCGGATTCACCGGCCCAGGCATTCTTCGCGAGCAGCGCCTCCGCGTCGATCTCCTCGTTGGTGGTGAAGCCGCTGCCGCAGCGCACTGCGACCCGCCGGAACGGCGCATTGGTGAACGACGCCATCGGCGCCAGACGCACCGGCGACTCGGCCAGCAGTTCGGACATCAACAATCGTGTCATTCAGTCAGTATTGGCCGGGAGCGCGCGGGACGCGAGGCTCCCCGGTAGTGGGTCAGTTTTGACCCACTACCGGGGAGCCACCCTCGAACAGCGAACGGGTAAGATGACGGCTGCCCGCCGTATCCCGTGCAGGAGGCCTCCATGACCACAACTGAAAAGCCCGCTACGCCGTACCAAGTCATCGGGACACGGCCGGTCCGGCCAGACGGCGTGGACAAGGTCACGGGACGGGCTGAATACGGCGCGGACGTAAAACTCTCCGGGATGCTTTACGGGCGTGTGAAGCGCAGCCCGTACGCCCACGCCGTCATCAAGCGCATCGACGCCTCGCGCGCCCTCGCGCTCCCCGGCGTCCTCGGGGTGGTCACTGGCGCGGATTTCCCCGAACTCAGCAATAACCCGGTGCCGACGATCCGCGGGCCGATCCCGGAGCGCTGGACGCGCGAGCCGCTGATCGCCGCCGGCAAGGCACTGTACAAAGGCCACCCAATCGCCGCCGTCGCCGCGACCGACCCGCATATCGCGGAGGATGCCCTCGACTTGATCGACGTGGAGTACGAAGTACTCCCGCCGGTCATGAGCGTGGAGCAGGCGATCGCCCCAGACACCACGCTGCTACATGACCCAGCGGTCACTGCGGAGATCAAAGGCCTCTTTGAACCGGTCAACGGACGCCAGAGCAACATCGCGCGGCAGCTTGAGATCCGGATGGGCGACGTCGAACAGGGCTTCGCGGAATCAGACATCGTCATCGAACGCGAGTTCTCAACGGCGAGCGCCCACCAAGGCTACATCGAACCACACAACGCGACAGCCTTGTGGAATAGGGATGGCCTGCTGACCATCTGGACCAGCACGCAGGGCGCCTTCGGCGTGCGAGACGCCCTCGCCGGCATCCTCAAGTTGCCGGTCTCCCGAGTGAGGGTCGTGCCGATGGAGATCGGCGGCGGCTTCGGCGGGAAAATCCCGGTCTACCTTGAACCACTCGCCGCCATGCTCTCGCGACGCACGGGGCGTCCCGTCCAAATCACCATGTCTCGTACCGAGGTCTTCGAGGCGTCCGGGCCGACCTCTGCCACGCAGATCCGCGTGAAGATGGGGGCGAAGCGGGACGGAACGCTCGTCGCGGGTGAGGTCCACCTCGCCTACGAGGCCGGCGCATACCCGGGCGCACCCGTACCGGGCGCTGCCCGCAGCGCGCTCGCCCCGTACAACATGCCACACCACCTCGTGCAGGGGTTCGAGGTCGTGGTGAACAAGCCGAAGGTCGCCGCCTACCGCGCCCCCGGCGCACCGCAGGCAGAGTTCGCGGTCGAGTCCGTCGTCGACGAGCTGGCCGAGATACTGAAGATGGACCCGATCGAGTTCCGTCTCCAGAACGCCTCGCGTCAGGGGGTGCGCCGCTCTGAGGGTGTCCCACACGGCTCCGTCGGCACAGAGCAGGTGCTGCAGGCCGCGCGCGACAGCGCCCACTATCGGTCGGAGATCCACGGCGACAAAATCGGGCGCGGTGTGGCCACCGGGTACTGGGGCAATGGCGGCAACGAATCAGCCGCCTACGCCATTGTGAACGCGGACGGAACCGTGACCCTGATCACCGGCTCGGTCGACATCGGCGGGCAACGCGCGAGCCTCGCAATGCAGTTCGCGGAAACCCTCGGCATCCCATACGAGACCGTGAAGTCCACCGTCGGCGACACCGACACCATTGGGTACACCTCGAACACCGGCGGCAGTCGCACCACCTTTGCCACGGGCTGGGCCGTCATTGAGGCCGCATACGACATCCGCGGCCAGCTCATCGCGCGCGCCGCGAAGATCTGGGACGTCGAACCGGAGAAGGTGACATATGACGCTGGCGTCCTCCGCGAGGAAGGCGGCCAGACGATGACCTTCAAGGAGATCGCACGGAAACTCGCGGGCAGCGGCGGCGCCATCCAGGGACGCGCTGCCGTGAAGCCGAGCGGCGTGGGCGCCGCCGTCGCCACCCATATCTGCGATGTCCATGTGGACACCGACACCGGCAAGGTCACCGTGCTGCGCTACACCGCTGTGCAGGATGTCGGCAAAGCGATCCACCCCTCGTACGTGGAAGGGCAACTCCAGGGCGGCGCGGCCCAGGGCATCGGCATGGCGCTGAACGAAGGCTACGTCTATCGCGCGGACGGCTCCATGGCGAACTCGAGTTACCTCGACTACCGGATGCCAGTCGCGAACGACCTGCCGCCAATCGAGACGGTGCTGGTGGAGGTGCCGAACCCCGGACACCCGTACGGGGTGCGCGGCGTCGGCGAGGTGCCGATTGTGCCGCCGCTGGCCGCCGTCGCGAACGCGATCTACGACGCGATCGGAGTGCGCGTGCGGCACCTCCCCGCTTCGCCCGCCGTGATCCTCGATGAGTTGGAGCGCCTGAAGGCGTAGTCAGGTACAGGCGCACGTCATGCCGGGAGATCAGTCGGGCCTGCGGGTTGCCCTGAGTGCGCTGTCGCACCGTGACTACCGCAGGTTTGCGGCCTCGCTGTTCCTCACCTCGATCGGCGTGCAGCTGATCCAGACGGCGATTTTCTGGCAGGTGTACGTCCTGACCGGCAGCGCGCTGCTCCTCGGCCTCACCGGGCTCGCGAGGGCCGGCCCGCACGTCATCCTCTCGATGGTGGGAGGCGTCCTCGCCGACCGCCTCGACCGGGTGCGACTCATCCAGGCCGGGCAGGTGGGCAATGCGCTGCTCGTCGTAGCCCTCGCCTACCTTACGTTCACCGGCGAAGTGCAGGTCTGGCACCTGTACGCGGTCACATTCTTGAACAGCGCGTTCTCGGCACTGACGCAGCCGGCACGCACCGCGCTCATCCCGGCACTCATCCCACCGGGCAACCTCGTCAACGCGATCGCGCTCAACGCGACCATCGGCCAGACGGCGCAGATCGCCGGGCCCGCCCTCGCCGGTGTCGCCATCGCGTATGTCGACCTCGGCCCGGTCTATCTGGTAAACGGGCTTCTGTACTTCGTGTCGATGGCGGTGATCGCGGGCGTCCGCGTGCCAGTGGTGCGGCCCGCCGTGATCGAGAGCCCGTGGCGCAGTTTCATCGAGGGGCTGGACTTCGTCCGCACGAAGCCGGTCATCCTCTCTCTGCTGATGCTCGATGTCGGCGCGACGTTGTTCGGGAGTTATCGCGCGCTGTTGCCCGTCTTCGCGGAATCGCTGGGCGTGGGACCGACAGGATTCGGGCTGCTAAGCGCCGCGCCGGGCATGGGCGCACTGTTTGGCGCCGCGTTCATCCTGTCGCTGGGGGATATGGCCTACAAGGGGCTCTACACCGTCTTCGGCGTCCTCGCTTACTGCATCGCCCTCGTTGTCCTTGCCCTGTCGCCGTGGTTCCTGCTGGCGCTACTGGCGGCGGCCCTCCTGGGGGCGACGAATTCGGTACAGATGATCCCGCGCAACTCCGTCATCCTCACGATCTCACCCAACGCGCTGCGAGGCAGGGTTGAGTCGTTTCGCAGCATGCTCGCAGGTGGGGCGCCGCCACTTGGGTACATGCTGAGCGGAGTACTGGCGACCGCGATGAGTCCAGTACTTGCATTGGTGGTCGGGGCGCTCGCCTGCACCGCGCTGGTGGCTGGAATCGGAGCGTGGAGCCGAGAACTGAGAAGCCCCGACCTCGGCTCTCCATCCCCTGGACCGGCCGTCGCGGGCAACTCGGGCTAACGATCGCGCAGCGGCACGAGCTCCGTGAGAATGCCCGCGTTCCCCTGCGGCCGGAAGAACGCCACCGTGCGCCGTCCGTCCGCTGCCCTCGGCAGCGTGATCTCGGAGAGCCCCGCTGCCACCAGCCGATCCGCTTCCACATGCACATCCGTGCAGGCATAGCAAATGTGGTGCAGACCCGGGCCCCGCTTTTCGAGGAAACGCGCGGTACCGCTGGTCGCGCCGGGCGCGGGGACCAGCACCTCCACCTGCGTCTCGCCCTCGCCCACGTTGAAGAAGAAGTTGTATGTCTGCTCCGGCGCGAAGTACGACCCCTCCGGCCACTTCGAGCGCGGCTGGTCGATGACGAGCCCCAACGCGTCGCCGAGGATCGCGTTCGCCTCTTCGATGGAGTACGCGACGACGCCAACATGGTCGATCCGGCTGAGCACGCGGGTGCCTCCTTCGGCTGGGCGCTACCTGAGGCGCCGCGCCGGAGTCTAGCGCGTCACCGCCATGCCACGTCAGACCTGCACGGACACCTCGCGCAGGACGGGGCTGACGTCCAGCGGCGCGCCGGTCAACGAGGCGATCTCGGCGGCGGTGTATCCGGGGGCATGCTCCTCCAGCAGGAAGCGTCCGCCCTTCACCGAGATCACGGCGATGTCCGTAACGATCAGCGTCACACCGCGCGGCGACGTCACCGGCAACGAACAGCGGTCGAGGAGCCTCGGCTTCCCGTCGCGCGTCGTGTGCTCCATCGCGAGCCAGATCTGCTTCGCGCGCGCCACCAGGTCCATCGCCCCGCCGATGCCACCGAGGTTGTCCCAGGGTGCATTGGAGAGCCGCCAGTTGGCGAACGAGCCGTCCGCCGCCGCCTCGTATGCCCCGAGTACGGTCACATCGAGTCGCCCGCTACGCACGAGGCCGAAGGAGTCCGCGTGGTGGACGAACGAGGCCCCCGGCACGATGTTCACCTGTTGTCCACCAGCATTCACGATGTCCGGATCGCCCGTCCCCGGCTGCGCCAGACGGCTGTACCCGATCACCCCGTTCTCCGAGGTGAGCGTGATCCCTGCATTGAAGTCCACGAAGTCCGAGGCCTGCGTCGGGATGCCAATGCCGAGGTTGGCGATCCAACCAGACTGCATCCGTTGGGCAATCACTGCCGCAATCTCGGCGCGTGTGAGCCGTCGTTTGCCAGGGACAGCCGCTGGCATCTCCGCCGCGGGCGCAGCGACGGGCGTCGTGGTGGGGAGTGCGCCGCGCTCCACGCGGAGCACACCGTGCGGCA
Source organism: Dehalococcoidia bacterium (assembly GCA_003599735.1). Lineage (GTDB taxonomy): Bacteria > Chloroflexota > Dehalococcoidia > UBA2979 > UBA2979 > SURF-43. The sequence goes on along the minus strand of QZJI01000008.1, from coordinate 43,851 downwards.
AGATCGGGACGAGCCGGTCGATGTAGATCCCCGGTGTATGGATCTGGTCCGGGTCGAGTTCGCCCGCCTCCACGATCGGCTCTTCGACCTCGACGAGCACGTGCCGCGCGGCCATCGCCGCGATCGGGTTGTAGTTCCGCCCCGCATGGCGGAAGACGAGGTTTCCCGTCGTGTCTGCCTTCCAGGCACGGATCAGCGCGTAGTCTGCGAAGATGCCCTCTTCGAGGACATACGTCTCGCCCTCGAACTCACGATGCTCTTTCCCGCTGGAGAGGAGCGTCCCCACGCCGGCTGGCGTGTAGAACGCGGGGATGCCCGCCCCACCAGCGCGGATACGCTCCGCCAGCGTCCCCTGCGGCACCAGTTCCGCCTCCATTTTGCCATCACGCACTAGCTGCTCCCCGCGAGAAATGCGGGAAGGGTGCGTGGCCGCGGTGAACGAGGCAATCACTTTTTTCACACGCCCGGCGTCCACGAGGTCGGAGACGCCCTTCACCCGGGTGTCGTTCGTGACCGACTGGATACTGTTCATCACCAGTGTGAGGCCGGTCGCGCCCTGCTCGTAAAGCGCAGTCAGCAGGTTCCACGGCGTGCCGGTGTTGCCAAAGCCCGGGATGATGACGGTCGAGCCGTCCTGAAAGCCCGCGACCGCCTCAGCGAGCGTGGCGCAGATCGTCGGTCGAGGCATCGACGTCACCTCCGCTGCATCCGTGATGCCGCCGCACCATAGGCCGGGCGCGTAGCCCTCGCAATCAGACGAGCGAGGGCGTCCCCAGTACCTGCGCCCGCGAGCGCAGCGCGGCGAGGGTATCGCGATGAAGCGGGATGCCAGCCTTCGATCGGTATTCGAAGGCGTCAGCCTCGGGGTCGCCCGGAAGGATTACCGGCTTCGCCGGGTCGGACGGACGCGTCTCGGCGAAGTACCGGATTAAGCGGTCCATGTCCGCCTTGAACGCCTCGATCGGCCGCATCTGGCCGATGTCGATCGCCATGAACCAGGACATGTTCGAGCCGTAGTCGAGGTCGGCGCTCGAACCTCCGCCGGCGAGGACGCCCGCGAGGATGTCCACCATCACGGCCAGCCCGTACCCCTTGTAGTTCACGCCCTCGCCGTCCGCGCTCTCACCGATCGGCGTAAGCGCCCACGAAGTGTCCCGCGCACCCGGCGGTGTCTCCAGCGGACGGCCTTCGGAGTCCACCGCCCAGCCACGCGGGATCGGCAGGCCAAGGGCGTGCGCGCGGCGCACTTTGCCGGAGGCCACGGTGCTCGTCGCCATGTCGAGGACGAACGGCCGTTCCTTGCCGGCCGGGGCCGCGAAGGCGATCGGGTTCGTGCCAAAGCGCGGGTCCGCGCCGCGGGCAGGCCGGACGCTGCGGTTCGCGTTCGTCACAGCCATACCGATCATGTCCTGTGCCGCCGCCATCATCGGGTAGTACCCGACCATCCCGATGTGCCGGCCATCGACCACACCGACGTGACCGATGCCGGTCGCGCGTGCCTTCTCGATTGCCATGCGCATCGCCATGTGCGCGCCCACGACGCCGAGACCGCCCGCGTTCGAGACGACCGCAGATCCCGCGGACTCCCGCACGAGGCGCGGCGTCACGGTTGGGTCGATCAGCCCTGCCTCGATCTGCTCAAGGTAACGCAGCCCCGTCACCACGCCGTGCGTGTCCACTCCGCGCAGGTCGGAGGCTACAAGGATGTCCGACGCAATCGCCGCATGTTCCTCGGACACCTTCAGCAGGACGAAGAGCCGCGCCATCTGCTCTCGCAGCGCAGCGCCGTCCACGCGGACGAACTCGCCTGACGCGATCTGCTCGGGGGTCGGTTCAGCGGCCACGGGACTCCTTACGCCAAACAGACATCGCCGCGGCTCTCGTGCAGTGAATCGTGACCGGTCAGACTCGGCCGTCTCGACATCAGAACCCACGCGCTTTGTTGATCAGGCCCTCAAGCGGCTCGCCCGCGCGGAAGTGCGCGAGGTTGCGACAGAAGCGGTCCATGTTCCGGGTGATGCGGAACTGACTCGCGCCGGCCGTGTGCGGCGTCATCACCACGTTCGGCGTGCTCCACAGCGGGTGTTCCGCGGGCAGCGGCTCCACCGGCGCGACATCGAGGCCCGCCCCGGCGATCTGTCCGCTCCGCACCGCCGCCACGAGCGCATCCGCGTCCACCACCTCGCCCCGCGTCACGTTGACGAGGATGGCGGAGGGCTTCATCAGCGCGAATGCCCGTGCGTTGAACAGATGGCGGGTGCTCGACGCCAACGGCAGTCCGGACGTGACCACATCCGCTGTGCGGAACAACTCATCGAGCCGGTCGCTCCCCCAGACCTCGGGCACCTCCGCCGTCGGCGGGACCGGGTCGCAGTCGACCGCGACACAGCGCATGCCGAACCCCACGGCGCGCCGGGCGATCGCCCGTCCCGTGCCGCCGAAGCCGACGATCCCCATCGTGCATCCCTCAAGCTCGAACTCCTCCGCGCGGTAGGACACGCGGTGCTCCCATGACCGCGGGCCGTCCTGCACCGCGCGGGCGAGGCGACGCGTGAGCGAGAGCAACAGCGCGAAGGTGTGGTCAGCGAGGTGGCTCCCCACAAGTCCTTTGTCGCCAGAGAGCAAGATGTCGCTCGCCACCATCTCCGGAAACAGGTACGCGTCCGCGCCCGACGTGATCGCATGCACCCAGCGCAGCCGTCGGGCGCGCGCGAACATCGCAGGCGTGATGACTCCGAGGACGACCTCGACATCATCCATCGCCTCGATCGCTTCGCCAGGCGTGTCCGCGATCCGGATCTGCGTGCCAGGACCAGCCGCCTCGTGAATGCGGGCAAGGAGCACCTCGTCCACGGTGGGCATCGTGACGCCGGGAATGATGAGGAGGTTCACAGGCGGGACGATAGCACGCGGAAACGCACGCGCTTCGCGCGCTATTATCCCAGGACGGCCGCCGGGTTCTGCTGCACCATCCGCCGCACCTCGTCCGTGGTGAAACCGGCATCGAGGAACCGCTCGATCCACGATCCGAACCCCACAGGCGGCGCCGGATTGGGTGCCTGCCCGAGATCGGTCGAGAGCACTACATGCTCCGGCCCGACCGCACGGACGTCCGCGGCGATCGCATCGAATGCCGCGTCGCCGCCCTCCCGGAACGAGTTCACGGAGCACTGCTCGATGAACGCGCCCCGGGCCGTGAGTGCGCGCTGCACCTCCAACGGGATCCGGAACGAAGTGGCGTGCGAGATGATCGATCGGATGCCCCGCCGCCGCGATTCCGTCACCAGGGCCAATGTCTCCGCCGGGTCGAGATGCCCGCTGCACAACGTCGCGTCATACTCAGCCATCATGTCAAGCAGCGTATGACAAACCGGCAGGAGCACGCCCTGGCCGTCCAGGACACGGATCGCCTCCGCCTTCGCGTGCCAGCGGCCAAAGGTATCGCGCGACCAGGCGGAATCGAACGTCGGCCACCAGACCACACGCGTCCCGATGCGGAGCGCGGCGTCGAGGGCGTCCGGGTTCAGCCCTCCCACCGCGTGGTCGAGGGCGATCGCCCCGTACACCTTGATCGCGTCGAATTCTCGGTCGAGCGCCCACGCGAGCGCCTGCGTCGGGTACTCGTGGCTTTTGAGCACGAGCGCAGCCAGTCCGGCCTCACATGCAGCCTGTACAAGCTCACGAGCGTCCATCCGGCGCTCCGCGTATGGGTCAGGCGAAGCGTGGACGTGGACATCAATGGCGCCCCGCAACAGGGCGCGAGAATCCTCGCGCAGCTCGACTAGCGTCTCCACGCGGTACGCGTTCGGCATGCGAATCCTCCTCGTGCCCCACCTCAGCCGCCCTGCACTCTACCGCGTGCAGATCATCAGGCACGGGACGTCCTGCACCCGGTCGCCCTGCTACACGTACAGGACCATCGCCTGGGGCAGGTGAGGTCAACCTGCTCGAACGACAGGCCGCCGCCAAATCATCGGCCTCTTTGGGCGTGGGACTCACCCTCCAACCCGCGCCGCTCGACCCGCGTCCCCGCGCCGCCGCCCGCACACTGCTCGACGGGTTCGCGCGCGCTGACCAGGACTAGCCCCGACGACGCCCCCAGCCCGCGCTATACGCCGCAATCGCCGTCGTCAGAGGCACTGCAGCGACGATCCCGATACTGCCAACGACAGTGCGTACGACCTCGGTCGCCAGGGCGTCGAACGAAATGAGGATGCCCGCCGGCTGCTGTTGTGCCGCCAGGATCAGGATCAACGGCAGCGCCGTCCCCGCATATGCCAGCAGCAGCGTGTTCGTCGTCGCCGCGATGTGGTCGCGGCCCACGTTCATCCCGCGCCGGAACAACTCCGCCGGCGACAGCGACGGGTTCGCCTCATGCAACTCCGCCACTGCCGACGCCTGCGTCGTCGTCACATCGTCAAGGACACCGACCGCACCGAGGATCATGCCCCCCAGCAACAGGCCACGCGGGTCGATCACGCCACCGCCCACCAGCACCTGCAACGTGCTGGCGTCGTCGGTGGCGATGCCGGTGAGGCGCGCGAACGCTACCGACCAGGCTGCTAGCAATCCCGTCAGTGCGAGGCACGCCGCCGTCGCGCCCAGGGCGACCGCCGTCTTCCGCTCCACGCCATGCCCGATCGTGAGCGTCGCCGTCATGATGACGAGCCCTCCCGCGATGCAGACCAGCAACGGATCCCACCCCGACATGATCGCCGGGACGACGAACCGCGCGATCACTAGGACACTCGAAATCAGACCGACCAGCGACAGCGCCCCACGCCAACCACCGACCGCCACCACCAGCAGGGCGAAGGCGAATGTGAGCATCCAGACGGAGAACCGCCGCGACCGGTCTTTCAACTGATAGACCACACCCTGCTCACCCTCGACCGCGGCCAGCAGCACGGTGTCGCCGGGCTCCAGGACAAAGGCGTCACCACCGCCATCCTGGAACGCCCGATCGACAGGCACCCGCTGACCCTCGACCTCCACGACAACACGTTGCTGGCGAATGACCCCGGACGGCGTGGTGACGGTCTCGCCCGGGACGACCTCGACAACGCGCGCCTCACGGATGGTCTCGTGCGCCACGGGGAGCGCACGCGGCTGCCATACGCCCAGGGCAGGCAGCGCCACCGTGAATGCGAACAGCATCCCGGCAACCCCCAGATAGGCAAGGACGGCGTGACGCGTTTGGGAAATCACCGGCGCGCTCATTTCCTGCCATCCGAAGCGTACCCGAGCGCCTAGCTGTGGCGTTGCCAGAATAGATGAGACTACGTATCATCGATACGTCGTCTCAACCGAGGAGCTACCGGATGCCTCGACCTGCCCGCGTCCTCGCCCTGCTAGCCGTGACGACCGCCATTTTCGCGGCGGGATGCGGCAACGCCACGGAAGAGGACGACGCCCGGCTGCGCGTCGTCGCTACCATCGCCCCGGTCGGTGCGCTCACCCAGGCCGTCGCTGGCGACACAGTGCGCCTCGACATCTTGGTGCGCGCGGGCGTTGACCCGCACGAATACGAACTGAAGGCGAACGACGCACGGGCTGTCGCAAAGGCTCAGGTGATTCTACGCAACGGCCTCGGTACGGACGCGTTCCTCGACAAAGCGCTGAAGGACAGCAAGGCCCTCGTGGTCACGCTGACGGACGGCCTGGCGCTCCGCCTCGAGGATGGCGTGGCGTCCCGCGACCCGCATATCTGGCATGATCCCCGCAACGACATCGCGATGGTCGACACCATCGTGAAGGCACTCTCCGCCGCCGACCCCGCGCACGCCGCCATTTTCGAGGCCAACGGGCGCGCCTACCAGGAACGTCTGCATACCGTCGACCGCGAGGTACAAGCGATTATCGACACGATCCCGATGGCGAACCGGAAGATGGTGACCGACCATGAGGCGTTCGGGTACTTCGCTGCTCGCTATGGCCTGACGGTCGTCGGTTCGGTCATCCCCGGCGCCTCAACCGGCGTCGAGCCATCCGCCGGCGAGATCGCCACACTCGTGGAAACGGTACGGCGCGAGGGTGTGCACGCCATCTTCGCGGAGTCCTCGGTCGACCCGAAGGTCGCGCGACGCGTGGCGGAGGAGACAGGCATGAAGGTGGTGGACGACCTCTACGGCGACTCGCTTGGCAGTCCGGGGTCAGGCGCGGACACCATCGACGGCATGTTGCTGTCGAATGCACGGAAGATCGCTGACGCGCTGAAGTAGGCGACTCTACCGTCCCCGCCGGCGCTCCCGGTCGGCATATGAGCGGACGGCGCGCAGGAAGTCGATGCGGCGGAACTCCGGCCAGAAGACGTCGCAGAAGTAGTACTCGCTGTAGGCGCTCTGCCACAGAAGGAACCCGGACAGCCGCAACTCACCCGACGTACGGATGATCAGGTCGGGGTCGGGAATGTCCGGCGCGTACAGGTAGCGACTGATCTCGTCTGGCTCGATCCGGCTCGCGATGCCTTCGAGGGATTCACCGTTGCGGATGCGGTCGGCGAGCATGCGGCGTACGGCGTCTGTAATCTCCTCACGTCCTCCGTACCCGACCGCGACCAGCAACTCATACGGCCCGTCGTTCGCCGTCGCCTCCTCCGCCCGCGCGATGGCCTCCTGTGTGCTCTGCGGCAGCAGTTCGCGCCGCCCCACCATCCGCACACGGCGGCGACGAGGCTTGCCCGAAGAATCCTCGCTGAACGCGGCGACTTTCTCTTCGATCAGGTTGAAAATCGCCTTCAACTCGTCCGGCCCGCGCTTGAAATTGTCCGTAGAGAGCGCCCACAGCGTGACCGCTGGAATCTTGAGGTCGTCGCACCAGCCGACGAGTTCCTCCACCTTGTCCGCGCCGCGGCGGTGCCCGTCAGTCACCTCGGAAAGCCCCGCCTTCCGAGCAAACCGGCGGTTGCCATCCAGGATCACGCCCACATGTTGCGGGATCGGACCGCGCCGGATGGCGCGATCCAGTTCGCGCTCGTAGACGCGGTACGCGAGGTCAAAGATCGGGGCGGCTGGACGCCTGAGGAGCGCGAGCAGGGTTGCGGCGGATTCGCGGTCACTCGGCATACCGCCAGCATATCGTGCCCGGCGCACGCGTAGTCTCCTGCTATCGTGAATGCGCCGCTCCGTCCCACCGGAGGTTCTCCCATGCGCACCCGTACCTTTCGAGACGGACTCAGCGGCGTGCTGGCGGTCGCCGTCACCCTCGGCGTCGCCGAACTCGTGGCTGGGCTGGCCGGCGCCATCGCGCCCGTAATCGCTGTGGGCGATCTGCTCATCGACCACGCTCCCAGCTGGGTCACCCATTTGGTCATCGATGCCCTGGGTGCCCGAGATAAACCTGTCCTGATCCTGACCGTCACACTCGCTGCGCTGGCCACAGGCGCCGTCATCGGCGTCATGGGGCGCCTGAGGCCCCTCGTGGGGACGATCGGGTTCACGGCCCTCGGGATGCTGGGCGCAATCACGACCACCGTCGACACGCCAAGCGCGTCCGTACAAGGCTCGTTCCTCGTCGCACTGGGCCCGCTCATCGGTGCGGCGGTTGGCTGGCAGACCTTACGGCTGCTCCTGCGCGCGGGGGTGTTCGACGCGCCTGCATCGACCGGAGCGCAGCCGATGACCCAGCGAATACCCGGACGACGGGCGTTCCTCGGTTTTACGGCAGCGGCCGCGGGGGCCTCGGCCGCCTCATTCGTCGCCGGGCGTCGTTTCGCGGGCGAGTCTGTCGATGTGGAAGCGCAGCGGAAGTCGCTCACACTCGCCGCGGCGCCGCAAACGAGCCCAACCGGTGCGCTCGACCTCAATGGCCTGTCGCCGCTGATCACGCCCAACAATGACTTCTACCGCATCGACACGACGTTGATCACGCCACGCGTCGACCTGAAAACATGGCGTCTGAGGATCACCGGCATGGTGGAACATCCTCTGACGATCTCGTTCGACGATCTGCTGGCGATGCCCTCGCGCGAGGAGATCATCACGCTCTCCTGCGTCTCTAACGAGGTGGGCGGCGACCTGGTGGGCAACGCGCGGTGGCTTGGCGTCTCACTCGTGGATCTGCTGAAACAGGCAGGCGTGAAGCCTGGCGCCACCCAGATCGTCGGCCGCTCGGTGGACGGCTTCACCGTGGGCTTCCCGACGGAAGTCGCCATGGACGGCCGCCCCGCGATGGTCGCCTATGGCATGAACGGCGAGGCGCTCCCGGGGCCGCACGGGTTCCCGGCCCGCCTCGTGGTGCCGGGCCTCTACGGCTACGTCTCCGCTACCAAATGGCTGACCGAGATCGAATTGACAACGTGGGAGGCGTTCGACGCGTATTGGATCCCGCGCGGCTGGGCGAAGCGTGCCCCGATCAAGACGCAGTCACGCATCGACGTCCCGCGCGACGGCCGCACTGTGAAACCCGGCCGCGTCCCGGTCGCCGGCGTCGCATGGGCCGGCGACCGCGGCATCAACACCGTCGAGGTGCGCGTACGCCGCGATGGTGAGACGGACGCCCCGTGGCAACCCGCGCGGTTGAGCGAGTCACTCTCGACGAACGCATGGCGGCAGTGGGTCGTCGAGTGGCAAGCCGAACCCGGCGACTACCTCATCGAGGTACGCGCTACTGACGGCCGGGGTGAAGTGCAGACCGGCAAGTACCAGCGGCCCGATCCTGATGGCGCGACCGGTTGGCACCGCATCGACGTGCGCGTGCGCGCCTGACAATCTCAACCCGCGTGCCGCACCGTACCGCCCGACACTGAACGCGCCGCTACAATACGGCGCAACTCATCCGCTCCTGATCGCGAACCGTACGCAGACAGGCGAGTGTCGACGTGCTCATGACCTCCGCCCCCGAGGCCGGCACGCCGTTGCCTCCTGGACGCGCCGGTTCCAACCGGATCGTGCAGTACGTCCTGCATTACCGCTGGCGATACCTCGGCGGGCTGGCCGCGCTGATCGTCGCGACGGTCGCCGCGCTCCTGCCGCCGTTCGTTGTGCAACGCGCCGTGGACGACCTCGGCGATGGCATCGCCGCCACATCTCTTGCCCGTTACGCGCTGCTCATCGTGCTTTTCGCCGCCATCGAGGGGACGCTGCGGTATTACTCACGCATGGTGGTCTCCGGCACCTCCCGCATCATCGAATACCGCCTGCGCGACGACCTGGCGCGCCACCTGATGTCGCTGGACCACAATTATTACGTGCACGCGCGTACGGGTGACCTCATGTCCCGCGCGACGAACGACCTCCAGGCCGTCCGCGATGTCCTCGGGCCGTCGCTGGTGGACATGTCCCGCATCCTCGTGGTCGGCATCGCCGGCATTACCTTCATGCTGCTCATCGATGTCCGCCTGACGCTGATTGCGCTGATCTATTTGCCCGTCGTCATCGGCCTGATGAGTTTCTTCGAGACGAACGTCGAGACGCGGTTCCGCGAGGTACAAGAGCAATTGTCGCTGCTCACCGACCGCGCACAGGAGAACGTCGCTGGCATCCGTGCCGTGAAGGCATACGCGCAGGAGGAGGCGGAAATCGCCTCCTTCGCCACCGCCAACGAGGTGATGCGCCGTCGCTCGATGCGTCTGGCGCTCTACCACTCCGGTCTCTTCCCAGTCATGGGCGCCCTCACCGGTGCGGGGACGCTCCTGGTCCTCTGGGTTGGCGGGCACAATGTCGTCCAGGGCAACATGTCGATGGGTGAATTTGTCGCTTTTAACTTCATCCTGGCCGTCCTCGCCAATCAGCTCACCGCCGTCGGCTGGGTCGTCGCCATGGCTCAGCTCGGCACGGTCGCCATCCGCCGCGTGAATGAGGTGCTTCGCACGCCGCCCGCCGTCGTGGACGGACCGGCCACCACCCTCCCCTCCCCCGTCCGAGGCGAGGTCGAGTTCGTCGACGTCAGCGTCGCGTTCGGAGGGCGTGAAGTGCTGCGGGACATTAACCTGCGCATCCCGGCGGGTGCGACGGTCGCCCTCGTCGGTGGCACGGGCGCCGGGAAAACCACCCTCGCCAGCCTGCTCGTGCGCCTCTCCGACCCCTCGCGCGGCGGCGTCCGCCTCGACGGGCTCGATGTTCGCGAGTGGCCGCTGGACGCGCTACGTGATGCGATCGCTTTCGTCCCGCAGGAAGCCTTCCTGTTCTCCGATTCCATCCGCGAGAACATCTCTTACGGCCGGCCGGAGGCGGAGAGCGCCGAGTATGAGGCCGCAACGCGGATCTCACGACTCTCCAATGACCTCAAAGACCTTCAAGATGGCCTCGACACCACGATCGGAGAGCGAGGCGTCACGCTCTCTGGCGGGCAGAAGCAGCGCGCCGCGCTGGCGCGCGCACTGCTGAAGCAGGCGCCCGTCCTCGTGCTGGACGACGCTCTGTCACACGTAGATACACAGACCGAAGAGCAGATCCTCCACAGCCTACGTGAGGTCATGCGCGGCCGCACGACGATCCTCATCGCCCACCGCACCTCCACCCTGCGGGATGCCGATCTCCTCGCTGTCATCGAGGACGGCACCATCGTCGAACGGGGGACACACGAACAATTGCTGGCGGCAGGCGGCGTCTACGCCCGCATCTACCGCGAGCAGCTGGAGGCGGAACGTCGCGCGCAGCAGCAGGCCGCCCTCGACCTGGACGGCGGGGGCGGCACGTGAGTTTCTACGATGACGAATCCGCGATTGGAAAGGTCTACGACCGGCGGATCGCCGCACGGCTAGGCCGGTATGTCCGCCCGTATGCCACACCACTGGTGATCGCCGGACTGTTGATGATCGCCGTCGCGGGCCTGGAGCTCGTGCCCACACTGATCGTCCGTCACGCCATCGACCAGCAGATCGGGAAAGGCCGGACAGATAGCCTTCCCGCCCTTGCCGCGTGGTACATCGTGGCGCTGCTGACGTCGTTCGTGATCCGGTACGGACAGGCGTACTTGATGGCATGGGTCGGACAGCGCGTCGTGATGGACATGCGGAACGAGTTGTTTTGCCATCTCCAACGGATGTCGATCGCGTTCTTCGACCGCAACCCGGTCGGACGGCTGGTCGTGCGGCTGATCGGTGACGTCCAGCAGATCGAAGCCGTGATCTCGCAGGGACTGGTCCAGATCCTGACGAACCTGCTGATGGTGAGCGCGATCATCATCGTCTTGTTTGTCCTCGACTGGCGGCTTGCGACGATCATGACGTTCTTCGTAGTGCCGCTGATCTGGCTGGTGAAGATTTTTGCCGCCGCCCAGCGGGATGCCTTCCGCGATCAGCGCGTCTGGATCGCGCGGATCAACGCTTACCTGAATGAGATGATCAGCGGCGTCACCGTCGTCCAGCTATTCAACCGTCAGGCCCGTAACCAGGCGCATTTCGACGGGCGCAATCGAGGCTCGCTCGATGCGAACCTGCGTGTCCTCTTCTGGTACGCCGTGTTCGAGCCGACGGTTGTGCTGTTCGGCGCGTTCACCACGGGCGCCATCCTCTGGTATGGCGGTGTCCGGGTGGCGGACGACGCGCTGACGCTGGGCACCCTCGTCGCCTTCATCGCCTACATGCAACGGTTCTTCTGGCCCATCCGCGAACTCGCGGAACGGTACACGATGCTCCAAGGCGCCATGGCATCCGCTGAGCGGATCTTCGGCATCCTTGACCAGTCGGAGGAAGTCATCGACGCGCCAGACGCCCAGCCGCTGGCCGAGGTGCGCGGGGCGATCCGCTTCGACCATGTCTGGTTCGCTTACCAGGACGAGCACTGGGTCCTCCGCGGCCTCGATGTTTCCATCGCCCCGGGCGAGAAGGTCGCGATCGTCGGCGCGACCGGTGCGGGCAAGTCCACAATGATGTCGTTGCTGTCGAGGTTCTACGACGTGCAGCAGGGCGACATCCTGGTGGACGGCGTCTCCGTGCGCGCGCTACCCCAGCGCTGGCTACGCCGGCACGTCGGCATCATGCTGCAAGACCCGTGGATTTACACCGACTCCGTCACGGAGAACATCCGCCTGCGCGATACATCGATCTCCCTCGACCAGGTGCGCGCCGCCGCGCGCGCCGTCGGCGCCGACCGGTTCATCGAGGCGCTCCCCGGCCAGTACGAGGCGCTGCTTGCGGAGCGCGGCGCGAACCTGTCGACCGGGCAGAAGCAGTTAATCGCCCTTGCGCGCGTGGCCGCGTTCAATCCGGAAATCGTCCTCGTGATGGACGAGGCCACCGCCAGCATCGACCCAGAGACGGAAGCGACGATTCAACGCGGGCTCGCCAAGGTGATGGTGGGTCGCACCGCGGTGATCATCGCCCACCGCCTGAACACGATCCGTGCCGTGGACCGCATCCTTGTCCTGCACCACGGTGAGCTCGTGGAAGACGGCACGCATGAGGAATTGCTGGCGAACGGCGGCGTCTACGCCCGCCTGCACGAGTTGCAGTTCAAGGATCAGGGTGCACGTGCCTGATATGCACCAGACCAACCTGACGCTGCTGACCTGACGCTTCTGTAGTGTCGAGGTTGAATCCGTGCAGGGCCCCGCGAAAGGCTACCGGTGCGGTGCCGGTCCCACAGTCGCCCCGGGAACCCAGCGGGCGAGCCCCTGTATACGGACATCCTCGCTGGGAGGGCCGTTCTCGATCGCGTCCACCAGGACCTGGGCCATCCGCCTACCGAGTTCAAAGGAATCCACGTCGATTACCGCAGGGCGCTCCGACAGCGCCGCTGCGCCGAAGCGCGAGTCTGCGAAACTCACTACGGAAACATCCTCTGGGACCCGTTTGCCGACCGCCCGAATGGCCTCGATAACTTCACCTACCTCGGCATACGGTGCGAGGAACACAGTCGGTGCATCTTCAGAGGACAATTCGGAAGCCACGATCTCGCGGACCGTCAGGCCAGCATCGCGCGACGAACGCCGGCGCAGGCGCATCCCCACCGCCTCAGTCGCTAGGTCAAGGTTCCGGCGTCGCGAAGCCGGCGGCGTCCACAAGATGCCGTGGGCGATCACGGTCATCCCCCGGTGCCCCAGGGCCGCGAGCGCGTTGACCGCCTCTGTGATGCCAGCCGTCGTGTCGGCAGAAACCACGGGCAGGCCGGGGACGCCCCGCTGCGATCGGATCGTGATGACAGGGATACCGGCACGCACAAACAACGCGAGGTGGGCCGACAGTTCGCCGAACGGCCAGACCAGCACGAGCCCGTCCACGCGCTGCCCGTAGAGATGTTGGAACAGCGAGGCGTACTGCGACCGGTCGCCACGCGCGCTCGTCACAGCCAGCGAGTACCGCGCTTCATGCGCCGCTGCGCCTAGACCATCGATCAGGTCCAGAGAAACCGGATTGGTCAGTTCGTGGAAGAACACGCCGAGCGTCATCGTGCGCGCCATCCGCAGCCCACGCGCGGCCTCGTTCGGGCGGTAGCCCAGCGTCTCCACCGCCGTGCGGACGCGCGCCTCCAGGTCACCACGCACACGGCGCGCGCCGGTCAGCGCGCGAGAGGCGGTGCTGACGGATACGCCAGCTTCGTTCGCGACATCCATGAGAGTGACAGGGCGGGGGCGTTCGGTTGCCATAGGAAAACCATATCGCAGGTCCGTTCGATGATCACGCCCACCGTTCACACTTTCATACTCCTCAATTGGCTGCTCATACTGTCCGGGTAGCGCCCGATTCGCGCAGGGTCTGGATCTCCGCCCATGAGAATCCGGCCGCCAGCAGCACAGATTCGGTGTGCTGACCGAGTTCCGGGCCGCCCCCCTGCACCCGGGAGGGCGTTGCGCTCATGTGTACCGCCGGGCCCGGTACCCGCATCCGCCCCAGATTCGGCGTCTCGATCTCTTGGAGGTAGCCGTTCGCCCAGAATTGAGGGTGCTCGGCGAGGCCGGCGTAGTCCAGCACGGGCGCGTTTGGCACATCCGCCGCCGTCATCCGTTCCAGCCAATGCGCCGCCGGGCGTGTTCGGAACTGCGCTTCGAAGACCGCCACCAGCGCCGCTTTGTTCGCCTCGCGGTCGAACGGGCCACGAAACCGCGGATCCTCCCGCAACTCCGGTCGCTCGATGGCCTCGCACAGCCGCTCCCAGAACGCCTGGGTGTTCGCCGCAATCGCCACATACCGGCCGTCCGCGCATTCGTAGTGCGTATACGTCGCCGCGCGACGCTCCTCGAAACCCCGCTGTTCACCCGTACGAAGAAAGCGCGTAATCGGCATCGCCTGTACCGCCGTCATCGCGCTGATGAGCGAGACATCCACGTGCTGGCCGATGCCCTCGCGCTCCCGCACCACGAGGGCGCACGCGACGCCATAGGCGAGCAGCATCGCGCCGATCTGATCCGCGAACCCGCCGATGAGGGCGTGCGGCGGACGGCCGGGACCGCCGCCCTGTTCCACCATCACCCCGGACAGCGCCTGTCCCACATGGTCGTATCCGGGCCGCTCCGCCCACGGGCCGCTCCGTCCCCATGAGGAGCCCGACGCCAGGATGATGTCCGGACGGAGCGCCTGAAGGTCCTCGTAGCCGAGGCCCCAACGCTCCATGACCCCCGGCCGGAAGTTCTCCACGACGACATCGAAATGGGGGATCAGCCGGCGGACAGCGGCTCGAGCATCCTCGATCCGGAGGTCGAAGGTGATCGACTGCTTCCCGCGGTTATGCGCCTCAAAGTACGCGGAGAAGCCGTCCGGGCCACGCCCGTTCGCTCGCCCCGGCTCGCCGCCAGGCTCCTCAACCTTCACGACCTCGGCGCCCATGTCGGAGAGCAGCACCGTCGCGTAGGGCCCTTGCTGGTAGCGCGTGAAGTCGAGGACACGGATACCCGCCAGCGCACTGTGACCCAGAGGCCCGTCAGCCATCATCGCCTGCTCCTACACCGAGGCGAGTGTACCGTCCGTACAATCGGGCCTCATGGAGAACTTCCGAAACCGCGTCGCCATCGCCGGGGTCGGCGAAACCGAGTACTCGCGCGCCTCCGGGCGGAGCGAGACTCGCCTTGCTTTGGATGCGATCCTCCACGCGCTCGACGACGCCGGGTTGCGGCGCGAGGACGTGGACGGGCTGATGCGCTGGTCCGTGGACACGAGCGGCGAGGCGGAGATCGCCTCGAATCTGGGCGTGCGCGATCTCGCCTGGTTCGGCGAGGTGAACCAGGCAGGAAACGTAGGGGCGGCACTCGTGGCGCATGCGGCCGCCGCCATCGCCGCCGGGCTTGCGCACTGCATCGTGATCTACCGCGGCGTGAACGGCCGCTCTGGACGCCGGTACGGCCGCGGCGAGGTCACGGGCCGTCGCGGCCAGGGCGCGGCGGCGTTCACAGAACCGTTTGGTCTGCTCACGCCTCAGCACCAGCTGGCGATGGTGGCCCGCCGCCGGATGCACGAATTCGGCACCACCAGCCGCCAGTTCGGCTGGGTGGCGGTGAGCGAGCGCGAGCACGCCAACCGCAACCCGCGCGCGATGTTTTACGACACGCCGCTCACGATCGACGACCACCAGAACTCGCGCTTTGTCGTCGACCCGTTCCACCTGTACGACTGCTGCCTGGAAACGGACGGCGGCGGCGCGCTCGTCCTGGTGAGCGCGGAGCGCGCGCGAGGGCTGCGGAAGCCGCCCGCGTTGATTCGCGCCGCCGCGCAGGCCGGCCACGGCGAACGCGGGTTCGTGGACACCGCGGCGATCAGCCTCGCACCCCGACTGTGGGCACAGGCGGGGGTGGGGCCCGACGAGATCGACGTGGCCCAGATCTACGACCACTTCGCGCCGTACGTGATCTTCGCGCTGGAGGATTATGGCTTCGTCGCACGCGGCGAGGGCGGCCCCTTCGTCGAGGCAGGTGGCATGCGCTGGGACGGCGGCGTACTGCCCGTGAACACCTCGGGCGGCCACCTGAGCGAAGCCTATCTCCAGGGGATGAACCAGCTGATCGAGTCGGTCCGCCAGGTACGCGGCGAATCCACCTCGCAGGTGGAGGATGTCCATCTCTCCTTCTGCGACACGGGCATCGGCACCGGGGCGGTCATCCTGGAGCGTGACCGATGAGCGCCCGCCCCGGCTTCCCGATTCCCGTCCCGTCCGAGGACTCCGCGCCGTTCTGGGAGTACCTGCGGCAGGGCGAACTACGCTTGCAGCGCTGCCTCGTCTGCGCCACGTTCGCGCATCCACCACGGCTGATGTGCCCGGAATGCGGTTCGTTCGACCGCGAATGGGTCGCCGTAAGCGGTCGCGGGACGGTGTATTCGTACGTGGTGACGCGGCAAGCGATCCACCCATCGTTCGAGGGGCACACGCCGTATGCGACGGTAGTCGTGGAACTCGCAGAGGGGCCTCACCTCACCAGTAACTTGATCGATGTGGCGGTGGACGATATCCAGATCGGGCTGCCCGTCGAAGCGGTCTTTGTCGCTGTGAGCGACGAGGTGACGCTGCCGTTGTTCCGTCGGGCCTAGTCTCGGGCCTATGCCAGTCGGGGCTTCTTCATTCACCGGCTCAACTTTGTTGCGCCGGTTTCGCAGATTACTTGCGCGTCACACGCGCAGGTAACTGGTCACCCCGATCTGGGTGACGTCGGCGCCTCGCAGGTGTGAAACCCACGCACCCGCGGATGACGTCAGGCGTATCGCTGTGCCAGACAGTCCTTTGCGACACGGCGGCCGGCGGTTAGCGCGCAGTGCAACAACGCCGTGTCAGCCTGTCGAACCCACCCGGAGCTGGCCGCCATGAACGTTACGGATGAAGTCATGAACCGAAGCAGGACGTCCGAAATGGTATCCCTGCCCGACCTCACCACCGACGGACATGACCAGTTGTGCAGTTTTCTCGTCCTCGATCCCCTCAACGACGGTGGAAAGGTCGAGCCGACGGCCGATGTCCAGCATTGACTGAAGCAGGCCAAGGCTGTCGGGCTTGGTCGTCAGTTCGCTGATGAACGAGCGGTCGATCTTCAGTGATGACACCTCCATGCGGTTCAGATAGGCGAGCGATGACTGGCCCGTGCCGAAGTCGTCGATCGATATCTCGCATCCCATGCGATGGAGGTCCCGACATACGGCGACCGCGCGCGCCGGGTTCGCCATTGTCGCTGTCTCCGTGATTTCAATCACCAGACGGCCGGCCGGGACGCCCCACATGCTGAGGACCTGGGCGACCCGCTCGGGGAAGCGCGTGTCCTGGAACGTGAGGGCCGACACATTGATGCTGACCGGGAAGGAGAGCCCCTCGCCCTGCCAGGCCGCCGCCTGGCACACGGCCGAGGCCAGCACCCATTCGTCGATGCGCCGGATCAGCCCCGTGCGTTCGGCCAGCGGGATGAACCCCGACGGCAAGATATTGACGCCCTCCCAGCGGATCAGGGCCTCTGCCCCAACCACACGGCGGCTGGCGAGGTCGACGAGAGGCTGGTAGTGCAGTGACATGGCGCCACCGTCCAGCGCGGCCCGGAGGCTTGTGAGCGTCGCAAGGTGGTTGACCGCCATCTCGTCCCGACGCGGATCCCATACGGCGACACCCGTGGGGTCGTGCTCAGCGACTTCGCGGGCGACGGCGGCGTGCCTGAGCAAGAGCTCGGCGTCTCTGGCGTGGCCCGGGTAAAAGGACACCCCGACGGTCGCCTCGACCGTGATCGGCTCACCGCGGATCACCAGCGGTTCCTCAAACGCAGCTACGATGGCAGTCGCTAAAGCGTGGAAGTTGTTCCCCCACGGCGCCTGGACCGGGATCATGACGCTGAACAGCGCGCTCTCGACACAGGCGACGTATGACTGAGTCCCAACCAGTTCCTGCAGGCGCTTGCCGAACGCCCGTCTCACCTCGTCGCCGGCGCTGAACCCGAAGGTGACATTCACCTCATGAATGCGCCGCATCTCCACCTGGAACACCGCAAAGGGTTCAGCCGGATCACTGTCCATGCGATCCATGATGGCCCTCACGAGGGCCGCACGGACGGGAAGCCCGGTGACGCGGTCGGTCAGGCGAGCGTACTCATCAGTAACGTCGCGCACGCTGACTCCGATCAGGACTTCCTCTCCCTCCCGGAGAGTGGTCATCCCGACCCGCGACGGGAACGGGCTTGCGTCGTGCCGGTACGCAATCAGGCCGTCAGGGGTCAGGGCCGAAGAAGGCGCGGTGAGTGTCGACTGCGCATCAAGGTGAGCCTGAATAAACGGCAGGTGCTCAGGCAAGAACCGCCCGATCGGCATCCCCACCAGATCCTCAGCCGGGACGCCAAAATCACGGCAGGCCGATGGGTTTGCATGACGTATGAACAACGTACGGTCGACCACCAATTGGCCGGTCGGGTACTGCGCGAACAACTGCTGAAGTACCGCAGCAGACGGCACCTGCGGGACCATCAGAAGCTCCCTACGGTTGCCTGAAAGATACTGACCACGATAAACGTTGTGTCAACAATTTTGTCAGGTTCACGCTTCGACCGCATGAACGCTGGGCGCGCCTTTAACCCGCGAAGGGCGAGTGCCCCCCTGAAGTAACAGGGGCTGATCGCTTCGCGACATCGAGGGACACTGGGCGTCCCGGCACCTCAGCCGGCGTCTAGCGCGCTGACGCCACTGACAGGCGGCCCTCAACACCGTGTTTTGCGATGAGGCCAGCGATGAAGCCCGAGGCCTTCGCCCCCTCGACGAACGCGCGCAGGAAGGCGGCGGCCGCGGTGTTGGCTTTCGGAGTGCCGACAGCCTGTTGGACAACGGAGAAATGGCCGTCCAGGACGCGTGCGCCGGGGAGCCGCTTCACGTCCTCTAGAAGTCCGGGACGGAGGGCCGCCATCACCTCGATGTCTTCGGCGGCGAACCGATCAAAGACGCGATCCGCGCTCTCCACGCGGACGAGGGCGGCGTGCTTGATGTTGCGTTCGAGCCAGAGGCCGTAGGCGCTGCGCGGCGACACGGCGATGCGGACGCCGGGGCGGTCGACCTCGTCGACGGCCTGGATCGCTGAGCCCGCACGGACGAGGTAGGTGGCCTCGATCTCCGCGTAGGACGCGGTGAACTCGATCTTCTCAGCGCGCTGTGGCTCCGCGCCGATAAGGCCGATGTCCCAGACGTTGGCGTCGACGGCATCGCCGAGCTCGCCGGGCGTCTTGAAGGGGATGAGTTTCAGCGGGACATCGAGGCGCGCCGCGATCGCGCGCGCTATGTCAGGCGAAACGCCGTCGGGATCGCCCGCGGGAGTGCGCCCGGTGACGAGCAGGAAGTTGCCCATGTTGATGCCGGCGCGCAGGACACCCGCGGAGGTGAGCTGGGCCTTCGCCTCATCGGACAACGGAACGGCCGCGAAGTCGCTCACCATGAGCGGAGTGTACGTGGCGGGAGCTCGCGCGGGCTCAGGAGATTCGTTTCGCGACCACGACATCGCGGTCCAGGTACTCGCCGAAGCCGCTGTCGTCATAGACGATGCGCCCGCCACATGTGAGCAGGGTGAGCCACTCTTCGCCGGGCGGGCGCTTGCTCGGCCAGAGGATCTCCGCCATCGGCATGGTGTCGACCTGGTAGCGGGTGTTGCTGAAGACCCGGTAGCGGAGCTGCTTGCCATCGCCCATGACGACACTGATCTCGTCACCGGCCTTGGCCTGGTTCAACTGGTAGAACGGGCCCTGGAAGTGATTCCACGTCTCATGGGCGGAGAAGATCGCGTTCCCGCCGGCGCCGGGGTGATCGAAGTCGGGATAGAAGCCCACCGCGTAACTGCCGTCGCGCGGCGACTCCATCTGGTTGTCAATGATCCGGTCGACCTCGATGTAGTGGTCAACGCCGAGATGCGGCGCGAGCAGACGAGCGATGCCGGCGTCGCCCGCGGGTGGGGCGCTGTCACGCGGTGGGGGAGGCGGGAAGTAGGGCTTGCCGGCCACGGCGGCGATGGCTGGCGTGGCAACCGTCGCTGTGGAAGAGGGAGTCGGGTTGGGAGTGGACGCCGGCGCCGGCGTCGGACTCGCCGTGGGCGAAGGTATCGCTTCCACCACTGGCGCAGCGACCGATGCGGGACCGGGCGCGGGCCTGTCACCCGAACAGGCCGCGAGGGAAACCCCAGCACATGCTCCGCAGGCGAACATGAGCAGACGTCTGGACACACCGACCGCCACGGCCACGCCCGTCCTCATACACCCGCGTGCCGTCAGTGTACGACAGCTGCGCTCCGTTACGGGGTGTAGGGGGTGGGGCAGGGTCCGAGTTGCGAACGCAGGATCGTCTGCGCCTCCTCGACAAACTCACAGAGCAGGGGACGGGTCTCACGCGGGTCGATGATGTCCTGGCCGGTCGCCTCCGCTGTCAGGAAGGGCGAGGCAAGGGCGTTCAGCCGTGCTTCGATCTCCGCGCGCTTCGCTTCCGGATCCGGGGCGGCCTCGATCTCGCGGCGGTAGGCGGCGGAAGCGCCGCCCTCGATGTGCATGGAGCCCCAGCGGGCAGACGGCCACGCGTACCGCCGGAACATCCCGGTGGGCCGGTGCTGGCACTGCCCGGCGACGCCGTACAGCTGTCCGACGACGACGGTGGCCCATGGCATCCGCGTATCGCATGTGGCGACCACGAGGCGTGCGCCCGCGCGCTCGATGCCGCGCTTCTCCGATTCGAGGCCGACCATGAAACCGGGCTCGTCAGCGAACGAGATCAATGGCAGGTGGAATGTGTCACACAGCTGGAGCAGACGGATCACCTTCTCACCAGCGGCAACGTCGGTCGCGCCGCCAAACGCGAGGTTGTTCGCCATCACGCCGACGGGATAGCCGTCCATCCGCGCGAGGCCGGTGATCCGTGCTCGTCCGTAGGCCGGAGCGACCTCGAAGAACGAATCGCGATCGACAACAGCGTTGATCACGCGGTGCCCGTCGTACCCGCGCCGGCGGTCGCGCGGGACGACGGACAGCAGCGACTCCTCGCGCCGGTCCGGCGGATCGAGCGACTCGGCGCGCGGCGCCATCTCCCAGACGTTTGAGGGGAGGTAAGAAAGGAAGCGCCGCACCATCGCGAAGGCCTCAGCCTCCGTGTTGGCGAGGTTGTCGATGACGCCGCTGACGCGAGTGTGCATCTGGTAGCCGCCAAGTTCCTCCTTTGTCACGTCGTAACCGAGGGCGGCCTTCACGACGGGCGGGCCGCCGGGGAACAGCTGGCTGGTGTCCTTCACCATCAGGTTGAAGTGGGAGATGCACGCGTTCACAGCGGGGAGCCCCGCGACCGAACCCATGACCGCCGACACGACCGGGACCGCCCGCAGCAACAGGACATCGGTCGCGGTGCCGGTGTTGCCATCGGGGAGGTAGGTGCGTCCTGTCTCCTCGAACGTGCGGACGCTGCCGCCGGCGGCGTCTAGCAGACGGACGTACGGGACGCGCCATTCGAGGGCCCGCCGGTTCGCGGGGGGCTCGGCGCCCATCGCCCCGCCACTGCCACCCGAGCCTCCTCGCACCGTGAAGTCACCGCCGGTCACGATGACCTTGCGCCCATCCAGCGTGCAAAAGCCGTCCACGGCGGCCCGAGGCGTGAAGTCCACGAGTGTGCCGTCCTCGTAGACGCCCCGGCCCATCAGGCCGAGGAACTGGCGGAAGGAGCCGGGGTCAGCGAAGGCGTCGATCCGCTCGCGCACGGTGAGTTTGCCCTGCGCGTGCTGCCGCGCGACGCCCTCAGCGCCGCCCATCCGGGCCGCGAGGGCACGCCGCCGCTCGATTTCGTCGACTTCCGGCTGCCACGACACAGACGCCTCCCCTGCCCAGCCTCTCGGGCACGGCGATGGTACGCCGGGATTCCGAGCGTCGCCAAAGCACGTGGTGGATTCCATGCCCGCGTCGACGTTGCGCAAGGTGGGAAGATAGTTGAATGAGTACAACACTGGCGCCCGGCGACCGGACTGCGCGAGAGATCTTTGCTCCCATCGCATCAAACTACGACCGCTGGTCGGCAGTGCTCAGCATGGGACAGGACCCGCGGTGGCGCGCCGCGATGGTGGCGCGCCTCGACATCTCGCCAGACGCGCGGGTGCTTGATGTGGCGGCGGGCACCGGGCTGATCACGCGACTCGTCGGGCAGCGCGCGCACCAGGTCGTATCGCTCGACGTCAGCGCGGAGATGCTCGGCGTCGCGCACCGCCGCGGGGCCGCCGCGGTGCTCGCGACGGCTGAGCGGCTGCCGTTTGCTGACGCGTCGTTTGACGCGCTGACCTTCGGTTATCTCCTGCGCTACGTGCCGGCGCCGCTCGATGCGATGCGTGAACTGGCGCGAGTGTTACAGCCGGGCGGCACGATCGGGATGGTCGAGTTCGGCCGCCCGCGCGGGATCTGGCGTCCGCTGTGGTGGCTCTTTACCCGGTTTGTCCTGCCGGCGGCCGGGGCGGCCGCCGGCCGAGGCTGGTCGAAGGTCGGCCGGTTCCTCGGGCCCAGCATCGACGCCTTCGTCGACCGCTACCCCGACGACGAAGCGCTCACCGGACTCTGGGAGGCGGCTGGGCTCATCGACATACACATCGCACGGCCATCGCTCGGCGGCGGGCTCCTGATGTGGGGGCGGCGGCCGTGACTGCTAGGGCGGGACACCTCGCAACGGCGCGGCCGGCGTTCTACGCGCGCACAGGCAACCTGCGAGGTGACCTCGTTGCGCTGCTGCACCCGCCGTATACCGCCTGGCACCTCTCCTACGTCGTATACGGCGCGGCGCTGGCTCCCCGACTGGACTGGCTGGCGCTGGCGGGCACGCTCCTGGCGTTCTTCTTTGGCACGGGGATCGCCGCACACGCCCTCGACGAGTGGCACGGGCACCCGCTGGGCACGCGTCTGGGCGACGGCACACTGCTCGTGATCGCGGGCATCGGGATCGCCGGCGGTGGCGGGATCGCTGCACTCGGCGCGTCGATGCTTTCGCCCTGGGTGCTGGCGTGGGCCGCGGCGGGCACCCTGCTGATGGTCGGGTACACGCTCGAATGGCATCGCGCGCTGCATTCGGACGCCGGCTTCGCGCTCACATGGGGCGCCTTCCCGGTACTCGTGGGCTACTGGGCGCAGGCCGGGCGCATCGATGTCGCTGCGGTGTTCGTCGCGCTGGCGGCTACGCTCCTGAGCCTCGCGCAGCGGACGTTGAGCACGCAGGCGCGCTTCGTGCGACGCAGGACGTCGGACGCGACCGTCCACTTCAGCCGCTCGGCCGGACTGGCGGACTGGAGCCGCGAGCAGCTGCTCGACACGTGGGAGCAGCCGCTCAAGTTGCTCGCCGGGACCGTCGTGACGCTGGCGGCCGGCTTGCTGCTGATGCGAATCTGACCGCGGCGAGTCCGGGTGAACACTCGGCACCGGCGGCGTATCGTAGCGGCATGGCCAACGACGACGCTGTCTATCGCACCATCCTCGAAGAGTCGCCGGAAGCGGTGATCTGGGCCGACCGCC
This sequence comes from Dehalococcoidia bacterium, assembly GCA_003599735.1. Lineage (GTDB taxonomy): Bacteria > Chloroflexota > Dehalococcoidia > UBA2979 > UBA2979 > SURF-43. Next base: position 20,523 of record QZJI01000008.1, on the reverse strand, counting down.
AGGGCACCGTCCGCTTCTGGAACCGGGGCGCCGAGGAACTCTTCGGCTATACCGCCGCCGAGGCCGTCGGGCAGCGGATGGACCTGATCATCCCGGAGAACCTTCGCGCCCGGCACTGGGAGGGCTACGACCGTGTGATGGTGCAGGGCGAGCCCTCGCGGTACGGGCGGCGCGAGATGCTGAAGGTGCCCGCGCTCCGCAAGGACGGCTCCCGTGTCTCCGTCGAGTTCACCCTGCTCGCCGTCGAACACCCCGAATACGGCCTGATCGCAGTGGCTGTCCTCCGCGATGCCTCGGAGACCTTCGCCGAACTGCGCGACCTCCGGAAGCGTCTCGCGGACGCCGAGGCCCGCGCGGGGGGCACCCCCCCGCCCGCCTGAGTCCGCGCGGCCTCGCTGAGTGCAGCGGAACGCCCCCGGTTGGCGCCATCAGCAGACGCAAGCCGCTCTAGGCACCTCCCAAGCGACGTGGCAGAATCTCGCAGGTGACCAACAAATCCGCCGCCGCGCAGCACCTTCGCGACCTCGCGTGGTTACGCCGCGTCCGCGACCGGATCGACCGGGAATACGCGCTGCCGCTGGATGTCGAGGCGCTTGCCCGCGGCGCGCACATGTCAGCCGGACACCTCAGCCGCGAGTTCCGGCTCGCCTACGGCGAGTCGCCCTACAGCTACTTGATGACGCGGCGCATCGAGCGCGCCATGGCGCTGCTGCGTCGTGGCGACCTCAGCGTCACGGAGGTCTGTTTCGCGGTCGGCTGCTCGTCGCTGGGCACCTTCAGCAGTCGCTTCACTGAGCTGGTCGGGATGCCGCCGAGTACCTACCGGCGGGACGCGGCGCTCGAGACGGTGGGAATACCGTCGTGCGTGGCGAAACAGGTGACGAGACCGGTCAGGAATCGAGAAGCACTGGCTGCCACGCCGCACCTAGCATGACCGGCATGAACATCACCATTCACTCGAGCTTCCTCCCACAGGACGACCCGGACGCTGCCCTGGCGTTCTACCGCGACATCCTCGGCTTCGAGGTCCGCAACGACGTCGGGTATGCCGGAATGCGCTGGATCACGGTCGGCCCCGCCGGCCAGCCCGGCACGTCGATCGTCCTGCATCCGCCGGCCGCCGACCCCGGCATCACCGACGACGAGCGCCGCACCATCGCCGAGATGATGGCGAAGGGGACCTACCGCATGATCGTCCTGGCGACGCCTGATCTCGACGGCGTTTTCGCGCGGCTCCAGGCCAGCGCCGAGGTCGTCCAGGAGCCGGCCGACCAGCCGTACGGCGTCCGCGACTGCGCCGTCCGTGATCCCGCGGGCAACCTGATCCGCATCCAGGAGCTGCGCTGAACCCATACTGAGAGGGTCTCGCCATGGCCGAGAAGAAACCAGCACGTACGGCCACTCAACCGTCCGCTACCAAGGCAACCAGCAAGGCAACCAGCAAGACCGCGGGCAAGGCCACCGAGAAGGCGTCCACGGGATTCACGGCCGAGGAACGAGCCGCGATGCGGGAGCGCGCCAGGGAGCTGAAGGCCGCCGCCGGCAAGGCGGACGGAGAACGCGATGTGCTCGCAAAGATCGCCGAGATGCCCGGGCCGGACCGCGCGATGGCCGAGCGGATCCACGCGATCGTCAAGGCCAACGCGCCGGCCCTTTCGCCGAAGACCTGGTACGGGATGCCCGCGTATGCCAGGGACGGCAAGGTCGTCTGCTTCTTCCAGAGCGCGGACAAATTCAAGTCGAGGTACGCGACGTTCGGCTTCAACGATGACGCGAACCTCGACCAGGGCAACGTGTGGCCGACCTCCTTCGCCCTCAAGGAGTTGACCGCCGCCGATGAGGCGAAGATCGCCACGCTCGTCAAGAAAGCCGTGCGGAAAACCCCGGCGTAGATCCGCCCGTTCCACCCTCACGGGAGAGCACCTCACCGCCTACGTCAGCGTCTGACCGAGGCCCTCGCAGCACTCACGTGGGCCGCCGAACCAGAACCCGCGCCCTAGGTGAGGTAGCCGAGCTGGCGCGCGGCGGCCGTCAGTTCTTCGCGGAACCGCGGATGCGCGAGGCCGATGATCCCTTTCGCCCGCTCGCGCGTGGACTTCCCCTTCAGGCAGAACGCGCCGTACTCGGAGACCAGCCAGTGCACCTCGGTGCGTGGGGTCGTGACGACGGCGCCCGGACGCAGGGTGGGCACGACGCGCGAGATCGTGCCGCTCTTCGCCGTGGAGTAGAAGGCGATGATCGACTTCCCGCCCTTTGACTCGAAGGCTCCCCGCGCGTAGTCGTGCTGCCCGCCGGTGCCGCTGTACTGCGCTGTCCCCATCGACTCCGAGCAGCACTGCCCGGTGAGGTCGACCTCGATCGTCGAGTTCACGGAGATCAGGTTGTCGTTCTTGGCGATGTTCGTGGGATGGTTCGTGTACGAGACGGGATGCGCCTCGATGTACGGGTTGTCGTCGAGGAACTCGTACATGCGGCGCGTGCCGGCCGCGAACGTGTAGATCGCCTTGCCGGGATGGAACGTCTTCTTCGAGCCGTTCGCGACGCCGGATTCGACCAGGTCGACCATCGACTCCACGAACATTTCGGTGTGGATGCCGAGGTCGCGATGCCCCATCAGGTTTTTCGCGACGGTATTCGGGACTCCACCGATGCCCAACTGGATCGTCGCGCCGTCCGGGATCATCTCCGCGATGATCCGCCCCATCGTCTGATCTTCCGGCTTCTCAGGCGCCACTGGCAGTTCCGCGAGCAGCACGTGGTTCTCGACGACCGCGGCGACCTCTGAGATATGCACCCACGAGTTGCCGTGGACGCGTGGCATGTTGTTGTTCACCTCCGCGAGCACGACCTTCGCGCTGGCGATCGCCGCCTTGTTCGTGTCCACGTTCACGCCGAGGCTCATGTACCCGTGGCGGTCCATCCGCGACACGGTCACCATCGTCACCCCGATGTCCAGGTACTCCTCCATGAGCCGGGGGATCTGGTGGAAGAACGCGGGGACGAGGTGCGCCTGGCCGGACTCGATGATCCCGCGGTCGACACCGCTGGCGAAGAGCGACTCCCAGTGGATGCGGCCACGGAGGTCAGGCTGGAGTGTGCTTTTCGCGCTGGCCGCGAGCGGGAGGAGCGCCGTCATCCGCACGTCGGTCAGCCCGCCGGCGCGCGCGCGGTCAGCCACCGCCTGCAGGAGCGCCGGCGGCTCTCCGATGGCGCTCCCCTGCACGATCAGCGAGTGGTCCGGGATGAGGGCGACCGCCTCCGCGGCAGTCCGCCGCTTGCGCTCGTATTCCGCCTGCCAGTCCATCGCCACGCCTCCACTATGCGCCGGGAGCGGGGCAGTTATACCACCGGCACCGGAAGCCTGCGGGATGGCAGTAGGGCGGTTTGAGGGACTGCCGTCCGTCTCGCTGGCGCTAGACCCCGGCGGCCTCGACGTCAGCGAACTGCTCCTGGTAGAGCGACGCGTACAGGCCACCGCGCGCGAGCAAGTCGTCGTGGCGGCCGCGCTCGACGATCCGTCCGTGGTCGAAGACGAGAATCTCGTCGGCGGCGACGACTGTCGAGAGGCGGTGCGCGATCACAATCGTCGTCCGGCCACGCGCCAGCATCGCCGTCGCCTCGCGGATCTCGCGCTCCAGTCGGGAGTCGAGGGATGAGGTCGCCTCGTCAAGGATGAGGACGGGCGGGTCCTTCAACATCGCGCGCGCGATGGCGACTCGCTGTTTCTCCCCGCCGCTCAGCCGGTAGCCGCGCTCGCCCACCTTCGTCTCGAGCCCCTCGGGCAGTCGAGCAATGAGCGCGCGAAGACCGGCGGCGTCCGCCGCGGCCTGGCACTCGTCGTCTGTCGCAGTGAGCCGCCCGTAGCGGATGTTGTCCATCAGCGAGGTGTGGAAGAGGTAAGTCTCCTGCATCACCGTGCCAATGGCGGCGCTGATCGAATCCAGCGAAAGGTCGCGCAGGTCGTGGCCATCGAGGGTGACACGGCCGGAGGTCGGGTCGTAGTACCGCTGGAGGAGGTAGGTGACGGTGGTCTTCCCGGCGCCGGACGGCCCGACGAGCGCGACCATCCGGCCCGCCGGGATTTCGAATGAGACGCCGTCGAGGGCGGCGGCCGGCTCGCGGTAGGCGAAGCGCACGTCTTCGAAGGCCACGGCGCCACGCGGCCGCGTGAGGTGGACGGCGTCCGGGCGTTCCTCGACCTCTACCGGGAGGTCGAGGTACTCGAAGATGCGCTCGACGACGGCGAGTGACGAGAGCAGCGTCGTGTTCAGGCGCGCGATACCCGCAAACGGCCCGAAGACCCGTGTCGCCAACATCGCGAACGTCACCACTGTGCCGACTGAGAGATCGCCCCCCACCACGGCTCGGCCGCCCCACCAGTAGATCGCGCCGGGGATGAGCGCACCGAAGAGCGATGTCCCCATGTTGAACCAACGCCCCGCCATCAGCCGGCGGATCGAGAGCGACCGGAGCGCGTCGTTCGACCGCTCGAACCGCGCGGCCTCGTGCTCCTGACGTCCGAATGTCTTGGTGAGCATGGCCCCCGAGACCGACAGCGTCTCTTCGAGGTGGCTCGACATCTTCGCCGACTCCTCGTGCCATTCGCGCATGAGCGTGCGCATGTGGGCGCCGACCCGCATGGTCGGGTACACCCACACCGGCAGGACAAGCAGCGTGATCAGCGCGAGCCGCGCGTCGAGCGCGAACATCATGCCGAACGCGATCACGAGCGTGAACAGGTTGCCCAGGAAGTCGGTGAATGTGCCGGTGACCGCTTGCTGCACCGCGTTCACGTCAGTGGAGAGGCGCGAGAGGATCTCGCCGGTGCGCGTCGACGTGTAGAAGCGGACGGAGAGCCGCAGCAGGTGGTCGTGCAGCCTTGACCGCAGCCGGTGCATGACGCCCTGCCCGATCGCCTGGTTCACGAACGACTGCACGACGCCGAGCAGCGAGGAGCCCAGCACCGCGCCGAGATAGAGGACGAACAACCGGTCGAGGCTCCCGAGCGTCGCCCCACCCGCCATCCGGTCGACCATCTGCCCGAGCAGCCGCACGCCGAGGAGGTCGAGCCCCGTCGTGGTCAGCAGCAGGAGGACGAGGGCGGTTAGCGCCCAAACGTAGGGCCGGAACATTCCCGCAGTGCGACGCAGCAGCGCAGACCGATCGCCCTCAGGACGGGCGGCCGTCAGGCGACGGCCGCCTCCACCTCCGTTGCCGCCGCCCATCGCCATCACTGAGGCCTCACTGTCCCGCGTCCGGATCAAGCGCATCCGGCGGCTATCAGGCGACGGCCGCGCTACCCACCTCGGACCGCCTTCGCGGCGGCGGCGCCGGCGGTGCGGCCGAAGACGGCGCCCGCCATCAGGCCGGTCCCGCCGGGATAGTTGTGGTAGAAGAGCCCGCCCACCAGCTCACCGGCGGCGTACAGGCCGGGGATTGGGCGGTCTTCGGTGTCCAGCACCTGCGCGGTCTTCGCCTCGATGCGGAGGCCGCCAAAGGTGAACGTGATGCCGCAGGTGACGGCGAAGGCGACGTACGGCGGCTGGTCGAGCGGCAGCGCCCAGTTCGACTTCGGCGGGTCGATGCCGACCGTCCCCAGGCCGTCGAGGCGGGACGGGTCGTAGGTGCCCTCGCGGCATGCGTTGTTGTACGCCTCGATTGTGCGGACGAAGCCGCCGACGTCGATCCCCATGTCCGCCGCGAGCTCGGGCAGCGTCATCGCCTCGGACTTCGTGACCTCCTTAATGCGGTACTCGTCACGCAGCCGGCCGACCGTCTGCTGGTCGAAGATCTGAAACGCGACGCTATGAGGCTGCTTCAGGATCTCGCGCCCGTACTTCGCGTACGTGTAGTTGCGCAGGTCGGCGCCCTCGTCCACAAAACGCTCGCCGTGGACGTTGACGATGAGGCCCAGCGGATACGAATGCTTCTGGTAGAGGTCTCCGATGCGGCGGTTGCCCGTTGGCGGGGCGTTGAGGTCCCACGCGACGGCATGCGCGGACGACCAGTGGCCGTACGACTGCGCGCCGATCTCCAGCGCCGCCTTGATCGCGTCGCCCGTGTTGTGGCGCGTCCCGCGCACCTTCGCCATCTCCCAGCCGGCGCCGAGGTAACGCGTGCGCATCTCCACATTCGCCTCGAACCCGCCGGCGGCGAGGACGACCGCCCCCGCGGAGATGTTCTCGAAGCCATCGACAGTCTTCACTCGGACGCCGGTGACCCGCCCACGGTCGTCCGTGATCAGGCCTTGCGCCTTCGCGCCGTAGCGGAGGGCGACACCTCGCCGCTCCATGGAGGTGAAGAGCGAGTCCGAGAGGCCGGCGCCGCCGCCGACCGCTTCGGTGATCATCCCGCCCCAGAAGCGCAGTTTGCCGTCCACCTCGTAGGCCTGGCGGCTGTACATCAGCACCCAGCGCATCCCGCCGTACTCGCGCATCCACTGCGCCGTCGGGTAGGCGTTCTCGATCAGGTGGTCGACGAGCGTGGGGTCAGCATGGCCCTCGGTCACGCGGTAGAGGTCGTCACGCATCGCCGAGGCGGGGTAGGAGCCGACCTCGATCCGCTCGACCTCGGCGTCGCTCAGGTCGGGGATCAGGCCGCGGATCTCAGCCAGCCCGTTGTACGGGAAGCGGAATCCGCCGCCGGTGAAAAAGGTGTTGCCGCCACGCTCGGCCTCATCGGCCTTCTCCAGGACGAGGACATCCGCGCCGCCCTCGCGCGCGGCGAGCGCCGCACAGATCGCCGCGTTCCCGGCGCCTACCACAATCACGTCTGGCACGGCGGCCCCCTGCCTCTGTTCTGCTCACCGCATTGGAGCCTACGAGGCTCCGCAGGGCAAGCACAGGCTGAGCGATGCCCACTACCGCACCCGCAGCGCCGAAGCGATCGCCGCCACCTCCGCCGCCACGGCATCAAGGCGGGCGGCGAGCACCGAAGTGCCAGTCGGGGCTCCAGTCCGGTCGTCAGAGCAGAAGGCAAGCGGGTCGACAACCGCATGGCGTGGCAGGTACGAAGGCCGCCCCCCATCGAGTCTCGGCGCCATGCCCCAGTGAAGATGCGGCCCGGTCGAGGCGCCCGTACTCCCCACCACGCCCAGGGCCGCCCCAGCCTCGACGGTCTGGCCCTCACGCACCAGCGGCAGGTCCCGCAGATGTCCGTACAGCGTCACGTATCCCGCCTCGACGTGGTCGAGGATCACGGCGTTGCCAAACAGATCTTTGAACGCATCCCACGACGTCCCGCGCCAGGCGTCGATGAACACGTCGCGCACGAGACCGGCGGCGGGTGCATACACCAGCGTCCCTTCGCCTGCGCCGATATCGACGCCCGCATGCCCTTCGGCATGTGCCTCGATATCGCGCGCGCCGAAGGGCGAGGTAATGGGGCCGTCGCAGGGCCAACCTTTGAGGACGTCTGTCTGGACGCGAGTCTGAGGAAACAGCAGCGGCACTCACGCCTCCTCATTGGAGAAGTGGTGTATGAAATCCACCGCGTGACATCCGAGCAGGAGATGGCGCAGTCAGCCCTCGACGGGGCGGGGGCGCAGGACGAGCACCGCGAGGAAGGCCGCACCGACGCTGCAGGCGACGCCGGTCGCGAGGGCGTCCGCACCGACGGGGACGAGCGCGCCATAGACGATGTTGTAGGTGGAGGCGATCAGCATCTGGGAGAACCCGAGGAGCGCGGACGCGAGGCCAGCGATCTGCGGGAACGGGACCAGCGCTCCCGCCACCGCCGCCGGGCGGGTGAGTCCCAGGCCCATAGCCGTCGCGAACATGGGGACGAGGACCGACCAGACGCCGCCGGCCTCGGAAGTCGCGACCCAGGCGAGCATCAGCGCGCTGGCCCCGGCGGAGATCCCGGTGCCGAGCAGGACGATGCGGTGCGAAGGCAGCCGGACGACGAGACGGCTGGAGATGGTCGCGCCCAACATGATGCCGAGGGCGACGAGGCCGAACGAAAGGCCAAACCACTGCGCACTCAGTCCGAACTCCTCCTGCAACACGAAGGAAGAGGAGGAAATGAATACCAGTTGCCCGCCGAACATCAGCCCCATGACGGCGGCGTAAGCGAGGTAGGTGCGGCTGGAGAGGATCGTGCGGTAGTCGCGCATCAGTCCACCGATGCCGCTCGTCCCGGGCGCGCGCTTCGGACGCGTCTCCGGGAGGCCGAGGCCATAGGCGAGGGCAAGCAGGACGCCGATCGCGGTCAGCGTGATGAAAACCGAGTGCCACCCGAAGGCATCGTGCAGAAAGCCGCCGAAGATCGGGGCGACGGCGGGGGCGAGCGGCAAAGCGATCGCCATATACGACAACACACGCGCGGCCCGCTGGCGGCCGTAAATGTCCAGGACGATCGCCTGCGCCACCGCCGGGCCCGCGCCGCCCCCCAAACCCTGCACCACACGCCCCGCGAGCAGTACTTCGACGGAGCGGGCGGAGAGCGCGAGCAGCGAGCCAACCACGAACAGGGTCAAGCCAGCGAGCAGCGCCGGACGCCGACCAATCCGGTCCGAGGCGGGCCCGTAGACGAGCTGCGATCCGGCAAACGAAATGATGAACAGCGTCACCGCGAGTTGCAGCGTGGATTCGCTGGCGGCGAACTCCTCGGCCATTGTAGGAAGCGACGGCAGGAACATGTCGACGGTCAGGGGCGCCATCGCGCTCAGGGCGACGAGAAGCGCGGCAACGGGGAGCGATTCCGCGCGACGGCGTTCACGAGATGTGAGGGTGCCCGCACTCAACATCGGTGCATGGTAAAGGGGCGCATGGTAGGGGGAGGATGCGCCGTTAGAATTGACGGGGCATCGCATCTGGTAGATATCGGGAATCCAGTGCCCGCGGTAAGAGGCACATTGCAGCAAGATGCGATATCGTTGTTACGTTCCGCGAGGCACGGACGCGGGCGACTGACGCCTGCGCCATCCCAACAGTAGAAAAGTACGAGGCCGAGACCCATGCCGGACAGCATCCGCACCGCCCGCTCCGCTCTCACGTCTGAGCGTACCGCGATCGAGCGGCGCATCACCGACCTTCGCGCCCGTGTGGCGGAGATCGACGAGGTCCTTCAGTCCCTGACGCACCTTGAGTCCCGCCTGCCCACGGGGCCCGAGCCCACACTGAAGAACGGGCGGGCGCAGGCAGAGGGTGGTGAGGGCCGCCTGCCACGGGGCGCGTTGCGCACGGCGATCATCGAGACGCTCCGCTCGCACACCGCCGGGCTACACATCAGCCGCATCCTCGAGGTGCTCGCACGCTCTGGCCGCGCGCCGCGCTCGACAAACCCGCGCGGGAGCGTGCAGACGACGCTGTACGCGATGCGCCGCGAGGGACTGGTGGAGAACAAGGGAAAGAATTCCTGGGTGCTCTTGCAGCGGACGCGGGCGACGCGCAAGAAGAAGTAGCGTCCGCCACGCACGATCGCGCTGATTGTTTGCGGGCCGCCGAAAGGCGGCCCGTCTCGTTAGCCGCGGCGTGGACGGAGCGCCACCGAATTCACGGATGTTTATGTCTCGACCGTTCGCGCTGGATCGTGAGAAGAGGCACGAGCGCGGACGGCAGTGCGTGTAGGCTCGCGGCCTGCGCGCGGGGATCGCGTGAGGGAGGTGTCGGGTATGGCGGGCGGAGCGCTGTCCGGGGTGCGGGTGCTGGAGTTCTCCCAGATCGTCGCCGCGCCTGTGTGCGGCGTGAACCTGTCCGACTTCGGTGCGGATGTAGTGAAGGTGGAGCCACTGGAGGGCGAGCAGACACGGCGCACGGCGGCGGTTGTGCCCAACGAGGGCAAAGGGTTCCAAGCGCTGAACCGCGGCAAGCGCTCGCTGGTGGTGGACCTGCACGACCCGCGCGGCCAGGATCTCATCTGCCGCCTGATCCCCCGGACGGATGTCGTCCTGATCAACTACCGCCTGGGCGTCGCGGAGCGGCTCGGCCTTGGATACGAGGCGTTACGCGCGATCCGGCCGGACCTCATCTACTGGCAGAACACCGGGTTCGGTGAGAGCGGCGTGGAGGCGCGCCGCGCCGGTTCGGACATCGTGGCGCAGGCGTACTCCGGCCTGATGGTCACGGACGCGAAGGTGGATGAGGACGGTGCGCCCGACCTGATCTCGATCCCGATCGCGGACATCGTCTCCGGGTTCGCGGCGGCGATGGGCGTCGGGATGGCGCTCTACCACCGGGAGCGGACGGGGGAGGGGCAGTACCTCAGCACCTCGCTCCTGCGCACGGCGTTGTTCATCCAGGCAGGCGCGGTGATGCGTGAGCCGGTGAGCGACGCGGTGCTGCGCGACCCGCTGCTCGAAGCCGCGGAGGCCGCCCTCGCCGCCGGCCAGCCGTACGACGCGATGCTGAGCGTACGGAAAGACCGGCAGACATCACGCGCGGCGTTCCGGCTGTACTACGGCGGCTACCGAGCTCGCAACGGCGCGGTCGTCCTCGGCGCGCTGACGAAGCAGAACCGGGACGGCATGCGCCGTGTCCTCGGCTTCCCGGAGGAGGATAGCGACAGCCCGGAGTACGACGCGATGGCACCGGAGAACGTGGCGCGCGCGCACGAGTGGAAGCGCCGCTTCCGCGCGCGGTTCCTCGAACGCTCCGTGGACGAGTGGGTGCGCGACTTCGACGCGGCGGGCGTGCCGGTGTCGGCCGTGCGGATGCCCGAGGTGATGGCGGACGATGTCCAGGTGGTAGCCGAGCAGGTGATGTGGGATACGGAGCACGCCGTCACCGGCACGCAGCGCGTGGTCGGCCCGGCCGTGCTGATGTCGAAGACCCCCACCGCCGTGCAGCGTGCCGCGCCCGCCCTGGGCGAGCACTCAGCCGAGGTGCTGGTGGAGGCGGGGTTCCCCGTGCCGGAGGTAGCTGCCCTCGTCGATGCCGGGGTCGTCCTCCAACGATAGCGAGCGCACGGTAGGCGTCCGAGCGCTTTCAGCGGCTTTCCGTCCGATGGATCGCCGCTCGTCGACGAAAGCCTTCGGGTTCCAGACTTCAAACCTGCCATGTGTCGCGTTCAACAGCTTGCGAACCGAGACCGAGCAGAGCGAGCATCGCGGCCTAATGAATCTGATGAAAGGGACTCTTGTGGACGTTCCGAAACATCACCGACATGCCCCGAAGATCCCTGGGCACGTGTTTAAACGAGATGCCATGGATGTACTCACCCTGGCGTCGATGCTCCACAGGCGATTCGACGCAGCCATACTCACTCCAAGACACCAGCTATAGCCACGAAGACGGCCGCCCCTTTTGGGCGGCCGTCTTTCTATTCGCTTGAGACGAAAGCGGAAGGCTATGCGCCTTCCTTCGGCTGGAGCTTCGGGGCTGGGTTCGGGATACCCGCCAGCAACTGTTCCGGGACGGCCTTCGCCAATTCAGCGACGGTCCAGAACCGGGGCTGATGGATGCTGCGGATGACGTGCCGCTGACTGTAGCGCGAGGCCTGCCAGCCGGAGGTACCGATCACCTGGCCGTTGACCGCGCCGCCCGCCTCGGTGCAGAGCCAGGTGACGGGAGGAGCGTTGTTCTCCGGGTCACGAGGCGTGGGGCCCTCGGGAGCGGCGGTCGGGTTCGTCATCCCACCGCCCACGCGGAGGATGCCGGCGGCGGCGCGGATCTGGTTCGCCGCGTCCGGGATGGACTGCGTCATGCGCGTGTTGCCGCCGGGGTAGATCGCGTTGACCGTGATCCCGAACGGGCCGAGTTCACGCGCGAGCGCCCGCGCGAAACCGACGTCGCCTTCCTTCGCCGCGGAGTAGTTCGCCTGGCCCGTGGAGCCGAGGCCTGACCCCGACGAGAAGATGAGGATGCGGCCGTACCGCTGCTTGATCATCGGCTCGACGGCGTTGCGGACGCAGTTGTATGCGCCACGGAGGTGGACCGCCAAGACGGCGTCCCACTCTTCTTCCGCCATGTTGAAGACCATGCGGTCGCGGAGGATGCCCGCGACATGGCACATGATGTCCAGCCGCCCGAATTCCTTCAGGGTGGTGTTCACCAGATCCTGCACATCGGCGAATTTGGAGACGTCGCCGTAGTGCGCGATGGCGGTGCCGCCCATCGCGCGGATCTCCTTGACGACGCTGTCGGCCGGGCCGGCGTCGTTGCCGGAACCATCGAGGTTACCGCCGAAGTCGGCGACGACGACTTTCGCGCCTTCTTCAGCCATCTGCAGCGCCACGCCGCGGCCGATGCCGCGTCCGGAGCCGGTGAGGACCGCCACGCGGCCTTCGAGTCGGTTACCCATTTGAGTTCTCCTCGTCTCTCGCTATCGCAGCGGGCTAGCGGCGCCGTTGGCGATGGTGCGCGGCATCTGCTCGTCCATCTCGTCCATGGTGAAACGCCGGTTGTACGACAGGATCTGCCGCTCAATCTGCGGGTAGGAGTAGAGGTAAACCTCGCCTCCACGAACCCCGAAGAGCTGGCCGTTCACGTTCTCGGACTGGCTCGACAGCAGGTAGCAGACCAGCGGCGCCACGCTCTCCGGGTCGTCCGGGTGGCCGGAGCCTTCCCACTTCTGGAGCGGCATGGGCGGCGCGAGGCCAGCCATCTCCTCCGCGGAGACGACGCCCGCTGGCGGACGCAGTTCTTCGGAGGCGCCACCGAACAGGCGCGTGCGCGCCAGCGGCGAGATCGCGTTACAGGTCACGCCGTAGCGGCCGACGTCACGCGCGACGGTGCGGGAGAGGCCGATCTGGCCCTCGCTCGCCGCGGCGTAATTGGACGCCCCCACGGAGCCGAGGCCGGCGTCCGAGGTGAACATGACGATGCGTCCATAGCGGTTCTGGCGCATGGCGATCGACGCGAGCTTGATCACATTGAACGAGGCCTTCGCGTTGCCGGTGACGACCGACTCGAAGTCCTCCTGCGTCATCCGCCAGATCGGCGTGTCGCGCCGGATGCCCGCCGCGCAGACGAGGCCGTCGATCTTGCCGAAGCCGTCCAGCGCCGCGCGGATCGCAGCCTCCGCACCAGCCATGGTGGCGACATCGGCGGCAACGCCGACGGCCTTCCCACCCCGAGCCTTGATTTCGTCCGCCACGGCCTCGGCGACGGCGGGGTTCCCCCCACTGCCATCGAGTTCAACGCCGCTGTCCGCGGCGATGACCGTCGCGCCCTCCGCCGCCGCAGCCAGCGCAGACGCACGGCCAATGCCACGCCCGGCCCCGGTGATGACGACAACGGCCCCGTCAAGAGCGCCCATGCCTACCTCCTTCACGTGATTCGTGATTCCAACGGCGGATGCTACACCCGCCGTTCAAGCGGGAGGCGCATCGGACACGCCGAGGGGCGGGACACCGTTGTCCCGCCCCTCATTTCTGACGAGGGAACCGAGGCCAATGGTCGCAGTCTAGCTAGAGGTGTACTGGAAGAGCCAGTCACTCGAAGTGCCTGTCGACCAGGTCTCACCCGTGTCAACATCTGAGTTCGTTTTCCCCGAACCGTAGGTCTCGTCAGCTTGATGGAGGTGGGGGGTAGTCCACGAGCAGTCTTCATACCCCTTCACATACCCCAAGTACGTGATAGACCAGCCGACATCGTCCATGAGCCAGTCCGTCGGGATGCTCCCCGACACATCGATGTGAACGTACTCCTGCCGTCCAACAGGCGAACCACTCGACGAGGCATTCTTGATGATTACGGCGACACCTTCACAGCCGCTGCCTGAAATGTAGCTGTCCTTGTAGGCTCGCCACTCACCACCCGAGTAATAGCGAGTTTGCGCGTAGACTGACACATTCGTGGTGTTCGTTGCCCGCTCAGTCGGGTTGGCGCCTGGGATCTGCAAGTCATACGCGGGAGTTCCGTGAGACTGCTCATCCTGAAGGATATACGCACTCTGCGTCGCTAGGCCGACCATGGCCCGGTGGTCCCCTGCGACGGCGTATGCGACCGAGACATCACTCGTCGCCGTAGAAACGAAGAACAGTGCGGCCACAACTAGGCCGACGGTTAGCAGAACCCGATTCTTCACGACAAGAGTCCCTTCACGATGTCCACAGCCTCAGCAGCAGTCAGTCCCGGTTCCAAGGAATGGACGACGTAGCGAATGCCTGACGATTCGTCGAATACATCCAGACTGACTCGGAAGGCATCGCCTTCGGCGATGTGGCTGGCGATCGCAGGGTGACCCTCAACCTCGGTCTTGTCGTATCGGTTCGCCACCTTGCCCGATGGGGGGTTGGTGTTCCATGTCTCCGATCGGATCGGAAGTACTTGTTGCTGAATGACGTAAATGACGAACTGAACCGCCTCCTGCGCGTCTGCGTACACTAGTTGTACTTCGGCATTCAGATTTCTGGAAACAGCGCGGGTAAGATGGAAGCGGCTCGGGATGGAGGCGGGTTCGCGCCACAAACGTGAATTACGCACCTCGGCCATATCCGCGGAGCCGCGAGTGTCAACAACGGTCGCGATCACTCGTGGTTCGTCGATCGAGCCCTTCCATCCTTGTGGGAGTAGGAGGTAAGGCCCATATTTCTCGGGGTGCGCGTTCACATCAGGCTGATCGCGAGGAGGCACATAGATAGGGCCTTCGATTCCGCGCGCCCGTGCGTCGCGTATGACTTTCTCTGCGCTCGGGGCGTCATCGAAGAGCGGTGTTTGCCCGGTCACCGCGGCGGTTGTAACGAGCAGAATCGCGAACCCGAGAGCACCAGCTGAAACAAGAATGGACCGTCTTCGGACCGGAATACTCATATCTGATCTCCTCAGGCGAATTTTTCGCAGTCGGATAGTGACATCGATCTCCTATCCTGAGCAGCGTTGAGGTCAGGAGTATCAGCGAGTGGTGCAGGTTCATCGTCATCTCTTTGGAGGAGAATCTATGGGGCGTTCGCGTGCAGGGAAGGCGCAGCAGCCGAGGTGACTTGTTGCCCACACAATGAGTGCGGCTCTGCTGTGAACCTTGCACTTTGCGTACAGATGCTTGAGATGAGTGTGGACAGTCGAGATCGCGATACACCGTCTAGCTGCTACTTCTTCCGGGCTCATTCCGAAAAGAAACATGCACAGAACGCTGTGTTCAACGGAGGTCACCTCAGCATGGTCCACGTCTCTACGCCTCTCGGGCGATGTCGGCTGTTCGCTTACTCCATCTCATCAGAACTTTCCCCGGGTGTGTCGACGCCAACCTGACAATTCGCAGCGGATGCTGTCGCATCACCAGACTCGGCGCGACGCGGGCGGGCACCTTCGATGTGAACGGCGTGCCGATCCAGAACGCGCGACACTGCTACCGGCATCGCGGCCCGAAGGGCACCTCCGGCTACATCGAGCACTGCGCAACGACAGTCAGGTTGCTAGGCCAGCGGCAGCGGCTCGCCCTCCGGTAGCCCCACGTCGAAGACGTTCAGGGTCATCGAGACAAGCCCGTAATACCCGACGATCCCGATCAAATCCACGACGCCTCGTTCGCCGCCCAGGGTGGCGAGCGCTGCCTGGTACGTGCCGTCCGAGACGCGATTCGTGGCGAAATACTCCGTGACGAAGGCATACACCGCGCGCTCCGCACCGTCCCGGAATGCGGGCGTCGCCCCGGTGCGAACCGCCTCGACCGTCTCGTGCGGCAGGCCAGCTTCCACGGCGAGCCGGGCGTGCGCGTAGAACTCGAACTGCGCCTTCCAGTGCTTCCCCGTCAGGATGATCGCGAACTCGGCAAGGTGCTTCGGCAGGCTGGTGTGGAACCGACAAAACTCACCAAGTTTTTGCGCACGGTCGGCCAGGACGGGGGAACGCAGCCATGCCTCGAACGGTCCGCGGAGGCCTCCTCGTGGGCCGGCCATGATCGCGTCCGCGACCTCCTTCTGCTCCGGGGTGAGGTTGGCGAGGTCGAGTGGGGCGAGGCGAGGCATATAACTGTCCTTCGGTGTGCACGGCGGTCGGGCGGGATGGTACGGCCCTGACCCCGCGGTGGCGCGATCGGTGGGCGCCGCGGGCAGCCGCGGACGCTAGAGTGCGCTGGAGAGCCTCGGGTTCCCCCGAGCGGCTGACGGGAGAATGTTCCGATGACGAACTACACGACCGACTTCCCGTCTATCCGGGAGCAGGTGAGCCCAGAGGAGTGGCAGGCGCGCGTGGACCTTGCCGCCTGCTACCGGCTGGTGGACCGCTACGGGATGACGGACCTGATCTACAACCACATCACGGCGAAGGTTCCGGGCACCGAGCACTTCCTGGTGAATCTTTACGGCCTCATCTACAAAGAGATCACCGCCTCCAGCCTCGTGAAGATCGACCTGGACGGGAACATCGTCTGGAAGCCGGAGACCGACTACACGTACAACCGCTCCGGCTACGTGATCCACGGGGCGATCCACGGCGCGCGGCCGGACGTCGGGGCGATCATCCACACCCACACCCGTGCCGGGATGGCGATCAGCGCCCAGCAGCGGGGGTTGCTGCCGCTGACGCAAACCTCGATGCGCTTCATGGGGCACATCGGCTACCACGACTACGAGGGACCGGCGATCAACAAGGCGGAGCAGGAGCGGCTCGTCAACGACCTTGGCCCGCACAATGCGATGATCCTCAAGAACCACGGCCTGCTGACCTGCGGGCCATCCGTGCCCGAGGCGTTCAACCTGATGTACCAGTTGGAGATGTCCTGCCGGGCCCAGGTAGACGCGCTGTCCTCTGAGGTGATCGAACCGGACGCCGATGTGGTGGCGCACACGGCGAACCAGTACCAGCCCGGCACCCGACGGCCATACGGCATCCTCGAATGGCCCGCGATGCTGCGCCGCTTGAAGTACGAGCCAGACGGCTTCCCGCCGTACGACTCGTAGCCCGCAGACGCGCTATTGCGGTGGACGGTCCACGATGATGCCGCGCGCGGCCAGGTCGGTGATCTCGGCGTCGGTGTAGCCCACAAGGCGGAGCGTCTCGGCGTTGTGCTCGCCGAGGCCGGGCGCGCCGGTCCACGCCGCGTAGCCCCGCTCACCGTCGATCAACATGGGGAGGCCATCAGTCTGGTAGCGGCCAGCGTCCGGCGTCTCCAGCGAGGTGAAGTAACCGCGCGCCTCCAGATGGGGATCGCTCAGCCACTCCGGGGCGGACTGTACTGGCGCCGCAGCGACTCCCACGGCCTGTAGACGGCGCGTCAGCGCACGCTTCTCCTCAGCGGAGGTCCATGCCTCGACCGCCTCGTCGAGCGCGTCGCGCCGCGCCAGCCGGGCTTCCAGGGTGGCGTACCGTCCGTCTGCCTCCCAGCCGCGCCCGGCCAGCCGTGCGAGGGCCACCCACTGCGCCTCCGTGACGCAACCGATCGATATCCACTCGTCTTCCCCGAGACAGCGATAGACCCCGTACGGCGCCGCGTTCCAAGCGCCGTTCCCCAGGCGTTCCGGCTCGCGCTTCGAGATCTGCGCGGCGACGAACTCCTCGGCAAGGAAGGCGGCCATCGCCTCGGACTGCGAGAGATCGAGGAACGCGCCCTTGCCGGTGCGTCCACGCTGCCAGAGCGCGGTCATGACGGCGGAGAGGCCGCAGACACCGGAGGCGGCGTCAGTGAGCGCCTGCACTGTCATGCGTGGCTCGTCCTGGCTGTAGCCCATCAACGCGGTGAGCCCGGAAAGCGGCTCGATGCTCGGGCCGAGGCCCACGTAGTCGCGGTAGGGGCCGCGCGACCCGAACGAGGGCATCGTGAGGAAGATCAAGCGTGGGTTACGCGCGCTCAACGCCTCGTAGTCGAGGCCGAGCGACGGCATCGCGCGGGCGCTGAAATTCTCCACGACGACATCACTCACGGCGACGAGGCGCAGCACGGCCTGTCTGCCCTCCGACGACTTGAGGTCGATCGCCAAGCTGCGTTTGTTCCGCATGAGTTTGTTGTTGAGCCCCTGGCGGTTGTACGGCTTCTCGCCCGGGTCGCCGTCCGGGTAGTAGCCGGGCGTGCCGCGCGGCACGATGGCCGGCCCGCGCCCGTCCGGGGCCTCGACGCGGATCACCTCCGCGCCCAGGTCGCCCAGGAACCGCGCCGCCAGCGGCCCCGACCAGATACGCGTGAAGTCCAGCACGCGGATGCCCTCCAGCGGACGCCGCGAGGACGCCACCCCGCGCGGAAGTGGCGCCTCGGCGCTCCGCCACTTCACGCCGGTCGCGCCGTCGATGACCGGGCGCGGCGGCCGTTCCGGCACGCGACGTTCTCCAGCGAACTGGAAGGCCGAGCCCGGCACCACGATGCCCGCCGTGTCTGGGGCATCGATGTCTGGCTCGACCTCGATGCCCCGCCAAAAACGACGTGAGACGAGCTGCGGGTCTTCGCGCATTTCCGCGAAGGTCTGGACGTAGCCGATGGGCACGCGCCATTTCTCCTGGCCGTCACGGAACAGGTCGCGCGCGGTGTGCTTCTGGAAAAACGCTGCGCACAGCGCCTCGACTTCGTCGCGGCGCTCCATGCGGTCGGCGTTCTGCGCAAGGCTGGCGTCGCCCTCGAGCTCGACACCACCGACCCAGAGCGCGAAGGGTGGCCAGAACTGCTGGAGGATGTTCACCGCGACCCAGCCGTCGCGCGCGCGCAGCATGGTCGTGGGGCAGAGGTTTTCCCAGCGGTTCCCGTGCCGCGACCGGACCACACCGTCCACCTGCCACATGACGTCGGTGAACTGGTGGAGCGTGGCGATCATCTCGAGCATCGAGAGGTCGACGGCCGCGCAGCCACTCGACCCGAGAGCCGAAGCGAGCGCGACGCTGTAGGCGAGCGTGCCCGCCTGCGCGTAGGGGTACGGCCCGGGCATCGTCAGCGGCGCACGTCCCGGATCGCCGGAGAGGTGGGTGTAGCCGCCAGCGGCCAACAGCGTCGCGGCAGTCGCCTCGTAGTCGCGGTACGGGCCGGTCCGCCCGAACGGCGTGACCGCCACCCGCGCCCGCGTACGCACGCCCCCCAGGGTATCGAAGCCGATGGCGTCGAGGTCACGTGGATAAAGGTCGGAGATGATGACATCCGCGCCCCTCGCCAGCCGCGCGACCGCCTTCCGTCCCGCGGAGAGCGTCCGGTCGATCCGGACGCGGGTCTTGCCGCCGTGCAGGGCAATCTCAGCCGCGCGGGTGATGGGCGCGCGCGACGGCGAGGTCACGCGGATCACCTCCGCGCCCCAGCGCGCAAACCACTTTCCCGCCCAGGCCGCCGCCTGGTCGGTGTCACTGATCTCCAGCACGCGCATGAGGCCCCTCCTCCAGCGCGATCAGCGGCGTCCGCCAACCGGACGCGACTATAGGCTGACCCGGTGCTCTCCGTGCCAACCGCGGTCTGCCTGTAGTCGCGACGGCTGGCACCTCACCCGTGAGGGAAGGCACTGGTATCGTCGGTGCGGGGCTTTCGCCCTGTCGGGCGTCAGATTCCACCGGGTTGTATCGAGATCAAGAACAGATTGAGGGCCGCGATGAGTGTGCTGTTCACACCGATACGCCTGCGAGACCTGGAGATGCGGAACCGCATCTGGGTGTCGCCGATGTGCGAGTACTCATGCGAACAGCAGGATGGACTCGCCAACGACTGGCACCTCGTCCACCTCGGGTCGCGCGCCGTCGGCGGGGCCGGCCTCGTGATGACGGAGGCGACGGCGGTGACGCCGGAGGGACGGATCAGCCCGTACGACCTCGGCATCTGGTCGGACGCGCACGCGGAGGCATTGCGGTCGACGGCCCGGTTCATCGAGGAGCACGGCGCAGCCCCAGCGATGCAGCTCGCGCACGCCGGCCGAAAGGCCTCGACGGAGCGCCCGTGGGCCGGGGGGAAGCCGGTGGACGCCTCGGGGGGCGGTTGGACGCCCGCCGGGCCAAGCGCGCTCCCGTACGCCCCGGGCTACCCGGAGCCGCACGCCTACACCACCGCCGAAGTGCGCGGGGTGATCGACGCGTTCGCGACGGCGGCGGCACGGGCCGCGCGCGTCGGGTTCCGCGCCGTCGAGGTGCATGCGGCGCACGGCTACCTCGTGCACGAATTCCTCTCACCGTTGACGAACCAGCGCACGGATGAATACGGCGGCGACTTCGACGGCCGCACGCGCCTCGCCATCGAGGTGACGCGCGCCGTCCGTGAGTCGTTCCCGCGCGAGTTGCCCGTGATCGTGCGCATCTCCGCCAGCGAGTATGTCGAAGGTGGCTGGAACCTCGACGATTCGGTGGAGCTGGCGTGCCGGCTGAAGGCGGTGGGGGTCGACCTCATCGACTGCTCCTCCGGCGGAAACCTTCCACAACAGCAGGTCCGGGCGTACCCCGGCTACCAGGTGCCATTCGCGCGGGCCATCCGTGAGCGTGCCGGCATTGCCAGCGGCGCGGTCGGCCTCATCACGGCACCCGAACAGGCCGAAGCGATCGTGGCGAGCGGGGAGGCGGACGTGGTGCTGATGGGGCGCGAACTGCTGCGCGACCCGTACTGGCCGCTGCACGCGGCGCGCACCCTTCGCGCCGAGATCGAGTGGCCCAAGCAGTACCTGCGAGCGAAGCTGCCGTAGTGGCCGGCGCACCACTCGCCTCGCGCCTCACCGCACTCGGGGCCGCCGCGGCGACCGTCCGCGCGCACGTTGCG
>QZJI01000052.1 GCA_003599735.1 Dehalococcoidia bacterium | reverse complement strand
GCACCGGCTCCGGCTCGCCGCCGCCGCTAGAGCGGGGTACGCTCCGAGGCAGAACCTCGACTAGCGAAAGCGCCTGTGATGCGTCGCGTCCGCCGCTTCCTGCCCGTGACCTGCGTCATCCTCCTGGCGGTCGCGTCGCTGTACCTCATCTGGCCCTCCACCCCCAAGGAGTTCCTGCCGAGTGGGATCCCCTGGCCCGAAGGCAAGGGAATCAAGGTCGGTTCGTTCGAGCGGCGCACGCTGCGTCTGGGTCTCGACCTTCAGGGTGGAACCCGGCTGTTGCTCCGCGCCGAGGTGCCGGAGGACTTTCAGGGGAATGTGGACGATGCGCTGGAAGGCACGATGCGCGTGCTCCGGAAGCGTGTGGACGCCTCTGGTGTTTCTGAAGCTGAAATCTCACGTCAGGGCGACCGCAACCTCGCGGTGCAATTGCCAGGTCTGACTCCAGAGCGCGCGCGTGCTCTGCTTGGGCGCACGGCGCAGCTTCGCTTTTGCGAACCCGCTGCCGTGGACGCCGCTGACGTAGGGTTGTGTGACGAGGCAGGCCAGTGGCAACAGGCCACCGGCGACGTAGGTGGTCAGAGGCTGGCGCTGACCGGCCGATTCCTCAAATCAAACGCCTACGTGCAGTTCGACCCGGCTGGCCGCCCGGGTGTCGGATTTGAATTCCAGGGTGACGGCGGCGAGATGTTCCGACAGATCACGGAACGCCGTATCGGCCAGCAGATTGCGATCTTCTTGGACAACGAACTGCTCTCCGCGCCGGTGGTGCAGAGCGTGATCTCGGACCGTGGGAGTATCACCGGGCTCACCCTGGAGCGCGCGCAGGATCTCGTGGTCCAGCTGAACGCCGGCGCACTTCCACTGCAACTGACGGTGCTGCAGGAGCAGAGCGTGGACGCTACGCTCGGCAAGGATTCGGTCCACCGCTCCGTGCTCGCGGGTGAGATTGGGCTGCTGCTGGTCGCGCTGTTCATGATCCTCTACTACCGCTTCCCGGGGATCATCGCGACGGTCGCGCTTGTGGTGTACACGCTGCTCTCGATCGCACTGTTCAAGCTGATCCCGGTCACGCTGACGCTCGCCGGCATCGGCGCGTTCGTTTTGTCGATCGGTATGGCTGTGGACGCGAACATCCTGATCTTTGAGCGGATGAAAGAAGAGTTGCGGGCCGGGCGTTCGTACGCCGCCGCGATCGACGCGGGTTTCTCTCGCGCATGGCCCTCAATCCGCGACTCCAATGTCACGACGCTCATTACCTGCCTGATCCTGTATGTCCTCGGGGGTGGGTTCGAGGTGCCGTTGCTGGGCACCTTTGACGCGCCGCTGGTCCAGGGTTTCGCGTTTACCCTGGCGGTCGGCGTAGGGGTGTCGATGTTCTCCGCGATCACCGTCACACGGATCCTGTTGCACCTCTTTGTGGGGACGAAGATATCCCGCCGCCATGACTGGTTCGTGCCAGAGCCGAATGCGACCGCCGAAGGGGCCCGCGCATGACGACTCTCGATCTGGTCGGCACGCGCAAGTGGTCGTTTCTCATCAGCGGTGTCACCGCAGTGCTGGCGCTCGTCGTCCTCGCGATCCCGCCAGCGTTCCGGCCGGGTATCGAGTTCACCGCGGGCTCGACGACGCTGATCCGGTTCTCGAAATCCGTGTCACAGGAGGACTTGCGTCGCGCATACGCCGACATGGGGCACGGCGAGGCCCGTATCCAGCAGACGGCTGGCGGCGCTGAGTACCTCATTCGGACGCGGGAACTGAGCGTCCCTCCGGGATCGTTCACGGAAGTCATCCCTGAGGCCTCGGCAACACCCGCGGCCGTCGGGCCGGTACCGCTCAAGGTGATCGGTTCGGTCGTCATGGGTGGAACGCCTGACGCAAGTAGTTCCATCGATCTGTTCGATGTGGACCGAGGTACGGGGTGCAAACTTGGGGCGCAAAAGCTCGCCGCTGCCAAGGCCGGCGACCGAGTGGATGTTGTCGAAATCCTGCATAACTGCAGCGAGGGTGACCTCTACCGTGTGCTTGTGGGGGAGATCTCCGCGTATGTAGCCGCGAGGGATGTCCGCGATTACCAGGAGAAGCCGAAAGAGACCGGGCCGCAGCCCGACCGCGGTGAACGCACCGTAATCGAGAATGGGTTACGTGACCGCTTTGGTGAGTTCGAGGTGCGCGAGTTTGCATCGGTATCGGCGACCGTGTCACGCGTAGCCGTGCGGAACACGGCGATCGCGGTGGCGGTCTCCACGCTGTTCATCATGGCGTATATCGCCTTCGCGTTCGCTTCGCTGCCTCGCCCGTTCCGGTATGGCGTGTGCGCGATCGTGGCGCTGCTGCACGACGTGATCATCACGCTGGGCGCGTTCTCGCTGTTCTCCAAGCTCTTCCATGTGGAAGTGAACCTGATGTTTGTCACGGGCTTATTGACCGTGATCGGATTCTCCGTCCACGACACGATCGTCGTATACGACCGGATCCGCGAAAATGTGAAACAGTCGCCACATGCCCCGTTCTCGTCCAACGTGAACGCGGCATTAGTGCAGACCATCGCCCGCTCGATCAACACTTCGACGACCGTTCTGCTGACTGTGGCGACGATGCTGGTGCTGGGCGGTACGACGATCGCGTCGTTCCTGCTGGTGATCTTCGTTGGAGTTGCCGCCGGCACTTACTCCAGCATCGGGATCGCGTCACAGTTGCTCGTCGCGTGGGAAGAGGGCGATCTGGCCCGCTTCTTTGGTCGCCGTCGAGGGGCAGCGAAGCAGCCGGCCAGCTAGCGGGCCGCCCGCAACGTCCGCCCGTCCCCTACTCTCATTGTGACTCCCTGGCGGTCCAGGGTTTCAAGGATCGCCTGCGCGTTGCGCCGTGAGACGCCGAGCAGATCGCGGGCCTCCGCCAGCGTCATCGGCCCTGTATGGGCGCGCATCGCATCGGTGACGCGCTTCCGAGCGTCCGCAAACGTCGCAGCATCGAGCAGCACACTGTCGCCGCAGTCGACCGCGCGTCCCGCGTCCACCAGATAGGCGGCGATCGCCGGGTCGAAGGAGGTTCGGTCAGGTTGCAGTCCCCCCGCGGCGAGGGCGCTCGCGGCTGCCTCAATCGCGACTCGCTGCTGAGGCGATGGCTGCGGTTCCCACCCAGCCTCTACGACACCCTCACCGCGCGCCTCGATAGCTGGAGCGAGGCCGCCGAGGATGGCCGCAAACTCGCGCTGTGGCAGGCTGAGCGCGCCCCGCATCTCCTCGCGTGGCATGGAGAAACGCAGTGGATGGGCCGCGTGATAGACGGCCAGCGCACGGTGCGCGGTCTCCTCGTAGCGGGTGAGCGTGCCGCCGCTCACCAGGACTGGCTCCCCCGCGGAGGGCGACAGGCGGCGCACGTCGCCCTTCTCAATCAGCGCGTTGAGCGTGAGGCGTCCCTCCTCCGGTGACAGCCCGGTGGCACGCTCCAGCGCGGCGACGGAGCACGGCTCGATCCGTTCGAGCGCCGCGAGCAGGCGTGCCTCAGGGGTGCCAAGGGCGCGCGAGGCGAGCCGATCGATCACGGCAGGGTCGGTCCGGCGATGGCGCGGTGCGTTGACTTCCACAACGCGTCCGCCCCCCAGCGTCTGGTCGCCGAGGCGCACGACGAAGAGGTCGCCCGGCGCGGTCGCGACGGGTTCCGCCAGGACGACCTGCGCCCAGCCCTCAGCGCTGTCGGCCACCTCGTCAGCACCAAAGAGGCGGAGACGGGCGGGGGCTTCCGCCGCCGCGAGATGGACAGTCACGCGCAGATTATGGCGCATTGCTTCGCCGGGGAGCGCACGGATCCGCGCGTCGAAGGTCCGTGCGGCTTCCAGGCGTCCCGGGGCGGCCAGCGCCTGCCCTCTGGAGAGGTCATCTGTGCTGACCCCGGCGAGGTTCACCGCGATGCGCGTACCCGGCAGCGCTTCATCGACTTCGCGGCGATGCGATTGCAGGCCGCGGATGCGCAGGGTGCGTCCGCCGGGGACGACCTCCACCGTGTCGCCAGTGCGGAGTCGCCCGTCCAGCAGCGTGCCCGTCACCACGGTGCCGAAGCCCGTCATGGAGAACACGCGGTCGATGCCGAGGCGCGGCCGTCCGATGTCGCGCGGTGGGGGTGCAGTCTGGAGCGCGTCGTCGATCGCCACCCGCAGTGTATCGAGGCCCGCCCCTGTCACCGCCGAGACCCGCACGATGGGGGCATCTCCAAGCGCCGTGCCGTCGAGCGTCGCTCGGACATCCTCTTCGACCAGGCTGGCCCAGGCATCGTCCACCATGTCGCACTTGGTGAGGACGACGATGGCGCGCCGCACCTCCAGCAGGTCGAGGATGGCGAGGTGCTCGCGTGTCTGGGGCATCACGCCTTCATCAGCGGCGATGATGAGGAGCGCGAGGTCGACCGCGCCGATGCCCGCGAGCATGTGGCGTACGAAACGGACATGACCGGGGACATCGACGATCGAGATCTCGCGCCCGGAGGGCAGGGTAAGCCAGGCGAAGCCCAACTCGATCGTCATTCCGCGTTCCTGCTCCTCGCGGAGCCGGTCGGGGTCGATGCCGGTGAGGGCGCGGACGAGCGTGGACTTGCCGTGGTCCACATGGCCAGCGGTGCCCACGACGAACATAACGCGGCTACTCGATGACCCGGGCGACCGCGAGCGTCGCTCGGCGGCAGGCGGGACACTCGGCCGGGACTTCCTCGCGCGGCACTCTCTCGCCGAGCCCGGAGAGGCCGAGCCAGATGTAGTCGCGGAGGCGGTCGCTCCAGGAGTTGGGACCCTGCGGCCCGGAGGCGGCCGGACGCATCTCTTCCTCGCGGCGGCGGGCGACTTCAGCCTCGGTCATCGGCGCGACGATGCGGACGAGGACTTCGCGCCCGCAGTGGGAGCAGCGATAGACCTGCACCGCCATGCGTCACTCCTCAGGCGGGTCCGGCAGTAGATCGACGAAGACCTCGTTGGAGAGCAGCAGCCCACGTGACGTGAGCCTGAGCCGGCCGTCCACGACCTCGATCAATCCAAGGCGGGTGTGCTTCGCGAGGGCGTCCGCGAATGCGTCCTCTGCCCGCGCGCCGAAGCGCGCCGCGAATTCATTGAGCCCGACACCTTCCATCAGCCGCAGACCGAGGATCATTGCGTCCGCCATCTGTGTTGCGTGGTTGGGTGTCTCTCCCCCGGCGATCTGCTGCATGGCGGCACTCCCGGCCGTGGCGCGTGTCTCGACCGTCGCGGCCACGGCTTCTTCGTAGCGGTTGGGGGCGTCGACGTTCGCGAAGCGCTGCCCGGCGAAGAACGAGTGCGCGCCCGCGCCGAATCCCAGGTATGGCTCCGCACGCCAGTAGACGAGGTTGTGACGGCAGGCGCGCCCGGGCTTTGCCCAGTTGGAGATCTCGTATTGCTGATACCCGTCGCGCGCGAGCCGCTTTCGCGTCCACTCGTACTCCTCGGCGGCGACATCCGGGTCGGGGTCGGGGATCTGGCCTTTCTGCACCCGGTAGTAAAGCGCGGTGCCAGGTTCGACGGTCAGGGCGTAGCAGGAGAGGTGCTCGGGGCGGAACTGGAGAACACGTTCTAACGTCTCCTGCCAGTGCTCGGGGCGCTGGCCGATCAACCCGAAGATCAGGTCGAGGTTCAGGTTGTTGAACCCCGCCGCACGGGCATCATCGACGGCCTGTACGACGCGTTCCGGCGTGTGCGCGCGTTCCAGCAGTTCCAGTTCCTCAGGTCGCATCGACTGGACGCCCATCGAGAGACGGTTGATGCCGAGGCCACGCAGCCCTTCAAGGTGTTCGCGCGTGAGTTCGGTCGGGTTCGCTTCGAGTGTCCACTCGGCATCTGGCGCGATGTCGTATTGATCATGGACGGCGGCGACGATCGCGCTCATGTCGTCGAGCGTGGTCAGGCTGGGAGTGCCGCCACCGAAGAAGATGGTGTCCACGCCGAAGGTACGAGCGGCGGGCGCCCACAGTTCGAGTTCATGGATCAGGGCCGGGGTGTACTCCGGGACGAGGTGTTCCAGCCCCTCATAGGAGTTGAAGTCACAATAGCCGCATTTGGAGGAGCAAAACGGGATGTGGAGGTAGAGCGCAAGCGCGGGCTTCCCGCCCGACATCCGCACCGCCTGTTGTCCTACCGGGGTGATCGAGGTCATACAGCGAGGGTAACAGCCGCCCCACGCCCGCTCCATCCGACACCTCGGCCGCGCGAGACGTACGATTCCCGGTATGGGACACCTCGATGGGCACGACCTTCTGGACTCGCTGGGCCGCTGGACGGAACGTGGCTTGATCTCCGCGGAGCAGGCGGATGCGATTGCCGTCCACGAGGGCGTCGACCGGACGGCTCCGCTCCCGGCGGCCCGAGGCGTGAGCGGCGGCGTGTTGCTTCAGTACGCGGGCTCCCTCGTCGCCCTCGGGGCTGTATTTGGCATCTACCTCACGGTGCTCGACGACATGACGGCCTGGTCGCGGTTCGGGGTGATGGTGGCCGTCGCGGTGACTTGGACGGCCCTCGCATGGCTGCTCGCGCGGGCGGGGGGCGCAGCGGCGGCGGATGCGTTGGGGTTCAGCGCCGCCATCCTCTGGTATGCCGCCTCGCTCCAGGCGTTTGGCGCGGCTGGCTGGCTGGGGGATGACTCATCGCCCGGTGAGATGCGCGCAGCCTTCTTCTGCACCTCGATTGTTGGTGCGAGTGCCGGCTATGCAGCCATGCGCGGCCTCCCCGCGCCACTTGCCGCACTTGGCGTCCCGGTCGCCATCGCCTGGGGCGGTGGTGTCTTCGGCTGGTGGCTGGGGGACACCGAGGGCGGGGGGCCGGGAGCGGTGGGGGCGCAGGTGATGGTTGTGCTCGGTCTCCTGCTCGCTGCGCTCACGTTCACGGAGGGCATCTTGCGCCTCGAACGCCTCGCGCGGATGTGGTGGCAGATCGGCGCGCTGGGGATCGCGAACGTGGCGGGCGTGGCCCTCGCGATCGGCGAGGGCGGCGCGTACGAAGCACTGCTCTTCGCGTATGCGGTCGGGCTGGCTGTTACCGCGGTTGTGGCGCGACAGCGGGTCGCCGTCGTCTTCGCGGCGCTCACGCTGTACGAATACATCGGCATCGTCGTTTTCCGGACGTTCGAGGGCGCGATGGCGGCCATCATCATCCTGGCCTTGGTCGGTCTCGGGACGGCGCTGGGCGGTACGGTGGCACAACGCGGCGGGTGGCAACGGTTGCGTCTTGGGCGATAGCCTCGCGATCCCCTGGCATACAAGGAGGCGGCGAATGGAATTCACGGACGAGCAGCGGCAGTACCTGGAGAGCCATCAATTGGCGGTGCTCGGCACCGGCAAGCGGGACGGCTCCCCGCAACTTTCGATGGTCAATTACCGCTTCGACGGCTCGCACATCTTGATCTCCGTCACGAGCGACCGCGCGAAGTGGACGAACACGCGTCGCCAGCCAAAGGTCGCGCTCCTGATCCCGGATGGTCGGAAGCAGCTCGTGATCTACGGCACGGTCGAGGGCATCCCCGGCGGCCCAGCCCGCGACGCCGCGATCGCCTCGGTCCGCGCCGCGATGGGTAATCCGCTCCCGCCCGACGCCGACATGGCGGCGTTCTCGAAGCAGTTGGACGAGGCGAAGCGGGTGGCGCTGAAGATCACCCCTGAGCAGGTGTTCGGGAACAACTAGCGAGGTCTCCGTCCTCGAACCTCCCGGCGCAGCGTGCGACACTGCGGCGTATCGCCCCGGCAGATCGCCGGGGCGCGAGCCGCGAGGTGTACGAGGTGTTGAAGAGCCACGGATGCGGTGAACTGCGGGCGGAGCACGCCGGCGAGCAAGTGACGCTCGCCGGGTGGGTGCATCGCCGGCGCGATCACGGCGGTCTTATCTTCCTCGACCTGCGCGACTCGACCGGTCTGGTGCAAGTCGTGTTCCACCCGGAGCAGGCGCCCGCCGCCTCAGCCGTCGCCGCTGAGGTGCGGAACGAATACGTGCTCCGTATCTGGGGCGAGGTCACCGCGCGCCGCGCGGGTACGGAGAACCCGGAGCTGCCCACCGGCGCCATCGAGGTGCTGGCCGCGTCCGTGGAGATCCTCAACGCCGCGGAGACACCGCCGTTCCCGGTCAACCAGGAGACCAACGTCGACGAAATGACGCGGCTCCGCTACCGCTACCTTGACCTCCGCCGGGAGCGGATGGCGGGGAACCTGCGCCTGCGACACCGTGTCGTGAAGCTGATGCGCGATTTCATGGACGAGCGCGGCTTCATCGAAGTCGAGACCCCCGTCCTCAACCTTGCCACGCCCGAGGGCGCGCGCGACTACCTCGTGCCCAGCCGTGTCCACCCCGGCTCCTTCTACGCACTACCGCAGAGCCCGCAGCAGTGGAAGCAGTTGCTGATGGTGGGCGGCGTGGACAAGTACTTCCAGATCGCGCGCTGCTACCGCGACGAAGACCTGCGCGCCGACCGCCAGCCCGAGTTCACTCAGCTGGACGTGGAGATGGCGTTCGTGGAGGAGGAGGATATCCTTGACCTCACGGAAGGCCTCTACCACCGGCTCGCTGAGGAAGTCCGTCCCGAATGGACGATTCCGGCGCGGTTCCCGCGCTTCACCTTTGCTGAGGTGATGGAGCGGTACGGCTCCGACAAGCCCGACCTCCGCTACGGCCTTGAGCTTCATGATCTGACCGGCCTCGTCCGCATGTCGGAGTTTCGCGTGTTCGCGCAGGCGATCGAGGCGGGCGGTCGCGTGCGCGGCTTCGCCGTGCCCGGCGGCGCCGACGTTGCTCGGCGCGGGCTCGATGAATACGTCGAGTTGGCGCGGACGGCGGGCGCGGCCGGGATCGTCTGGTTCCAGTTCGCGGGGGAAGGACCGCTGGACGGCCTGACTGCGGACGAGGTGAAATCGCCGGCAGCGCGCTTCTTCACGCCGGAGCAAGCGGCAGCCCTCGGACAGACGTGTGGCGCGCGTCGGGGCGACTTGCTGTTGATCGCGGCTGGGCCGGACGCGCTGACTTCGAAGGTGCTGGACCTGCTGCGGCGGACCGTCGCGGAGCAGCGTGGCCTTGCTGACTCCACGTCGCTGTCTTTCCTGTTTGTGACGCAGTTCCCGGCGTTTGAGTGGGATGCGGACGAAGAGAAGTGGAGCGCCGTCCACCACCTCTTCACCTCACCATTCATCGAAGACATCCCGCTGCTGGAGCGTGACCCAGGCGGTGTCAGGTCGCATGCGTACGATATCGTCTGCAACGGGCAGGAGATCGGTTCCGGCTCGATCCGGATCCACTCGCGCGAGGTGCAACTTGCGGTGCTGCGGACACTCGGCCTGACGCTGGACGAGGCGAAACTGAAGTTTGGCCACATGCTGGAGGCGTTCTCTTACGGCGCACCACCCCATGGAGGCATCGCCCCTGGCATTGACCGTACAGTCGCGCTCTTCGCTGGTGAACGGGACATCCGAGAAGTCATCGCGTTCCCGAAGACGAAGTCGGCTGGTGACCCGATGACGGGCGCACCTGCCCCGGTCTCCGAGCGCCAGCTGCGCGACGTCCACATCCGGCTGGCCCCGGATGTTGAGGAGTCGCTGGTGGAGCAGCGGGCGGGGGGCGGTTCCACCGACTAGCCGGACGCCTCTGGTGCGCGCCGCCACCCGCCGCCACCCGCCGTGGCTCGCTGCGATATGCTTCGAATCGCTCCGCCCCTGTGGACGTCGCGCAGCTGGCGCGTCGCCCGCCCGGAAGGCCAGGTTGAATGAGCCAGAATCGTTTGCTCGCCGTCCTGCTCGGCGTCCTTGCTGCGCTTGTCCTCGTCGTTGGCGGCCTCTCCGCCGTCCTGCTGCTTGGAGGGAAGAGCGAGGACAGCGGGAGTGGCACCACGACTTCATCCGGCACGAGCGCAGGTGGAGGCGACGCGAAGGGCGCATTGCGTCTCCCCGGCTCTGACCCGGTCACTCTTGACCCGCACATTGCCGGTGACGCCACTTCGGCCGAATACATTGTGGAAATTTTCGGTGGCCTCGTGACGCTCTCACCCAAACTCGACATCGAGATGGATCTGGCCGAGAAGGTTGATATCTCGCCTGACGGGAAACAGTACACATTTACGCTTCGGCCGGACGCGGCCTTCCATAGCGGTCGCAAGGTCACGGCGACCGACGTGAAATATTCGATCGAGCGCGCGTCCTCGAAGGAACTCTCCTCACCCACGGCGATCGCCTATCTGGGTGACATTGTTGGCGTGCGCGAGCATTTCGCTGGCGTGGCGAAGGACGTGAAGGGTGTCGAGGTCATCGACGACCGCCACGTGCGGTTCACGATCGACGCGGCAAAGCCGTACTTCCTGGCGAAACTGACTTACCCAACGGCGTTCGTGGTGGACAAGAGCCAGATCGAGAGCAACCCGCGCAACTGGTCGCGTAAGCCAAACGGCACCGGCCCCTACAAACTGACGGAGTGGCGGTTGGGCGAGCGGATCGTGCTGGAGGCGAACGCGAAGTTCCACCTCGGCACCCCGAAGTTGAAGGAGGTGAACTACCTCCTGTCAGGCGGTTCTGCGCTTACCCGCTTTGAGAACAACGAACTCGATGTCGCGAACATCTCCGTCAATGACATCGACCGCGCGCGCGACGCTAAGAGCGATCTGAACAAAGTCTATAAGGCGTGGCCGCAGTTTTCGATCGCCTACATCGCATTCAACACCAGCGTCCCGCCGTTCGACGACGTGGCCGTCCGCCGGGCGATGGGGATGGCGATCGACCGCAAGCGGGTTGCCGAGATCACGTTCAAGAACATGCTTCAACCGGCGACCGGCATCCTGATGCCGCAGATGCCCGGCTACACGCCCGAGGACAAGACGCTGAAGTACAACCTCGATGCGGCGAAGACCGAGCTGGCGAAGTCCAAATACGCCGGCAAGATGCCGCCGATCGAGATCACCGAGGTCGGGGCCGGCGCCGAGGCAGGCATCGACACGCAGGCGTTCCTCGAATTGTGGAAGCAGATCGGGCTGACTATCAGCATCCGGCAGACAGACTTCGCGACGTTCCTGGCGGACCAAGACGCGGGCCGGTTACAAGCGTTCAATGCTGGCTGGATCATGGACTACCCGGATCCTGAGGACATCCTGGACGTGAAATTCCATTCCACCTCGCCGTTGAACGATGTTGGGTACAAGGACGCCGAGGTCGACAAATTGCTCGACGCTGCCCGCATCGAGGCGAACGCGAACCGCCGGCTGGATCTCTACCGGGAGGTGGAGAAAAAGATCCTGGACGACGCCGCGTGGCTGCCGCTTTATTTTTCGCAGTCGCATGTGGTGGTGAAGGACTCGGTGAAGAACTGGTTCGAGCCGCCGATGGTGGTGCCGCGCCTGCGGTTCATTGAGCTGGCGCGATAGCGGGGCAGAAGACCGCGGGAGAGGGTGACTGATGGGCGCGTACGTCGTCCGCCGGCTGCTCTGGCTGCCTGTCGTGCTGTTCCTCGTCTCGTTCGGCACGTTCACCCTCGCGCGGTTCGGTCCGGGCGATCCCGTGAGCGTGACCGCGGGGCAGGTCCGTGACCCGAAGGTGCTGGAGCAGATCCGCCAGGACCGCGGGTTGGACTCAAACGTGGTGGTCCAGTACGTCCGCTGGCTCGAGAAGGCGGTCCAGGGCGACTTCGGCGAGTCTTACCTGCAGAAGGGCTTCTCCGTTTCGGAGTTGATCTTCCCGCGGATGTGGATCTCGGCGCAGCTGGGATTGATCGCGCTCGTCATCGTCTTCGCCGTCGGGATCCCGATGGGACTGCTGGCGGCAAGGTTCGCGGGATCGTGGATCGACCCGGCGATCATCGGGACGCTGCTCTTCCTGCAGGCGATCCCCGTGCTGGTGATTATCCCGCCGCTGATCTGGTTGTTCGGCATCCAGTTCGACTGGCTGCCCGTGGGCGGCTGGGACGGTGTTCTTGACATCTGGTGGGTGGGCGGCGTGATCGCCATCCCGATCCCCGACCCACATCTCTACATCCCGCTGGTTGCCTTCACGCTCCCCGGCTTCGTCTCGGTCGCCCGCCTGGTCCGAGTGAGCGCGTTGGAGGTGAACCTGGAGGACTTCGTCCGCACGGCGCGAGCAAAGGGGTTGTCCGAGGCCACCGTGCAGTTCCGCCACGTTCTGCCGAACTCGCTGCTCCCGTTGATCACAGTGGTCGGGTTCGCCCTGGCCGGTGTGATCGAGGGCGCCCTGTTCGTGGAGACCCTGCTGGGGATCAATGGCATCGGCCGGTTCACGTTCGAGGCGGTGGTCAGCCGTGACTACGACGTCATTCTGGCGACGACCGTCATCTTCGCGGCGGCGTTTGTGCTGATGAACTTGCTCGCCGAGATTGCCTACGGCTTCGTTGACCCACGCGTGCGCATCGGGTCGTCCCGAGGATGACCGCATCCGCAGCGGCCGAGGGCGCCCCACAACGGGTTGAGGCGGGGACGAGCGAGTGGCGGCTCGTCCTCGGCCGCTTACGCCGCAAGCGGTTGGCGATGATCTCCCTTGTGATCATCAGCGTGATCTACGGGGCCGGCATCCTGGCGCCGCTGCTGGCACCGTACCCACCGACACAAACGAACCTCGACCGGCCGGTCGAAGGGCCCAGCCGCGACCACCTGCTGGGGACCGACCGGCTGGGCCGTGACGAGCTGAGCCGGGCGATGTATTCCTCACGGACAACGCTCATTGTGACGACCGCTGTGGTGCTTTCGGGCGGACTGGTGATCGGCAATACGCTCGGCCTGCTCGCCGGATACCGGGGCGGGTGGGTGGACACGCTGATCATGCGCGTCGGTGACGTATTCTCCTCGTTGCCGTCGTTGGTGATGCTGATCCTAATCAACGCGACGCTGGGCCCTCGGGTGATCGGTTGGACGAGGTGGGTGGAGGGGCATACGCCGTTCGATGGATTAGTGGCGTCCGGGTTCCCCTCGTACATGCTCGTGTTCTCGGCACTCTCCCTGTTCTTCTGGGCGGGTACGGCGAGAGTGATCCGATCACAGGTGCTCCAACTGCGAGAGCGGGACTACATCATGGCGGCGGAATCCCTCGGCGCTTCACCACGCCGGGTGATTCTGCAGCACCTCCTACCGAACGTCTCGTTCCTGATCATCCTGTCTCTGTCCGCCACGCTCGGGAGCATCGCCGGTTCGGAAATCGTGCTGACCTGGTTCGGTGTGGGGGTGCAGCCGCCCGCTGCCTCCTTCGGGGCGATGCTATTCGAGGGTTCTGGGACGCGTACGTTTCAGGCGAGCCCGCACCTGTTGCTGGTCCCGGGCGTGATCGTGACATTGCTGCTGTTCGCCTTTGCGCTCCTTGGTGATGC
Organism: Dehalococcoidia bacterium; assembly: GCA_003599735.1. Classification (GTDB taxonomy): domain Bacteria; phylum Chloroflexota; class Dehalococcoidia; order UBA2979; family UBA2979; genus SURF-43. The sequence goes on along the minus strand of QZJI01000052.1, from coordinate 45,354 downwards.
ACTGAACGACGCCATCCGGGGGCGCTGAGGCCTGCCAAGCGGGGCTCCTCGGGGTTTCCCTGACGGCGGTTTGAATCCGCTTGCGTGCTATATTGGATTCACCGCGGCAGCCCGCGCGGACAGGGGAATCACGCCCGTCGTGACGGCATTTGAGTGCCCGCGACGGCGTTGATCGAGCGAGGGAACGCACGCCGTTGACCATCACTGCTGAACGTCTGCCGAACGCACGAGTCTCTCTGGAGATTACGGTCGACGCGGAAACCGTGGAGCGCCATATGGAGCGCGCGGTGTCTCGTGTCTCCCGCCAGGTGCGAGTCCCCGGTTTCCGCCCCGGCCATGTGCCGCGCAAGATGCTCGAACGCCATGTCGGCACCGCCGCCCTCTTGCAGGAGGCCCTTCAGGAGTTGCTCCCGGAGGTGTATTCCCATGCCATCGAGGAACAGCAGGTCGATGCCATCGACCAGCCTGAATTTGACCTGAAGTCGACCGAACCACTGGTCGTCACGGCCGTCGTTCCTGTCCGGCCGGAGGTGGACCTCGGCAACTACACCGCCCTCCGCGCCTCGATGCGCGAGGTGACCGTCGACCCGGAACAGGTGGAGCAAACGCTGCTCAACCTCCGCCGCCAGTACGCCGTCCTCGAACCCGTCGAGCGGGCTGTGGACTGGGATGACCACATCCGGGCGGACGTCTCCGTCTCCGTCGAAGGCCAGCGTGAACCGCATGAGGAAACCGATGCGGAGTTCCCGGTCCGGAAGAACTCGGTGGTCTCGTTGCCGGGCTTCGTGGAGCGTCTGGTCGGCCTCAGCGCCGGCGGCCCGCACACGGTAGAGTTCAGCCTGCCGGACGATTTCTCCGCGGAGGAGCTGCGCGGGAAGAAGGCGACTTACCAGGTCACGATCCACGAGGTGAAGCGCGAGGTCCTACCGGAACTCGATGACGAGTTCGCAAAGTCGCTCGGCGATGAGGAGATCGGCACTGTCGCCGCGCTCCGCGAGCGAGTCGAGGGCGACCTGCGCAAGAACCTCGAGCACAACGCGCGCGAGGAATACCACAACGAAATCATCGACCTGCTGGTCGCGACGGCCACGATCGATTACCCCGAGGTGCTGGTGCGCCGCGAGGTCGACCGTCTCATCGACCGCGAGTCGAACCACGCTTCTCACTCGGAAGAGGGCCTGCGCAACTGGCTAAGCGCCATCGGCCGCACCGAGGAGGAGGTCCGTGAGGCCTTCGGTGAGCAGGCAGACCTGAACGTGCGTCGAGGGCTCGTCCTTGGCCAGCTGGTCGATCAGGAAAACATCGCCCCCACGGACGAGCAGGTCGATGCCGAGATCGACTCGCTGGTAGTCGGTATGACCGGCTCTACGCCGGAGAACCAGGCGGCGATCCGCAACCTCTTCGACACCCCGGACGGCCGGGTCTCGATTCGCAACCAGCTGCAGACACGGCTGGCCGTGGAGCGGCTGGAGGCCATCTGCACCCAGCCGGAAGAAACTTCCACCACGCCCCAGCGTCAGAGTCGCCGTCGCCGGGCGGGGGCTGAGGCAGGTGCCTCCGACACCAACGAGCCGGAGACGGTGGGTGAGGGCACAACTGATGCCCCGGCAGATTCGAACGACTAGGATTCTGGACAGGAAGCACCGATGACCTACCGCGCGCCCCAAATGCAGGATTTCTCTCCCGGATTCCTCAAGCCGGAGAACATTGTGCCGATGGTCGTAGAGACGACGGCCCGTGGAGAACGCGCGTACGACATCTACTCCTTGCTGCTCAAGGAGCGGATCATCTTCCTCGGGACGCCGATCGATGACCAGGTGGCGAACTCAATCGTCGCCCAGCTGCTCTTCCTTGACCGGGAGGATCCGGAGCGGGACATCTCGCTCTACGTTAACTCACCGGGAGGGATGATCTATGCGGGGCTGGCGATCCTGGACACGATGAACCTGGTCCGTGCGGACGTCAGCACGATTGCCGTCGGGGTGACCGCCTCGATGGGGACAGTGCTGCTGTCCGTGGGGCAAAAGGGGAAGCGGTACGCGCTGCCAAACGCCACGGTGCACATGCACCAGGCGCTTGGTGGGGGCAGCGGCCAGGCGTCCGATGTGGAGATCGCGGCTCGGGAACTGCTCCGGAACAACGCGAAGATCCGACAGATCCTCGCTGACGCTACGGGCCAGACCCTGGACCAGATCAAGCAGGACACCGACCGAGACATCTACATGACGGCCGACGAGGCGAAGGCCTACGGCTTGGTGGATGAGATCCTCTCCCGCAAGGCCTAACTTGCGGCGCGAGGTGAGGCCGGGCGTTGGGCCCGGTGGAGCAGATGGCCAGGCCGGGGACACCGGCCAGCGTACGGGGGAGTTCCGGGGGACGCATGGCCGGTAGCACCACGCGTGGCAGCCGAGTGCAGTACAACTGCTCCTTCTGTGGGAAGAACCAGGATCAGGTCAAGCGCCTGATCGCGGGCCCAGGGGCCGTCTATATTTGCGACGAATGCGTTGACCTCTGTCAGGAGATCATCAACGAGGAGGCCTCTGGCGGCGCCAAGACGGCCAAAGGCTCGGGCAACAAACTCCGCACCCCCCAGGAGCTCGTACGCCTGCTGGATGAGTACATCGTCGGGCAAGATCGCACGAAGCGTGTCCTTGCCGTCGCCGTCTACAACCACTACAAGCGGATCGACTCGCCGGCGCAGGCGGACATCCAACTGGACAAGTCCAACATCCTGCTGATCGGCCCGACTGGCACCGGGAAGACTGAGTTCGCACGCACCCTGGCCCGGATGCTGGACGTCCCGTTTTCCATCGCTGACGCCACCGCGCTGACCGAGGCCGGGTACGTGGGTGAGGACGTGGAGAACATCCTCCTTCACCTCATCCAGGCCGCTGATTTCGACATCCAGAAAGCCGAACGTGGCATCGTCTACATCGACGAGATCGATAAGATCGCGCGGAAGTCCGACAATCCCTCGATCACCCGTGACGTGTCGGGCGAAGGCGTTCAGCAGGCGCTGCTCAAGATCATCGAAGGCTCGGTCGCTTCGGTACCACCACAAGGCGGCCGGAAGCACCCGCATCAGGACTTCATCCAGATCAACACGGCGAACATCCTGTTCATCTGTGGTGGTGCGTTTGAGGGCCTCGAAAAGATCGTCGCGAAGCGGACAGGGCAGACCACGCGCAATCTGGGCTTCACACAGGACGTGCGGACGCGCGCCGAGATCGAAGCGGAGCGCGCCGCGATTCTGAGCCACGTCTCTCACGATGACCTGCTCCAGTTCGGACTGATCCCGGAGTTCGTCGGCCGTCTGCCGGTGCTTTCCACGCTTGAGCCGTTGGACGTGGAGATGATGATCGCCATTCTGACTCAGCCGAAGAACGCGGTGGCTCGCCAGTTCCAGCGACTGTTTGGACTGGACGGCGTCGAGCTTTCCTTCACGGACGACGCGCTGACCGCCGTGGCAGAACGTGCCCTGGCCCAGAAGACCGGTGCACGAGGTCTGCGCACCGTCCTCGAAGAGACGTTGCTGGACGTGATGTTCGATATTCCGTCCCGGCCGGACATCAAGAAGTGTGTTGTCTCCGCTGAGACCGTGATCAACCGCCAGCGCCCCCTCCTCTTGACCGCCTCCGGCAGCCAGGTCGAGATCGAGCGTGAGCGCGGCCTCGAGTCCGCCTAGCCGCTGCCTGCGGTATCCTGCGGCCCTACGACGCCGTCCGGCGTCGCGCCGGACGGCACACCGATGACCGCGCCCACCGCCTCGCGCCCCGCGAAGCCCGCCAAGAAACAGCGACTCGACGCGCTGCTGGTCGAGCGCGGGCTGGCGTCTGGCCGTGACCGCGCGCGCGCCCTCGTCCTGGCGCGCGAGGTGACGGTGGACGGCCGCCTGGCCCTGCGCCCGGCCGAGCCGGTTGCCCCGGACGCCGCCATCCAGGTGAGGCAGGGGCCACGCTTTGTCTCCCGCGGCGGCGACAAGCTCGACCATGCTCTGGAACGCTCCGGGGTCGACGTCGCTGGGCTGCGCTGTCTCGATGTGGGGGCCTCTACCGGCGGGTTTACTGACTGTCTGCTCCAGCGCGGCGCCGCGCGCGTGGTGGCGGTGGACGTTGCCTACGGCGAGCTCGCCTCGAAGGTGCGGGACGATGAACGGGTCGAGGTGGTGGAGCGGACGAACGCCCGTGACCTCGCGCCGCTTGATCCCCCCGCCGACCTTGGTGTGATGGATGTCTCATTCATCTCCGCCGCGACCGTGCTCCCGGCCCTCGCGCGCTCGATCCGGCCCGGCGGGGATCTGTTCGTCCTTGTGAAACCGCAGTTTGAGGCCGGCCGTGAGCAGGTAGGGAAGGGCGGCGTAGTCCGCGATCCACTTGTCCACGCTTCGTGCATCGCGAAAATCGCCCTCGCCGCGATTGAGATTGGCCTGCGCGTGCGCGGCGTCATCCGCTCGCCGCTCCTTGGCCCCGCCGGGAACCGCGAATTTTTCCTCTGGCTGCACGTTCCGGGGCGGGAGGACGCCTGGTGACGTTCACTGTGGGTGGTCCCGTTGCCGTTGCTTATCACCCTGCCGTAGCGGGCGCTGAAGTCGTCGCACAGGCCCTCGTGGCCGTCATTCGTGAAGGCGGTCGCGATGCATGGACGGAGGCGCTGCACGAGGGGAGCGAGGCGTTCGACGCTGCCGTTGTGGAGCGTCTCCGCACCACGTCGCTCCTCGTGTGTGTGGGTGGTGACGGGACGGTTTTGCGTGCCGCGGCCTTTGCGGCACAGGCGGGCGTCCCCATTTTCGGTGTGCGTATGGGCCGTCTTGGCTTCCTCACGGAGACGATTGAGTCGGATGCACTGGTCGACCTCCGCCGCGTCCTCGACGGTGAGGCGCGTCTCGAGCGGCACGCGATGCTCCAGGCACGGGTGGACGAGGCGGAGCCGGTCCACGCCTTAAACGATGTCGTGATCGGTCGGGGCACCCTTGGTCGCACGGTCTCGATTGGCGCGAGCGTCGACGGCGTCCTGTTGGCGGAGTACCGCGCGGACGCCCTCGTGATTGCGACCGCGACCGGGTCGACGGGGTACGCGCTCTCGGTCGGCGGGCCGATCCTGCCCCCCACATCGTCCGAAATCATTGTGGTGCCGGTGGCCCCCCATCTGACGCGCGCCAACCCGCTTGTCCTGCCCGAAGGCGCTCGCCTCCGCCTTTCCGTGGAACGGGGAGACGAGGCGCTGATGACGGCGGATGGCCTCCTCCACCAGCCCGTCCAATCCGGGACAGTCGTGGAGGTCACTGTTTCCCCACGCTCGGTCGACTTCGTCCGGCTGGGCGCGGAGAATCAGTTCTACGCCAGCCTCGCGCGCCGCCTTGGTTGGCTGCGCCCCGACCACGTCATGGAAGACCCCGACGGTCCGGCTGCCTAGCGGACGCACGGAGTAAACTACACCGATGGCGACCGAAACTTCCTCCGCGCCGGCCCCCGCTGACGTCCAGGTCGTCCGCGCGACCGTCCAGGATGCCGAGGGCATCCACCGCCTAGTGAACTTCTGGGCGGCGCAGGGCCAGATGCTCCCACGCACCCTGGGTGAGACGTACGAGAACCTCCGCGACTTCTTTGTCGTGCGAGACACCGCCGGACAGGTCATCGGCTGCGCCGCGCTCCACATCACATGGTCCGACCTTGCTGAACTCAAGTCGCTCGCCGTGCAGGAGAGTCAGCAGTCCCGTGGTGCGGGCGCTGCCCTCGTGCGGGCGTGTGTCGAGGAGGGCCGTGCGCTGGGTCTCGAACGGCTGTTTGCGCTCACCTACCGTCCCGGTTTCTTCGAGCGGCTGGGCTGGACGCAGGCGGACGTGATGAACCTGCCGCGCAAGGTCTGGAACGAGTGCTACCGCTGCCCGAAATTCCCCGGCTGCGACGAGATCGCGATGGTGATTGATGTGACCACGCCGCCCTCAGCGGCTAGATAGGTCTTGCGTGGCTGACTCGGCCGACCTCGTGCGTTCGCAGACCCTCGTTGACGTGGGGTATCTCCACATCACTCGCGACACTATCCGCTTCCCGGACAACACCGAGGTCGACCGCGCGGTCGTCTGGCATCCCGGTGCGGTCGCCCTCGTGGTGGAGGACGCGGATGGACGCTGGCTGATGGTGGAGCAGTACCGTCATCCGGCGGGACAGGTGCTGCTCGAGATCCCCGCCGGGACCCGCGAGGCGGGCGAGCACCCGGACGCGACCGCTGCCCGCGAGGTGCGCGAGGAGACGGGTTACGCCGCGGGCCGGCTGCTACGGCTCGGCGGGGCGTGGATGGCGCCTGGCTTCTGCTCTGAGTACATCCATTACTACCTCGCGACTGACCTACGCCACGATCCCCTGCCCCAGGATCACGACGAGTTCATCGATGAGCCGCGCCGCCTCACGCTGGAGGAGGTTCGAACTGCTGTCGCATCAGGCAAGATCGAGGACTCGAAGACCCTGATCGCCCTCACGCTCTACGACCAGTACCAGCGGCGGGCCAGTATCTAATCTGGGGTACTTGAACCTTGCGGGAATTGTGCGGGGGTGCCCTGGGGCGCGTAGTATCCGGCGGAGTTAGAGATTCGAGGGCTGCGGGCGCTCGGCAGACTTGACCGTGGGTACGGTTCCCACAATAGTCAGTCACGGTCGGGACTCTGACGGGGGATTGACGGCTTCAGGCGGCGCCCTCGGAGGCGCCTCCGGCCGGACGATGAGAGGCGCAGGGTATGGCGCAGGCCACCGACATTCAGCGGCGCTACGGCAAAACGCAACGGGTCGACCGCTGGTGGATTGAGCCGGCACTCTTCGGTGGGGGCCTGCTGGCCTTCGTCATCTATTCCACGGTGTCGGCCCTAATCCTAGGCAACTCGTGGCACTTCGAGGCCGGGCCCTACCTCTCGCCATTCTTCGAACCGCTGATCAAGCCGGGCTGGGTGCCCGAATGGATCTCACCGGCGGTGTTCATCCTCTGGGCACCGCTCGGGTTCCGCACCACCTGCTACTACTACCGCCGTACATATTACCGCTCGTTCTTCATGAGCCCTCCCGGCTGCGCGGTCACCGAGCCGGCGAAGTCGTACTCCGGCGAGAGCAAGTTCCCCTTCGTCCTGCAAAACGCCCACCGGCTCTTTCTCTATGTCGCGCTCGTCTTCATCCCCATCCTTTGGTACGGCGCGCTCAAGGCGTTCTGGTTGGACGGCGAGGGACTGGGTGTCGGTGTTGGTTCGTTGATCCTCACCGTGAACGCGTTCCTGCTGATGATGTACACGCTCAGCTGCCACTCGCTTCGACATCTGATCGGCGGCGGCCTCGACTGCTTCTCGTGCAGCAGCTACACGCGCACGCGCCGCAAGGCATGGGACATCCTGTCGCTCGCGAACGAACACCACAAAGGGTGGGCATGGGCGAGCCTCATCAGCGTCGGCCTGGCTGACTTGTATGTGCATTTGGTCGCCAACGGCGTGCTGACCGACCTCAATACCTGGTCCAACTTCTAACGGACGCGCCTGGCGCAGGTCCCGGAGGCGAAATGGCGGACATCGAGACCCACGAATACGACGTGCTGGTCATTGGCGCAGGTGGCGCCGGACTGCGTGCGGCCGTCGAGGCCTCCGCTCTGGGCGCGCGGACCGGGCTGGTATGCAAGTCGCTCCTCGGCAAGGCGCACACCGTCATGGCCGAGGGCGGTATCGCTGCCGCGATGGGCAACGTCTACTCAGAGGACAACTGGCAGGTCCATTTCCGCGACACGATGCGTGGCGGCAAGATGCTCAACAACTGGCGCATGGCCCAGATCCACGCCCAAGAGGCCCCGGACCGCGTGAAGGAACTCGAGGAGTGGGGCGCCCTCTTCGACCGCACCGCGGACGGCCGCATCCTGCAGCGCGACTTCGGCGGCCACCGTTACGCGCGCCTGGCGCACGTCGGCGACCGCACCGGCCTCGAGATGATCCGCACGCTCCAACAGCATGCGGTGCATCGGGGCATTGAGGTCCACCAGGAATGCACGGTCAACCGTCTGTTGAAGGACGGCGACCGGATCTCGGGCGCGCTTGGCTACTGGCGCGAATCCGGCCGGATGGTCTTGTTCCGCGCGAAGGCAGTCGTGATCGCGACTGGCGGCCTCGGCAAGGTGTTCGCCATCACCTCCAACTCTTGGGAGGGCACAGGTGACGGTCACTCGCTTGCAATGCAGGCCGGCGCGGACATGATCGACATGGAGTTCGTGCAGTTCCACCCCACGGGGATGGTCTGGCCGCCATCCGTGCGTGGCATCCTGGTGACGGAAGGCGTCCGCGGCGACGGCGGTACGCTGAAGAACACCAGCGGCGAACGCTTCATGTTCAACTACATCCCGCCGATGTTCGCCTCAGAGACGGCCGACACGGAGGCCGAGGCGGACCGCTGGTACGATGACAAGGTCAATGCCCGGCGGACGCCGGACCTGCTCCCGCGTGACGAGGTCGCCCGCGCGATCAACTCGGAGGTCAAGGCGGGCCGCGGCACGCCGCACGGCGGTGTCTTCCTGGACATCGCTTCACGTCGCAGCGAGGAATACATCAAGCGCCGGTTGCCTTCGATGTACCACCAGTTCATGCAGCTGGCCGGCGTGGACATCACCAAGGAGCCGATGGAAGTCGGCCCGACCGCGCACTACGCGATGGGGGGCGTCCGCGTGGACGCGGAGACGGCGGCCTCGACCGTCCCGGGCCTGTACGCCGCGGGCGAGGTGGCCGGCGGCATGCATGGTTCGAACCGTCTTGGCGGCAACTCGCTTTCCGACCTCGTCGTGTTTGGCCGGCGCGCCGGTGAGAATGCGGCAAAGTACGCGCTCGGTCTCAGCGGCCAGCCGTCCGTGGACCAGGGTGCGATCGCGGAACGCTCCGCTTCGATCCTGAAGCCGTTCGAGGGCGGACGGGAGAACCCGTACACCCTCCACAAGGAGCTCCAGGACTGCATGCAGGAGAACGTCGGTATTATCCGCACGGACAGCGAGATGCGTCAGGCGCTGGTAAAGATCGCTGAACTGCGGGAACGCCTCACGCAGGTGCAGGTGGAAGGGCACATCCAGTACAACACCGGCTGGCACCTCGCGCTGGACATGGAGCACATGCTGCGTGTGGCGGAAGCCATCACCATGGCGGCGATCGAGCGCAAGGAAAGCCGTGGTGGACATACGCGCGATGACTTCCCGAACGCCAGCGGCGACTTCGGCAAGGTGAATGTGGTGGTCCGAGAGCGCGGGACGGCCGTAAGCGTCGTCCAGGAACCCCTGCCTGAGATGCCCGACGAACTGAAGAAACTGTTCGAGGAGTAGGGCCATGCCGAAAGCACACCTGAAGGTCTGGCGCGGCGACGACAGTGGCGACTACGTCGAATATGACGTCGAGTATGAAGAGGGCATGGTGGTGTTGGACGTCGTGCATCGCCTGCAGGCGACGCAGGCGGGCGACCTCGCCGTCCGGTGGAACTGCAAGGCTGGCAAGTGCGGCTCTTGCAGCGCGGAGATCAACGGCAAGCCGAAACTCCAGTGCATGACCCGTATGGGCACCTTCGTCGATGGTGAGACGATCACCATCGCGCCGCTGAAGACGTTCCCCATCATCCGTGACCTAGTCACGGACGTCTCATGGAACTACCGCGTGGCGGAGACGATGCCGGAGTTGAAGCTCAGTGGCCCAGACGCGTCAGGCCACCGGCGGATGCAGCAGATCGACATCGACCGCGAGCAAGAGTTCCGCAAGTGCATCGAGTGCTACATCTGCCAGGATGTGTGCCACGTCATCCGTGACCATCCGGAAAACCAGGGGAACTTCGCTGGCCCGCGCTTCTTTGTGCAGCTGGCAAACGTGGCGATGCACCCGCTGGACCAGAACCCGAAGTCGGCTACCGTAGCCCACGGTTTCGGTCTCGACTACTGCAACATTACCAAGTGCTGCACCGAGGTCTGCCCGGAGGGTATCCACATCACTGACAACGCGATCATCCCGCTCAAAGAGCGCCGGGTGGACGAGTACTACGATCCGATTCGCGCGATCGGCCGGAAGCTCTTCGGCAAGAAATAGATTTCAGGTACGCCGATGTCGAGGCGTGAACCGCGGTCGCGGCGCAGTGGTCAGCGAATGTATCTGCCAGGATACTGGGCGCCCGTGGTGGCCGGCGCGGCTGTTGGGGCCGCGGTCAGTTTCGCGTTTGCCAGCCTGGCGCTTGGCGTCGCAGCAGCCCTGACGGCTGGTTTCGTCCTGGCGTGGGAGCAGCGGCACTCTTCCCGACGCGACTGACACGGGATCCCTACGGCCGCGTCATCTCTTCAGGCTTGATCCACTCGCGGAACTGCTCGTCGGTGACGAGGCCTAACGACAGCGCCGCCTCGCGGAGCGTAGTGCCATCGTGGTGGGCCTTCTTTGCGATCTTTGCCGCATTGTCGTAACCGATGTGCGGGTTGAGCGCCGTCACCAGCATCAACGAGGACTCCATGAGCTCGCGGATGCGACGCTCGTTCGCCTCAATGCCCACAACGCAGTTGTCCGTGAACGACCGTGCGGCGTCACCCAGCAGGCGGATGCTCTGCAGGTTGTTGTAGACGATGACCGGCTTGAACACGTTGAGCTCAAAATGTCCCGTGGCGCCGCCGATGGAGACGCTGACCGCGTTCCCCATCACCTGGGCACAGACCATCGTCATCGCCTCGGACTGGGTGGGGTTCACCTTGCCCGGCATGATGCTGGAACCCGGCTCGTTCTCCGGCAGCATCAATTCGCCGAGGCCTGCGCGCGGGCCGGATCCAAGCATGCGGATGTCGTTGGCGATCTTCATGCACGACGTGGCGATCGTGTTCAACTGTCCGGCGAGCTCGACCTGTGCGTCATGTGCGGCGAGGGACTCAAACTTGTTCGGCGCGGTGACGAATGGCAGCCCCGTGTATGCGCGGATCTTCTCCGCCACGCGCACCGCGTACTCCGGATGCGTGTTCAGTCCGGTGCCGACAGCGGTGCCACCGAGGGCCAGCTCGTACAGCCTTGGCAGGACGGACTCGACGCGTGCGATGCCATACGCAACCTGCTGGACGTAGCCGGAGAACTCCTGGCCCAGCGTGAGCGGCACCGCGTCCATCAGGTGAGTGCGGCCGATCTTCACGATGCTGTCGAATTTGCGCATCTTCGCCGCGAGCGCGTCGCGGAGGTAGGCGAGGGCGGGGACCAAGTGATGCACGATCTGCTCGGCCGTCGCGACGCTCATCGCGCCGGGGAATGTGTCGTTTGAGGACTGCGACATGTTGACGTGGTCGTTCGGGTGGACGGGCTGCTTCGACCCCATCACACCGCCCATCATCTCGATGGCGCGGTTCGAGATGACCTCGTTCACGTTCATGTTGCTTTGCGTGCCAGAACCGGTCTGCCAGACGACGAGCGGGAAATGGTCGTCGAGGGCGCCGTCGATCACCTCCTGCGCCGCGCGCTTCATCGCACTAGCGCGATCCGCATCGATCTTGCCGAGATCCTCGTTCACCTCGGCGGAGCAGTACTTCACGATGCCCATGCCGCGGATCAGCGGGCGGGGCATCCGCTCAATACCGATCTTGAAGTTCTCCAGGGATCGCTGGGTTTGCGCGCCCCAGTACTTGTCCCCGGGAACCTCGATCGGGCCGAACGTGTCTGTCTCGGTACGCATCGCCATCGGATTAGCCCTTCGGGGTCGCGGCGACCAGTTCCTTCACGGCGACGCCAGCCGCGACAATCGCCTCGCGCTCCGCATTGGAGACGGGGATCTCGAACACCTGCTGGATGCCGCCCTTGCCGAGGCGCACCGGCGCGCCGACGAAAGCGTCCTTGATGCCCCACTGGCCGTCTAGCAGCGCGCAGCAGGGGATAATCCGCTGTTCGTCAAGCAGGATGGAGTCCACCATCTCGATGGTGGCGACCGCGGGCGCGACGAACGCTGACCCCGTCTTCAGCAGATCGACAATCTCCGCGCCGCCTCGCTTCGCGCGGTTTGCCACGGCTTCCACCTGTGCCGCCGGCAGCAATTGCGCCAGCGGCACCCCGCCGACGGTCGCGTTCGAGGTCAGCGGGACCATCGTCGCCTCGGTGTGGCCGCCGAGGACCCAGGCCGAAACGTCCTTCACGGAAGTCTTCGCCTCCATCGCAATGAACGTGCGGTAGCGGGCGGTGTCCAGCATCCCACCCTGTCCCACAACTCGCTCCCGCGGGAACCCGGAGGCCTCGATGGCGACATGACACATCGCATCCATTGGGTTGGCGAAGATCACGAGCGTTGCGTTTGGCGAGTGCTTTGCGGCCTGGCCTACGACCGAACGCACGATGCCGGCGTTTACGCTGAGCAGGTCCTCGCGCGTCATCCCGGGCTTCCGGGCGACACCCGACGTAATGACGACGACATCAGAGCCCGCGGTGTCGGCCCAGTCGTTCGTGCCGCGGATGGACGATGAGGTACGCGACCACGGCGCGGACTCCGCGATGTCGAGTGCCTTGCCCTGCGGCAGGCCTTCCACGATGTCGATCAGCACGACATCTGCATAGCCGCGGGCGGCAAGGATCTGGCCCATCGTGGCGCCGGTGTTGCCGGCTCCGACAATCGTGACTTTCTGGCGCATCGAGATTCCCTTCTCCGCAGGCCTCGCGTCGGAAACGCTCCGCCGAGGCTGCGCTGTTGTGCTACAGAAGTGCTCTGGCGCTTACGCCTTCATCGCGGCCTGGAGGTTCGTGTCCAGTGCCGCCAGGAATTCCTGGGTCGTGAGCCATGGCTGGTCAGGTCCGACGAGGATCGCGAGGTCCTTCGTCATCTGGCCGCCTTCCACCGTGGCGATGCAGACTTTCTCCAGCGCCGACGCAAAGGCCGCAAGGTCGCGGTTGTCGTCGAGCTTGGCGCGGTGCGCGAGGCCGCGTGTCCACGCGAAAATCGAGGCGATCGGGTTCGTGGAAGTGGCGCGGCCGGCCTGGTGCTCGCGGTAATGACGCGTGACCGTGCCGTGCGCTGCCTCGGCTTCCACCGTGGCGCCGTCAGGCGTGAGGAGGACGGAGGACATCATGCCGAGCGAGCCAAAGCCCTGCGCGACGATGTCCGACTGGACATCGCCGTCGTAGTTCTTGCAGGCCCAGACGATACCGCCGCTCCACTTGAGGACGGAGGCGACCATGTCGTCAATCAGCCGGTGTTCGTACGTGAGTTTCTGCGCGTCCATTCGCGCCTTGAACTCAGTCTGGTAAACCTCCTCAAAGATGTCCTTGAAGCGGCCGTCGTAGGCTTTCAGGATCGTGTTCTTCGTGGAGAGGTACATCGGGTAGTTGCGTTGCAGGGTGTAGTTGAAGCATGCCTGCGCAAACCCGCGGATCGATTCGTCCGTGTTGTACATCGCCATCGCGATGGCGTCGTCGGTGAACTTCATCACCTCCCACGTTTTCGGCGCACTGCCGTCAGCGGGGGCGAAGGTCATCGAGAGCGTCCCGGCGCCCTTCAGCTTCACGTCTGTCGCGCGGTACTGGTCGCCGTAGGCGTGGCGGCCGATGACGATCGGCTCCGTCCAGCCCGGGATGAGGCGCGGAATGTTGGTGCAGATGATCGGCTCGCGGAAGACGGTGCCGCCCAAGATGTTCCGGATCGTCCCGTTGGGGGATTTCCACATCTCCTTCAGCCCGAACTCCTGGACGCGCGCCTCGTCTGGGGTGATGGTGGCGCATTTCACGCCCACGCCTAACCGCTTGATCGCGTTCGCCGCATCCACGGTGACCTGATCACTGGTCTGGTCACGGTACTGGATGCTCAGGTCGTAGTATTCGAGTTTGATGTCGAGGTAGGGGAGGATCAGCCGATCCTTGATGAACCCCCAGATGATGCGAGTCATCTCGTCACCGTCGAGTTCGGCGACGGCGTTCTTCACAGCGATCTTGGCCATGTGGGCGCTCCTCCGACGAGGCTGAAGCGGCCCTCTGGTCGCCGCGCACGCTCATCCAGGCGATGCCAGGAGGCGGACGCGGCCCCCTTCCCGCGACTGCCGCCGCGCGACGTCACGCGAGGCGGCCCGTTGGGCCCGGGAATGGGGCATGCCGTGCGGCGGCAGGAGTATACCGCCCGTGACGGATAGCGGCGCGGGCGGTCAGGGCCGCCGGGAAGGCCCGGTAGCGGCCCTAAAGCGGGATGTTCCCGTGCTTCTTGCCGGGCACCTGGACAGACTTCGTCCGGAGCATCTCCAGCGCGTGAGCGACCTTCAGCCGCGTGTCTCGCGGGTCGATCACGTCGTCGATGTACCCCTTGGCGGCGGCGATGTAGGGGTGTTCCAACCGCTGTGCGTACTCCTCTATGAGCCGCTTACGCTCGGCATCGGGGTCGGCCGCGGAGGCGATTTCCCGGCGGCTGACGATGTTCACCGCCTGGCTACCGGCCATGACCGCGATGGCCGCCGTGGGCCACGCGTAGTTCACGTCAGCGCCCAGGTGCTTCGATCCCATCGCGTCGTATGCCCCACCGAACGCCTTGCGCAGGATCACCGTGACTTTCGGTACCGTCGCCGCGGCATATGCGTACACGAGCTTCGCGCCGTGCGAGATGATGCCGCCGTACTCCTGCGACACGCCGGGCAGGAAGCCCGGCACATCCACCAGGGTCACAATCGGAATGTTGAACGAGTCGCAAAAGCGCACGAACCGCGCCGCCTTCCGCGAAGAGTCGATGTCCAGCACGCCGCCGAGGTAGAGCGGCTGATTGGCGACGATCCCGACAGCCGCGCCGCCGATTCGCCCGAGGCCACACACGATGTTCGGCGCGAAGTACTCATGGACTTCCATCAACTCGCCGTTGTCGACGAGCCGTTCGATCACGTCCCGGACGTCGTATTGCTTATCTGAGGCGCCAGGGACGATGGTCATGATGTCGTCGAGGCGTCGGTCGATCGGGTCGCCGGTGTCCTGCGAGGGAGCGTCGTCCATGTTGTTCTGCGGGAGATAGGAGAGCAGGCGCCGGACCTCTTCGAGGCACTCCTGCTCGTCCTTGAATGAGAAATGCGCCACGCCTGACTTCGAGACGTGCGAGGCGGCCCCACCCAACTCTTCGACGGTCGTCTGTTCGCCGGTGACGGAGAGGATGACGTCCGGGCCAGTGAGGAACATTTGGCTCGTCTTCTCGACCATGAAGATGAAGTCGGTCAGCGCGGGCGAATAGACAGCGCCGCCCGCGCAGGGGCCGAGGATGACGCTGATCTGCGGGATGACACCCGAGGCCTGCACGTTGCGGTAGAAAATCTCGCCGTACCCACCCAGTGAGGAGACACCCTCCTGGATACGGGCGCCGCCGGAGTCGTTCAGACCCACGATGGGGACGCCTGACTTCAGCGCCACGTCCATCAACTTTGCGATCTTCATGCCGACGACTTCGCCGAGCGAGCCGCCGTAGACGGTGAAGTCCTGGGCGAAGACGCAGGCGGTGCGCCCGTCGATCTTGCCCCAGCCGGTGACCACGGCGTCGCCGTAGAACCGTTCGCCGTCCTCGTCGTTCCAGTCGGCGGCCAGTGCGTCGATCTCCTCGAAGGTACCGGGGTCGACCAGCGTGGCGATCCGTTCGCGGGCGGTCATCTTCCCACGGGCGTGTTGTGCCTCCACCCGCTCCGGGCCGCCGCCAAGCGCGGCGCTTGCCTTCAACTGCGTCAGGTCATCCAGGGCCTGTTCGATCGAGGTCATCCGGGCGGTCTCCCCACATCCCCCAGCGAGGGGCCACGCGGCATCGTATCTGGCCGCCCCAGTTGCGGAAACCCGCGGGCAGATTCAGATCAGCCTGAGCACCAGCGGATTTAAGTTCTACCGTTGCTTCGGGACTTTGATTGTCTCACCCGCCTTGATGTTATTCAGCCCGCCGGGCGGAACCCCGTTTGCCTCTTCCAGCTCCGTAAGTGTGACTTGGAACGCTAGCGCGATCCCGAATGCGGTGTCGCCGGGCTTCACGACGTAAGACTCGCTGGTGACCGGCGGCGGCGTGGGTCTCGGCGGACCGATGGTCGGCCCCGGGGTTGGTGCCGTCCCAGCGGTCGGGCGCGGGATCTTCAGTACCTGGCCGATGCGTACGTCATCGTTCGGCAGGTTGTTTGCCGCGCGGATCGCCGCCGAGGTCGTGCCGAACCGCTCCGCGATGAGTGACATCGCGTCACCCGCGACAACGGTGTAGGTCGCCTCAGCGGCGGGTGTGGATGTGGCGGTGGGCGTCGGGACTGGTGTCGGCGTGCCCCCGCTGAGTGTCCGCGCCCCTGCCGGGACAATCGTCGGCTCCGGCACCTTCGCGAATGGAGACGCCGTGGGCAGCCCCGGCGGCGGCGGCGGATCCGATTTCCCGCAGGCGACTACCAGGGCCGTCGTCAGGACGAACGGGGCGAGGAGCGTGGGGCGAAAATTCTGAAGTGTCAGCATGCGCCCTCGCATCGTAGATACCGGCGCATGTGCGGGACAACCAGCACAAACCTACCGGGCGGTCATGAGCCCGTCGATGGCGAGGTCGCCCGCCGCGAGCATGGTCTCGATGGACGCCCGCTCGACGTTCGCGGTCGAATCTCGTGGATCGTGAATCAGTGGATCGTCCCCGGAGTGGAATGTGACCGCTGGGACACCCGCCGAGACAAACGAGGCATGGTCGGATGACGCGAACGGTGGGAACTGGCCCGCGCGGAATCCCGTTTTGCCGGCCTGCTTAAGCAGTCCGAGCACTTTCTCTTGCAGTGCCGGTTCACCCACGATCTGTGCGTCGGTGATCTTGCCGACCATGTCGAAGTTGAGCAGGAAACGCACGCCCGCCATGGGGTGCTGCTTCACAAAGGCTTGCGACCCCCACAGCCCGTACTCTTCCGCGCCGAAGGCGATCACACAGAGGCCAGGGCGCCGGTTGGTGCGCGCGAGTTCGAGGATCATCGCGATGCCGCTCGCGTTGTCGTTCGCGCCTGGGCCCTCCGGCACGCTGTCGAAGTGCGCACCTAGGTAGGCTTCGCACTTCTCGCCGTTGCGTCCGACGACGTTCTGCGAGGGTGTCTGCTTCGAGCCGGCGGCAGCGGCCACGATGAGTGTGCCGCCCGCCTGTGCAAGGTCGACCAACCGCGCGCGCTCCGCACGTTCAACGCCCACGGCCGGGATCGAGACTTTGACGTCGCCGAGCGTCCCACGGAATGCGCCATCCTCATTGTTCACGACAATGAGCGCCACGGCGCCGGCCCCCTGGGCGTTCGCGGCCTTCTGGCCAAAGGGGACTACTCCACGATCCACGACCACAACCTTGCCTCGGACATCGCGCAGACTGAAGTCCTCCGGACGACCCATGCCAGCCATCACAGGGGTGCCGCGTGCTTCCGCCTCCGGGGAGCCGGTGAGCGCCAGTGCCTTCAGGGAGCCGTCCGTGAACCGGATAGCGGAAAGGTCGTAGCGCAGGTCGAATGTGAATGGCTCCATGACCACGGTGTAGCCCGCTGCGCGCAGGGTCGTCGCGATGTATTCGGCGGCCCGGCGTTCGCCGTCGGTGCCGGCGACGCGAGTGCCGATGTCGCCCGCCAGCACCTTCAGGTGGGCGAGGACGCGGTCCGGGTCGGCTTTCGAGGGAGGGACGGCTGTATTGGGTGCAGGAAAGGTGCTGGAGGCGACCGTTGTTTCAGCAACGGCGGCCGCAGCCTGCGGTACCGCTTCCTGTTCGCTGCAACCAGCGAACAGGAACGCCACCATGAGTGTGGTTGCGGGGAAAAGATATCGCGACATAACAACACCCCTGACGGGGCGAGAGCGCATAGTCATGCCCGTATCGAAGTGTCTACGAGCGGCTGCGATTCATGCGGTGAGCCCACCATCGTCGGATCCGGATGAGCAATGTGGGGGCGGATTGGCCAGCAACGCGCCCTCGGACGGTTGGGCGTGCGTATGTGCCGTAGGAAACGTTCCGACCGCGCCACACGGTCTCTTGGTGACTGGGGGAGAAGCGACCCCGGTTTCCGAACATCATGATTGCGAAGGAGACCACGAACAGGATGACTCCGCCGTAGAGCGCCCAGGCTGCCACGATGCCTGCCTCGCGGAAGAAAAACGAGCCGAGGATCAGGAGGAAGGAAAAGAGCATGACCTGGGAGACGGAGATTCGGGAAAGTTCGCGGACCATCGCCCGCTGACGCTTGACGACTGCGTCGCCCACTGGCCGGCTGAGCGGTTTCCGGGCGCGCCGCGCCTCAGGCCCCGGGAAGTTCTCGATCTTTCCCAGGATCTCTTCGATCTCACGTTCGAGGCGGTCGGGTTCGCCCATGGGGACGTGCCTGCCTCGTTCTGACGCCGGTGCCGCGGCGCCGCGCGCGGTGGTAGATCGAGTATAGACCGGAATCCGGTCTGTGCCGCCATCCGCCCCGGCATGGCTCATGCGGCTTGACCCTCTCCCAGCCCCTTCGTAACGTGGGAGCGTTGTCGCTGGGCGGGCACCGCTCCGAATCCATGTTCCGAGGACACTCATATGACCGACACTTACCAGGTGCAACGCCGTTCCGTGATCGGGAAGCGCGTTGCCACGCTCCGCCGCGAAGGTGTGCTGCCCGCCAACATCTACGGTCGTGCACAGGAGTCTGTCGCTGTTCAGTTGCCGTACGTGGAGGCGCGCGACCTCCTCAATGCCCACGGCCTGAACACGCTGATCAATATCCAGGTCGAAGGTGAGATGCAGACGCGCCCCGTGGTCGTCCGGAACGTGGAACTGGAGCCGGTCAACCGGAAGATCCTCCACTTGGACATGTACCAGGTTGACCTCAGCAGGATCATCAAGGCGACGATCCCGGTGACCATCACAGGGGAGGCCCCGGCCGTCCACAAATTCGGCGGCGTCCTCATCCACGCGCTCGACCACATCGAGGTCGAGGGGTTGCCGCACTCGATCCCGGAGCACCTGGAAGTCTCCGTCACTGGCCTGATCGAGATCGGTGACCACATCCAAGTAAAGGATCTTCGCGTCCCGCCGGGGTTGAAGCTGCATGCGTCGCCTGACCAGGGTGTTGTGGCGGTGCAGGCATCTCGCGCCGCGGCTTCCGCCGTCGGGGATTAGGGCTTACCCGTGCCATTCGATTGAGGCTGCCTGCGAGGTGGCCTCGTCGTTTTTGGGCTTTCCCAGGACGTCGGTACGCAACTGGCCGCATGCGGCGGCGATCTCCTGCCCGCGTTCGACACGGACCGTGGCGTTGATGCCAGCCGCCTGCAGTTCGCGCTGGAAGGCGCGCACCCGCTCTCGGCTGGGGCGTCGGAGCCCGGCCCCCGCCGTGGGGTTGTAGGGGATGAGGTTCACATGTGCCTGCAGGCCGCGGAGCCGCTGCGCCAGCCGGCGCGCCTGCTCTGGTTCGTCGTTTACATGCTCCAGCAGCGCGTAGGCGAACGTAACGCGGCGTCCCCGCGTCTCGGTGTATTCGCGCGCGGCTTCGATCAGATCGTCGATTGTTGTGCCGCCGGAAGTTGGGATCAGACGGCGGCGGAGCTCGTCGTCTGGCGCATGCAGCGAGATAGTGAGCCCGACCTGTAGCCCCTCAGTGGCCAGCCGACGGATTCCGCTCACGACTCCAACCGTGGAAATCGTGATCCCCCGCTGGCGCATGTCCAGGCCGTCAGGGTCAACCATCCAGCGCACCGCGCGCAACGTCGCCGCATAGTTGGCGAGCGGCTCACCCATCCCCATGAACACGACATTTGTCACGCGGCGCTCCCGCGTGAAATGGAGGATCTGTGCCAGGATCTCGGAGGGGCGGAGGTTGCGGGTGAACCCCTGCTGCCCGGTAGCGCAGAAGGCACACGCCATCGCGCATCCCACCTGGGTCGAGACGCAGACAGTCGTGCGATCCGGGACGCCGTCCTCGTCCGGGTCATACGCCATCCGCACCGCCTCTACCGCCTGACCGTTGCCGTCGAGGTCGAGCAGCACCTTCGTTGTATCGCCGTTGTCCGCGATCCGTGTGGCCAGCGCTGGCAACGGCGCGAGTGTGAACTCCGAGGCCAGTGTGGCACGCAACGGGGCCGGGAGGTCCGTCATCGCCTCGAAGTCGGTCACACCGCGCTGGAGCGCCCAGCGGGCGATCTGGGGCGCGCGGTAGCGTGGCTCGCCATGTTCGGCGAGCCACGCGGACAGTTCGTCCTTCGAAAGGTCGAGCAGGTGGCGCATCAGATCGATCCTACGCGCCTAGCCGCGATCCGATGAACGCGCGGTCGCCGTTCAGGTACGCCTCGATCGGTGTGGGACGTTTCCCCGGACGTTGGATGGTGAGGATTGCGAGTGCGCCTTGCCCGCAAGCGACGAGCGCGCGCGACACTCGGCCGGGAAGGAGCGGTGTGAGCAGTTCGCCGTCTCCAGCGACTACCGTCCCCGGCGGCACATCGAGGGCTATCGGGATCGGCCAGGCGGCATGCACGGTGAACGGTGCGTCCTGATAGGTGGTAAAGGCGGTGGGCCATGGTTGGAAGGCCCGGATGGCACGGTCGATCTCGGCTGCGGAGCGCGACCAGTCAATCCTCCCATCCTCCTTCGTGAGCTTGGGGGCGAACGTCGCTTCGGAGGCATTCTGCGGCACAGAGGCCAGTGCGCCGGCGACCCAGCGCGGGAGCACGTCGCCGAGCAAAACCGCACCGGCCTCCGCGATCCGCGTGGTGAGGGTGCCGGTAGTGTCGAGCGGGCCGATCGGGAGCCGTGTCTGCGCGACGACAGGCCCGGCGTCGACCTCCCGCACAACTTCCATGATCGTGGCGCCCGTCTCCGCGTCCCCGGCGAGGATGGCGCTGGCGACGGCAGAGGCGCCTCGGTGCCGAGGCAGCAGCGAGGCATGCACGTTCAGCACGCGGTGCGGAAAGAGCGCGAGGAGATATGACGGCAGGATGTGCCCGGAAGCGGCGACCACGCCAATGTCCGGCTGAAGCGCCGCGATGGTGTCCGCGATGTCGCGGCGGATCCGCTCTGGCTGCAGGATTATGCGGATGCCAGCCTTCACGGCCAGCGCCTTCACCGGTGTCGGAAGGGCCACGCCCGAGCGTCCACGCGGGCGGTCCGGTTGGGTCACGACCGCGATGACCTCGGCATTCGAGAGGGCAAGGCAGGCTCGCAGCGAGGGTACGGCGTAGTCCGGCGATCCGAAGAAGACGATTCGCATGCGCCTCCTCCTATCCCAGTTGCCAGAGGTGGACGTCCCGGAAACGGCTGCCCGGCGTGAACAGCATGCCGGGCGTGAAGCCACGCAGACGCGCTGGCAGCACATACGGCCGTTGGGGGTAGTAGAGCACGGCGCTTGCGGCCTGTCCGCTGAACCGTGCCGTAAAGAGTGCGTATAGCTCGCGCCGCTCACCTACGTCGAGGGTGGTGCGTGCCGCCTCCAGGAGCGTGTCCGCTTCGCGGTCCTGGAAGCCGGCGATATTCGCACCGCGTCCGCCGGTTTGCGTGCTGTGCCAGCCCGGATACGGGTCGGGATCGAGGCCCGAGTCCCAGCCGTAGAGGGCCGCCTGGTATGCGCCCCGGCGCAGCCGCTCCTGTACGAGCACGTTCGCGGGTAGTGCGGTCACCGTCACCTGCGCGCCGCGCCGTCGCCATTGTGCCGCGACCGCTTCGGCGAGCGCACGCCGGGCGGGTTCGTCGTTGGTCGCGACTTCAAGTGTGAGCGCCTGGCCGTTCTTCCGGCGCACGCCATCACCCTCCATCCGCCAGCCTGCCGTCTCCAGCATCACACTGGCGTCAGAGGGAGCCCCGCCGGGGGGCATCTCTGCCCACGTCCCAGGCACGAACGGTGTGGAACCGGGGAGACCTCGCCCGACGATGGACGTCAGCGCTGGACGGTCGAGCGCGGCGGCGAGAGCGCGTCGCGTTGCCAGATCGTCCAACGGGGCAAGGTGCAGGTTGAAATAGACCAGCGTGTATGCGCTCCGCGTGAGCGAGATCGCGCGCAAGTCGCGTCGCTCGGCGACCCGGCCTTCTGCTTCTGTTGGAGCCTCACCCAGCAACGCGGCATCGGCGTCGCCCTGCGCGAGCAGGCGTGCCTGTTCCGCCGCGTCCCGCGCCAGCCGCAACTCAATCCGTCTGATATGGGGCGCGCCGTGTGCGTATCGCTCGAACCGTTCGAGGCGCACACGGCCATCCTCGACGGCGCGTACGCGGTACGGCCCCGCGCCGACTGGCTGGCGTTCAAAGGCGGGGATATTGAAGCCGTGGCCGCTCATCTCGCTGCCCAGGTGGCGCGGGACAAGGCCGATGGAGACGCGCGAGAGGAACTCCGCTGACGGCTCGACGAGGTGGAACAGCACCGTCCGTGGGTCGGCGGCGAAGACCTGCACACCTGCCCACGCGGTGGAGAGCGCCGATGGCCCGTTGAAGTCCGGCGCCTGGATTTGTTCGATGGTGAATGCGACGTCGGAAGTGGTGAGGGCCACACCGTCATGCCAGACAAGGCCAGGCCGAAGCCGGAACGTATAGGTGAGACCGTCTGGCGTGACCTCCCATGACTCTGCTAAGTCGGCTTCGGGCATCCCGTCCGGGCCGGGGCGCATGAGCCCGGCAAAGACGAGCGCGACGACATCCCCCTCGGCCTCCGTAGTGAGGGTGGCGAGCGGGCTAGTGCGCCGGACATCCCCAACTACGGCTTCCACGAGGAGGCCAGGTGGGCCCGAACGTCCGCCGAGCAGCACGACGCCCGCGGTGAAGCTGAGCCCGGCGACCAGCAATGCGGGGAGCAGCAGGCGACGCGGGACGCGCAGGAGGCGCATCAGCGGGCAGGATGGCTCAGGACGCCGCCACGCTCCAGGCGGCGATTGCCACGAAGACAACGGCGACGATGATCGTCAGGCGGTGCAGCGTCCGCTGCACGCCGCGGCGGGTGCGGAAGGAGTAGTCCTGACCACCGAGTGCCGCACCGAATCCCGTCCCTCGCACCTGCATGAGCGTGAGGACGATCAGCAGCGCCGAGATGAGGATCGTGGCCAGGGCGAGGAAAGAGCGGAGTTCCATAGGCACTGAAGGCTACGGCTCGCCATCCTCGGCGGCAAGCGCGATGACCGGGGCTACCCGCGGGCGTACGCCAGGGGGGCGCGGCCGCGCAGGTCACGCTCAAAGTAGGCGCGCATGATGGCGGCAGAGAGAGCCTGCGTGTCGTGGCGGTAACGCTTCTCCCGGTCGACGAGGTCGGCGAGGACAAGGCGAGCTCCGCCGTAGTCGGCGTCTCCAGGGGCGAGCACCGGTTCCGACTGCCAGACCATCGGAAGGGGTTCAGACGGTAGATTGCTGTTCGCCAGCACCATGTCCACAACTCCTTCGCCCAGGTGGTGGCGGATTGCGGCGTAATGGTCAGCGGCGGTATAGCCGTCCGTCTCCCCGTGTTGGGTAGCCACGTTCGCGATGTAGATTTTGTGCGCGCCAGATTCCACAACCGCCCGCCCGATCTCCCGTACAAGGAGGTTGGGCAGGACGGAGGTGTAGAGGCTGCCCGGGCCGACCACGATCAAGTCCGCCTGGCGGATCGCGGCGACTGCTGCGGGGTGTGCCTGGGCGTCCCGAGGCTCGATCCAGACCTCGGTAGGCGGCGTGCCTCGTCTTGGGATATTGGACTCGCCGCTGACGGTTGTGCCGTCGGCGAAGCGCGCGTTCAGCCGTACGTCCGCTAGCGAGGAGGGCATGATCGCGCCGCGCACCGCCAGTACGCGCGAGGTCTCCGCGATTGCGGTTTCCATGCTGCCGGTCACCTCGGCCATCGCCGCGATGAAGAGGTTGCCGAAGGAGTGCCCGGCCATCCCCTCGCCGGCGTTGTCGTCGAAGCGGTACTGGAAGAGTTGTGTGACCAGCGGTTCCGCGTCCGCCAGGGCGGCAATGCAGTTCCGGATGTCGCCCGGAGGGATCACGTTCATATCGCGCCGGAGCCGGCCGGAGGAGCCGCCATCGTCCGCCACTGTCACCACCGCCGTCAGGTTGGAGGAGTACTCCTTTAGCCCGCGGAGAAGGTTGGACAGTCCGGTGCCACCGCCGATCGCCACGATTTTCGGTCCCCGGTCACGTGTCCGGCTGCGGTAGACGAGGTCGACCAGGTCGGTCGTGCGCGGGCGGCCGGGCAAGAGCGCAGTTGCCAGCGAATGGTTCAGTTTCCATCCGGCGATGACGGTGATTGATCCGGCGATTGCCACAAACATCATCCCGCGCAGCCAGCGCGGGATGAACTGCAGCGTCACGTAGTACATCCAGGCCGGGAAAGTGTAGGAGACGTAGGCCTCGCGCAGGAGATAGGCAAAACCAAGACCCATCATCGCGACGGCGAAGACGAGGAGCGCCAGCCAGCGTTTGACGTGCAGCCCTACGTAGAGCCACTTGCTCAGGTTGTCGCGACTCACGCGTCCCTCGCTTGCAGCCCGCCTGGAGCCAGTAAACAGTCAACTGGCCGGGGCGTCAAACTATTCTTCACGCGGTTACGTCCAGCAGCCGATGCACAATTTCGGCTACACCGGAGGCGTCCGCCCGCCCCTTCATTTCTCGCATCACCTGGCCGACGAGGAATCCAACCGCCGCCTGCTTCCCCGCGCGGTAGTCCGCCACCGCCTTCGGGTTCGCCTCGATCGCCGCGCGGACGACCGCCTCGACCGCGCCTTCGTCGCGAACGACGCGTAAGCCCCGAGCATCCACGATGGCGGCCGGCATCTCGCCGCTCTCGAACGCCGCGTCCAGAATGTCCTTCGCAGTGCTCCCGGTGACGGCACCTTCAGCAACCAGCTTGGTCAGTTCTGCGATATGCGCTGGACCCACCTTCGTGTCCGCGAGTTCAGCGTCGGCGTGGCCCAGCGTGTTCAGATGCCGCGCCACCTCTCCGATGAACCACAGCGCGACCGGGCGTGCGAGGGGTGTCCCGGCAAGCCGCACTGCTTCCTCGTACGTGTCCGCAGCCTCACGCGACTCAGTGAGCGTGCGTGCCTCGTCTGGGCTCAGGCCGTACTCGCGCACAAAGCGCTCCCGGCGGGCGTCCGGCAATTCCGGCAGGCGGGCACGCAGGATTTCGACGGTGGCAGGCTCGACGATCATCGGCGGGAGGTCCGGTTCCGGGAAGTAGCGATAGTCGTTCGCCTCTTCCTTGGACCGCTGCGACACCGTCTCGCCGGTCGCGTCCACGTAGCCGCGGGTCTCCTGCTTGATCCGCTCTCCGGCATCGAGGAGCCGCGATTGGCGTTCGATCTCGAACTCAATCGCCCGCTGCACCGCGCGGAATGAGTTCATGTTTTTCACCTCGACCTTGCGGCCGAGCGCCTCCTGGCCGCGCGGGCGGATCGAGACGTTGGCGTCGGCGCGCATCCCGCCCTTCTCCATGTCCGCGTCCGCGATGCCGAGGTAGCGCATGGTCTGGCGCAGTTTGCGCAGGAACGTGGCCGCCTCGACGCCAGAGTGCATGTCCGGCTTCGTGACCAGCTCCATCAGAGGTGACCCGGAGCGGTTCACGTCCAGCAACGAGTACGTCTCCGCACCGTCGTCACGATGGAGGAGGCGGGCGGTGTCTTCTTCGAGGTGGATGCGTTCGAGATGGACGACCTGCTGGACGCCGTCAACCTCGATCGTGAGCGAGCCGCCGACGCAGAAGGGCTGGTCGTACTGTGAAATCTGGTACCCCTTCATCAAGTCGGGGTAGGGATAGTTCTTCCGGTCGAACTTCGAGTGGCGCGGGATCTCACAGCCCATCGCAAGGCCGGCGAGCAGGGTGTAGGAGACGGCCTGCTCGTTGATCACGGGAAGCATACCGGGCATGCCCAGGCAGACCGGGCAGACGTGGCTGTTCGGTTCCGTGTCGAAGTATTCGCGGTTGCAGCCGCAGAACATCTTCGACTTGGTCTTCAACTGGATGTGGACCTCAACGCCGATCACGGCCTCGTAGTCGGTCCGGGCTGCCGTCGTCACTCGCGTCTCCTCGGGCGGCTGCTGGCCGTGCTCGTCATCGTACCTCCGTCCGGGCGTACGATGCCTGCGATGCCCGACGCCGCCTCCGAGGTCCCCCTCCCCAACTTCTCCGGCGGCCGCCCGGTGCGCATCGCTTCGACCAAATTCGACGGCTCGCTCCATTACGAGTACGACGCGATGCTGCTGGATCAGCACGGTTCGGTGCTGCGCTGCTGGATCCGGCCCGGTACGCGCTGGGTGGGGTACCGGGGTGAAGGGGTGCTGATGCACCCCTTCACGATGCTCTTCTTCACGGACGGCCGCTGGTACAACGTGATGCACCAGCACCAACCCACCGGCGCGCGCGGCCAGCTGACGTATGTGAACCTCGGCGCCCCGGCTACCTTCGACGGCACCACGATCCGCTGGGTGGATCTCGACCTGGACGTCCTCCGCTACGAGCACGGTGTCGAGGTTCACGACGAAGATGAATTCGCCGAGCACAGCGCCCGCTGGGCGTACCCGGATGACCTGGTCGCCCATCTCCGGGCGACCACCGCAGACCTCGTCCGGGAAGTTGAAGCCCAGACGTTTCCGTTCGACCGTGAGCGGCACATCCCGCGGCCCTTGCAGGGCTAGACTGCCTCCATGCCGCGGCGTGGGGTGGGAGATGTGCCCGGGATGCAGGGTGGGTTCTTTGATGAGCCTGGCCGGGCTGCGGCGCGCGCTGGTTCCGAGGTGGGTGCACCGCTCGCCTCGCGGATGCGCCCCACGAGCCTTGACGAGTACGTGGGCCAGCAGAGGGTGATCGGCCACGGCACCGCGCTCCGCCGGATGATCGAGGCGGATGACGTGCCCTCGATGATCCTGTGGGGGCCGCCCGGCACCGGAAAGACGACCCTGGCGACGATCATCGCTGGCGCGACGCAGCGCCATTTCGATGAATTGTCCGCCGTGAACTCCGGCGTCGCAGACATGCGGAAATCCGTCGCGGAGGCGCGCGACCGTCTACGCCTGACCGGACGCCGCACGATCCTCTTCATCGATGAAATTCACCGCTTCAACCGTGCCCAGCAGGACGCGCTCCTCCCATACGTCGAGGCTGGCACCGTCACGCTGATCGGCGCGACCACGGAGAACCCGTCGTTCTACGTCGTTGCGCCGCTGCTCTCGCGCTGCCGTGTCTTCGTCCTCAAACTGCTCGAACTGGAGGAGATCGAAGCGATCCTGCGGCGTGCTCTCGAAGATGAAGAGCGCGGACTCGGCGGGTCGGGCGTGGAGACGAGCGACGAAGTGCTGCGGGCGATCGCGCGCGCTGCGGGCGGCGATGGCCGGGCGGCGCTCACAATCCTCGACCTCGCGGCGCGCATCACCGAGCCGGGTGAGGGCGGCGCGCGCGTCCTGACGCTGGAGGCGGTGGAACAGGCGGCGCAGCATCCGACGCTGCTCTACGACAAAGAGGGCGACGCCCATTACGACCAGATATCCGCGTTCATTAAGAGCATGCGTGATTCTGATCCGGACGGCGCGCTCTACTGGCTCGCCCGGATGCTCGAGGCGGGGGAAGACCCCTTGTTCGTCGCGCGCCGAATCGTGATCCTCGCGGCGGAGGATGTCGGTCTTGCCGACCCGCGGGCGCTGCCGCTGGCCGTCGCCGCA
Source organism: Dehalococcoidia bacterium (assembly GCA_003599735.1). Taxonomy (GTDB): domain Bacteria; phylum Chloroflexota; class Dehalococcoidia; order UBA2979; family UBA2979; genus SURF-43. The sequence goes on along the minus strand of QZJI01000052.1, from coordinate 17,821 downwards.
CAGCAGGCGTGTCATTTCCTCGGCATGCCGGAAGCGCGGCTCCCGCTGGCGGAGGCGGTGGTGTACCTCGCGCGCGCGCCGAAGTCGAACTCTGCCTACCGCGCCTACGAGGCGGCGGCGGAGGACGCACGGAATACGCGTAACGACCCGGTGCCGATGCATTTGCGGAACGCCGCGACCGGCCTCATGCGCACGCTCGGCTACGGCCAGGGCTACCGCTACGCGCACGACGAGCCCGGCCATGTGGTCGATCAGACGCACCGGCCGCCCTCTGCGGAGGGACACCGGTACTACCGTGCGGGGACACTCGGCTCGGAGCCGTTCGATGGCGGTCCGCAGCGAGGCGTGAAGGGGGACGACCGTGGGACTGCGTGACCGGAAGCCGGCAACCACCGAGGAGTACCAGGCGTACCGGACTCGGCTGAATAACTGGGGCCGCTGGGGCGCCGAGGATCAGTTCGGCACGCTGAACTTCATTGACGCCAACGTCCGACGCCGCGCGGCCGCCCTCGTGCGAGACGGGCGTACGGTCTCCTGCGCGAACCCGTTGGCGACCGCCGCGGCCGTGCCGGACACGAGGCGGAACGGCCGGCCAGCGGATCATCGGATGATGTTGGGCCCTGCGAGCAGCATGGACTATGTGGGTGTCGCCTACCACGGCTTCGTAAACACGCACATTGATGCGCTCTGCCACATCTTCACCTCCAACGGCGGGCCCATGTACAACAACCGACCGGCCTCACTCGTGACCGAGACAGGGGCGCAGGCGAACGCCATCGATGTGTGGCGGGACGGCATCGTGACACGCGGCGTGCTGTACGACATCCCGCGGATGCGCGGCCACGAACACGTCCGTATTGGCGAGCCCGTCGAGGGCTGGCATCTGGAGGACTGGGCAAAGGAGCAAGGGATCACGCCTCAGCCCGGGGATGCCGTCCTCATCCGCTCGGGCGCGGAGCCGTTCTGGCGCGCCAATCCGGGTTTCGAGATGACGATGCCGTTGAACACGCCTGGTGTTGCCGTCTCCGTCCTCGAGTTCCTGCATGACACGGAAGCGGCGCTCATGGGGTGGGATTTGCAGGAGGCGTCCGGCCAGGAATACACCGGCGAGCGCATTCCGCTGCACGTCATTGCTATCCCACATATGGGGCTGCCGCTCCTCGACAACGCCAACTTCGAGGCGCTGTCGGAAGTGTGTGCGGAGACGGGGCAATACGAGTTCATGTTCACGATCGCACCGCTAGTTGTCCTCGGTGGTACGGGCTCGCCGGTGAATCCCATCGCGATGTTCTAACGTTGTACGGGGACCCCCGCTGATGGACGAAGCGGTATCGTTCCGCGACGCCGAGGGAGTCTCATGGATCAATTGCTTGAGGGCATCCGCGTGCTCTTCATGGAGCAGGCGGCCGCCCTGCCGTTTGCCACGCGCCACCTCGCTGACCTCGGCGCTGACGCCATCCGCGTGGAATCACACCGGGCTAGCGCGGCTCAGCTGGAGCCAGATTTGTTCCGCAGCAAGCGTCGGCTCGGCCTCGATCTCGCCACAGCGGGCGCTCCATAGTTGTTCCAGCGCGTGGCGGCGGGGTGCGATGTCGTGGTGCCAATTTCACGCCGCGTGTGATGCGTCAGTTTTGGCATCGACTACCACTCGACCGCGCGTTGAAGCAGGACGTCATCTACGTCTCCATTACCGGCTTCGGCACGACCGGGCCGTGGGGCGAGCGACCGCTGTCCCTGGGATGGGCGTTGCTGGTGGATGGTGAAGTGGCTGGTGGAGCATTCGAACACTACCGCCAGTCGGGCCAGATGCAGCCGTAGGGGATCGCACGGGCATAGACGAGAGGCCGCCCATCGGGCGGCCTCTTCGTGCGACGCGCAGGCTCGATACTGCGGGCCGGGCTACGCGACGGGCGCGACGAACTTCGTGGGGATCTTCGCGGCGTTATCGAAGAACGCCTGCAGGCTGGGGTTATAGCGGAAGAACATGTCCGCCTTGAAGCCGTCTTGCAATTCGTTGCGGTGGATCGGTTCGTCGAACCGCAGGTCGAGCGTGTTCAGCGTCCAGTCGAGGGACGCGTGACCGTTCTTCTTGATATCGTCCAACATCCCGCGCCAGACGTCGGGCTCCATCTCGATGACGAAATCGGCGTCACGGCGGGCGTTCTCGCCCACCTCACGGATCTCGTGGATGTTCAGCACGTCGAAGTTGGTGCTGATGTGCTTGTCGCCGCACTTGAAGACGATGACGGCGTTGAGCCGGCCGAACTTCCGGTAGGTCGGATCTTCCTTGGTAATGTCGGCGAGCGCCTGGAACCACTCGACGGACGGGAACTCGATGTCGGCCATGTCAGTCCTTTTCCTCTGTTGCCGCGGGAGCACCGCGACTAGAAATCGATCGGGGGGCCCGGGTCCTGCGCCGCGCTGAACGGCGTCAACTTGTTGAGGTGGCGCATCGGCTCCGCGTCCGGCGTCCGCGCCATCTGGTCTTCCACCATCCGCTTGTACATCGGGTCCAGCGAGCGGAGCGCGTCCACCTCGCTGTGCGTGACGGCGAACGCCGAGGGTTGCCGCTTGATCGCTGCCGTCTGGCAGATCTGGCACGCTGCCGGTTCAGCCTTCCCGGGGCGTACGAGCGCCTCGAAGATGGCCCCGCAGGCGTCACAGCGGTAGGTATAGAGCGGCACGCTGTCTCCCTAGCCTCGTGCTACGCCTGCGGCCGCGGCGGGGCGGCCGCACCGGCAAGCAGCATCTGGAATGGCCCCGTCAGCGACTTGCTGCGGTCCAGGTTCGCCTGCTTGCAGCGGGACAGGTAAGTCTTCACGAAGTCCTGGAGCAACCGCCGCACGATCTGCATGCCAGCATCCATCCCGGCGACGCCGCGTCCGAAGATGATCGCGAGCGACTCCGTCAGTACGGGGTCACGGAGGTCACGTGCCTGGGCGAATTCGACACCGTTCAGCCAGACCTGGAACCCGATGGGCAGCTCCGGCTTCTTTGAGATCGCGAAGCGGATGTGGTCTGTGGCGTAGGCCGCGGCCCGCATCCGGTCGGGGATGAGCCGTGCCGCCAGCGTGCGGTCGGCTTCTGTCGGCCCGTAGGCCGCGAGGTAGCGCAGGATGGTGGTGTCCAGCGCGTTCCGGATGAACCACATGCCAAGGACGGTCTGTGACCACCCGGCGTACGTCTCCATGATCGCGCGGTTCATGCCGCCGGGACTCTCCAGCATCATGCCGCCACCGTTGATCATCGCGCGCTTTCGGTAGCCTTCGAACATACGCGCGGAGTCATACGTGGCCGTGGAGAGGAAGAGCTTGACCTCGTGGTAGCCGGGGCTCAGGTTCTGAAGCCAGCCGGAGATGACCTCGGTCTCCACGGAGGCGTGCTGTGAGAGTTCCGTGGCCAGCTGGCAGATCGCCAGCTCCACGTCATCCGGCAACCCGCAGGCGGTGTCCCAGGGGATGTCCGTGGCGGTCGACCAACGGCGGGAGATGGCCTCTTCGTACAGCAGGCCGGCGCAGTCGGCCCACTGCTCGTGTTTGTCCTGCAGATAGTAGCCGCCGATGGAGCCCGCGCCCGGTGCGGGGTAGGCCCCACGCGGGAGACGGTTGCGGAACGGGATGTGGTCTGGCACCTCGGCGTAGACGCCGACGTTGAGGGCATCCACGGTCATGCCACCGCCGAACGGTTCGACACGGGCTTTGATGCCCCAGCCGAGCGTCTTGTCCATCCACGAAAGGTCGGGTAATTCCGGGACGAGGTTGCCGTCCAAATCGCGCCTGACGCTGGCCTGCTGGTTCTGCTGCTGGACCATGGGGCCTCCGGTGACGCCTCAGGCGTCGATGCAGGGGAACGAGGGCGGATGCGCGGCAAGACGCCGCGCATCCAGTGGAACGATGATGCTGTTAGGCCGAGACGTACGCGGCGAGCGTGGCGTTCGCGCGGCCATTCTCGAACCGCTCGCCGAGGCCAGCTACCTTTACGCGCTGGACGTACTCTTTGACCTGCCGCTGTCGGACGGCGAGCGCGATCTGCTCGCCTTCCATCATCGAGGCCGGGTCGGAACCACCGCCGAGCAGAATCGCTAGTGCCGCGTTGGACGGCGTCCCACGCTGAGCCGGGTTCTGTCCACCAGTGCCGGCGACCAGGCCCATCTCGATCTCGTCCAAGTAGGAATGGATTTCTTCCTTGCGCTTCGGGTCGGTCTGCGAGAGGTACTGGAGGTGCATCACGCCGAAGGCGACGTGCCGTGACTCGTCGGAGGCGGCCAACCGGTAGATCGCCTTCTCCGCTTCGTTGTAGGACATGCGCTCGCCCATCCGGAAGATCGAGAGCACCAGGCCCTCGCCGGAGATGTGGAGGCGGGCGGACATCTCCGTGAAGTCGCGCGCAGAGTCGATGGCGCCACCAGAGAGGGCGACATTCGTTGTCTGCGACATCAGGCCGCCGCCGTTGGCGAAGGCGCGTTTGCGGAAGACATCCATGTGGCGCGCCTCGTCCATGATCTGAGAGATCAAGAACATCCGCGGCTCGTAGTAGTCCGGGGTGGTCTCAGAGATCCACTTGCCCGGGACGTCGCCTGCTACGAACTCCACCTCCGTGAGGAACGTGGCGAGCTGGCACTCGGCGCGCTCGATGTCGTCCGGCAGCTCCTCCATCGTCTCCCAAGGGACGTCCACCGCGGAGGACCACTGGCGCTGCACAGCCTCTTCGTACAGCTGCGAGGCGTTCTTCAGCCAGATGTCGGCCTTCGTGCGGACGGAGTAGTTCCCGACACGCGCCGCGTTCGCCCGCGTGAGCGAGCCACGAGGACGTCCGGTCATGTTGTCGGACCAGTCTGGGATTTCCGCGAACGGACCGCGGTCGATGTCCTGCAGCAGCAGGCCGCCTGCCTCCGGGGTCGAGTCCAGCCGCGCGCCAAACGTTTCGCGCGGGAGCAGCCAGTCGAGGCGGTAGCCGTTCTTGCGGCCTTCCTCCATCAACTGCTGAAAAGTGGTGATGTACTTCTCGGGCCTCGCCTCAGTGGCCATCGTGTCCCTCGCAAGTCTTCTGCGTGCGGCAACCCATGGCCGCCATCGCGCCCCTCATCTGCGGGAGCATACAAGGTGTATGCGTATGCTGTAAACAAGGTGCAAATAGTTCATTTCTGCACAAACTGGGGGACTTTGCCATGAACTCAGGCCGGGGTGCGGTAGGCCGAGACAGTTGCCGGTCAGTCCGTATGCGGTCCGAATGCTAACGTGCCGCTTCCGCCGGCTGGTACGCCGCCGGCCGTGTTTGAGACCGGCAGGGGGCACCCATGAGGGCGATCGCGCACCGCCTGCCGGTGCACTATGGCTGGCTCCTCGTCTGCGCCGCCGTCATCAACAACACCGTCTCGAACATGGCTACGTTCTGGGCCGTGGGCCTCTGGATTCCAGCGATCGCCGACGATTTCGGCGTGGCCCGCACGCCTGTGGTGACCGCGTTCATGGCAGGCCAGGCGGTCTCCGCGCTTGTCGGCCCGTTCGTCGGTCGGTATATCGACCGACACGGATCGCGGGGGCCTCTGTTGCTGGGCGCCGTCCTCCTTCCGGCCGCGCTTGTTGTCACCTCGTTGGCGGACGGGTTGCTGGTGCTGTTTCTCGGGTGGTCGTTGGTCGGTCTCGTCCGTGGGTTCTCGCAGCCGATCCCGTTCAACTGGTTGATGACACGCTGGTTCGACGGGCGTCAGCGTCAATCTGCGATTGGCGTGGTCACCATTGGCTTCAGTCTTGGCGGCGCGACGATGTTGCCGCTGCTGGCGAGTGTGCAGAGGGGCACGAGCTGGTCGTTCACAATGCAGATCACCGCTATCACGATCCTGGTGGTGCAGGGTCTGACGGCGTTGTTCCTGGTCCGGGATCGCCCGGCAGATCTCGGCCTGGAGCCGAGCGTGGGCAGGAGCGACCGCGGGCGGCATCTGCTTGCCGCGGAAGACGACTGGGGGTTCACGGCCAGCGAGGCGCTGCGCAGCACGGCGTTCTGGCTGTTGGGTGTGGGCCTGATGCTTTTCTTCATGGGCCAGGGATCGGTCACGAACCTAGGCATCGACTTCTTCCGTAGCCGGGGCGTGCAGGCCGGGGCCGCCATCTTTGCGGTGAGTTCGCTGGTCCGCACAGTCGCACGGTTGCCACTCGGGATGACCCTGTCCAGGTACAGATCGCCGTACCCGGTGGGAGTGGCGGTGGCGATCTCGCAGGGGGTCGCCCTCGCCGTGCTGCTCATCAACACGGACACCCCTGGCATCGCCATCTTCGTGGTGTTGTGGGGTGTTGGTGGGGCGTTCGGACCGATGCTGGAACCGCTGTTTATCACTCACGTGTTCGGCGTCCGGCACTTCGGCGCGGTCAGCGGCAGCGTGGCGATGGTGGCATTTGTAGGGCAGCTGGCGGGGTCGATCGGTGGCGCGTTTCTCTTCGACCTTACCGGGTCGTATTCGATTCCCTACTGGTTGTACACCTTCGGCTTCGGACTCTCAGCGGTGCTGTTGTTCTCCGTACGGTGGGCTGAACGCCTTCCGGCACACCGTGCCCACGCGGAGACAAAGGGGCCTGTCCGCTGAGCGTGGCGGCGAGTACACCTCTATCGTGGCGATGCCGTCCGTCAGCGAGAGGTAGCCGAGCCGTGGCCGACAGCCGAGGTGTCCCGCGCCGCGTCGTGATCATGGGTGCGGCCGGCCGGGATTTCCATAACTTCAACGTCGTCTTTCGTGCTGACCCGACGGTGCGAGTGGTGGCGTTCACCGCCACGCAGATTCCCGGGATCGCCGGACGGCGTTACCCGGCCTCTCTCGCTGGCCCGCTGTATCCGGACGGCATCGCGATCGAAGAAGAAACTGAACTCGAAGCAATCTGCCGGCGCGAGCAGGTGGACGAGGTGGTCTTTGCATATAGCGATGTGCGGCATGAAACGGTCATGCACGCCGGGTCACGCGCGTTGGCGATGGGGGCCGACTTCCGGATCCTGGGGCCGGGCGCCACGATGCTCGTGGCAGCCTGTCCCGTGATCGCGATTTCGGCGACGAGGACTGGTTGCGGAAAGTCTCAGACCGCCCGCTGGCTCAGCCGCCACCTCCGCGCCACTGGCTTGCGCGTGGCCGTGGTGCGCCACCCGATGCCGTATGGGGACCTTGAACGTCAGCGGTCGCAGCGCTTCGCGTCCCGCGAAGACCTCGATGTCGCCGAATGCACCATCGAGGAGCGCGAAGAGTACGAACCGCATATCGCCGCTGGGTCGGTGGTGTTCGCGGGCGTGGACTATGCCGAGGTGCTGGCGCAAGCCGAGCGTGAGGCGGACGTCATTGTCTGGGATGGCGGGAACAACGACTTCCCGTTCTACCGGCCGGATCTGCACATCGTCCTGACCGACACGTTGCGGTCAGCGGATGCGGCGGCCTATCACCCCGGCGAGGCCACGCTGCGGATGGCGGACGTGGTGGTGCTCGCGAAGGTGAATGCGGCCTCCGACGAGCAGGTGGTAGAGACCGAGATCAGGGCGCGCGCGCTCAACTCGCGCGCGGCGGTGGTGCGCGCGGCCTCGCCAGTGACGCTGGATTCAGCTGAGCAGGTCAGGGGTCGGCGCGTATTGGTGGTGGACGATGGCCCCACACTGACGCACGGTGGTCTGCCATTCGGCGCGGGATACTCGGCGGCGGTCGAAGCGGGTGCGTTGGTCGTGGACCCGTTGCCGTACGTCGACGAGGAGATCCAGGCGGTGCTGAGGCGCTATCCGCATGTGAAGTCCGTCTTGCCCGCGCTGGGGTACGGGCCGTCGCAACTGGCTGCGCTTGAGCGCAGTATCGCGGCGTCTCCGGTGGACTTCGTCATCTCTGGCACGCCGATCGACCTCGCCGCGCTCGTCCATGTGCCGCAGCCGATCCTGCGCGCCCGCTACGAATTCGCGGACGCAGGAGAACCAACGCTGGGGTCGATCGTCGATGCGAAGCTGCGCGACCTGGGGTTACTCGCGCGGTAGGCGGGGCTTAGACCTCGCGTTGGCGAAGCATGAACAGTGACACGACAAACCCGAGCGCCAGCGCGACCGCCCCGATGGTCAACGCATCGCGGTCCATGAACGCGGCGAAGAGCAGCGTGCTGGCCAGGCCGACCACGGCGGTGACCGGGACACCGGCGACCGTCCCGCGGATGGCGAACGGACGTACCTGGTCGCGGTGGGAGCGCCGGAGCGCGATCACGGCGGCATTGACCGCGAGAAACTGGCCGAACACGGCGAACGTGGTGACCTGCGCAACAAACGCGATGTTCCCGGACAGGACAAATGCTGCGGCAACTATCGTGAGCACGAGCGTCGCGACCCATGGTGTGCTGCGCCCGGACACTGCGCCCAGCACGCGGGGGAGCAGACGTCGATGTGCCATCCCATAGGTGATCCTGGCGCCGGTTGCGAGCAGGAGCAGCACGGTGTTGAACGTGGCGAACAACGCGATCACGGATAACGCGTCCGCCAGACGGTCATTGGCTGCGGTGCGCACGACGAGTGCGAGCGGCGCAGCAGATACCGAAAGTTCCTGCCACGGGACGACCGCAGTCGCAACCATCGCTACCGTCAGGTAAAACACCGAGGTGATCCCGACCGCTAGCAGGACGGCACGAGGGATAGTCGACGTTGGATCTGTTGTCTCTTCCGAGAGCGACACCATCTCTTCGAAGCCTTCGTACGCGAAGAAGACAAGCGCGGTCGCGGCCAGGATCCCCTTCATGCCGTGCGGTACGTCGAAGAAGGGCGACGGCGGCAGGTCGGGCAGGCCGACGGCGATGACGATGAGCAGTCCGCCGCCCTCGATGACCGCGAACAGCATCGCAAGGCCAGCCGTCTCGCGGATACCGGCGTAGACGATGACTCCGCAGACGGTGATCGAGGCGATCGCGACTGCTCGTTGATCCCAGCCGAACAGGTCTTCCGCGTATCCGCCAAAGCCGAGGGCGACCGCCCCCGCCCCCACGACGTTGACAGTGACGTCCAGCCAGCCCGTGATGAAGCCTGTGCGCGACCCAAACGCCTCTTCGGCGTAAGCCGCGCTCGCACCCGCCTCGGGGAACATTCCGGCGAGTTCGGCGAAGGTGAAACCAGTCACGGCCGCAAGTACCGCGGCGGCCAAGAACGCGACCCAAGTTGCGCTCCCCGCGTCGGCCGAGGCCTCACCCACCAACACGTAGATCCCTGCACCCAATACGATCCCGACTCCGGAAATCGTCACCGGCCAGAGGCCGAGGGTGCGACGCAGTCCCGGCTGCCCAGGAGAGGTCGCGGTGGGCGATGCCATCGCAATCTCCAGTCCTACGCTCGGCGCTGGAGCCCTTGCGGGCCCGGCGATCTGTCGCGGGCGGGTTACTTCGCTCGCGGGTGGATCAGCAGGACGGGGATGTCGTCCAGATGCCGTAGGACATGGTCTGCCACAGACCCGAGAACCGTGCGCCGGAAGCCAGAACGTCCATGGGTCGACATCAGCACAATCTCGGCCTTGCGCTTTTGCGCTTCGGCCACGATCGCATCGCCGGGAACGCCCTGCAGGATGACCGTCTCGATATTCGCGACGCCGGCCTGCTCCAGCGATTTCCGTACCGTCGCGAGTTCGGTCTCCGCGGCTGCCCGCTGGGCAGCGATCATCTGGTCCACGAGATCGATACCCAGGATGGCGCCGCTGCCATACTCGAAACCTGCCGAGGTTGTCTTGGCGAGGATCTGGGACGGCGCGTCGATCACCTCGACAACGGTTACGGTGCCGCCGGGTGCGAGCACCTGGGGGACATGCCGGAGCGCCGCTCGCGCGAGTTCGGAACCGTCGGTGGTGAGCAAGACGCTCTGGTACATGTCATTCCCCTTCGGGATCGCGGTGCCGTTGACGTCGGACTCGAATCTGGGGCGGATTCCGCTGGTTCTCCGCCCCAATCATCTTCTCCGGAGGACGGTGGCCGCCACACGGCCGGCTGTCCCCTGCTGAGGTGACGTTTTACCCCTTCCGGGTGTCCCCCCGCGACGACGATTGTCCCCTCCCATGCAAGCCCCGCGTCACTACCCGCGCGCTTCGAGGTGCGAGAGGCTGAAGCGAAGCGTTGGGATAGCGAGCCGGCTTCGATAGAAAAGCGACAGCTGGCCGTAAGGAGCAGGCGGAAATGCCCGAAAGTCACCTGAGACGAGGACTCTTGGGCCGAACGGGCGCTTCAGGAGTCTGTGATACTGACCAGAACAAGCCGCGATGGGGGCTGCCGGCAGCGCTGAGAGCGTGGGAAGAGGCGCAAGTGGCAACCGAGTCTTCTGGTTCTCCGGCGGAGCAGCCCATTCGGGTGATGCTGGTCGACGACCACGAAGTGGTCCGGCGGGGGCTACAGGCGATCCTGGACCGAAACCCGGCGCTGCGCGTGGTTGGAGAGGCGAACACGGTTGCGACCGCCGTGAAGGAAGCGGCGCAGGTACACCCTGACGTGGTGGTAATGGATCTACGCTTGCCGGACGGCTCCGGCATCACCGCCTGCCGCGAGATCCGGGACGCGCAGCCGGATGTGAAGGTGCTGATCCTGACCTCGCACGCCGACGAGGATGCCTTGTTCTCCGCCGTCTTGGCTGGCGCCGCTGGATATGTCCTCAAAGATCTTGACACCGCGGCAATCCAGCGCGCGATTGTGACTGTGGGGAGGGGCGGTTCGCTGCTCGACCCGCAGATGACGACGCGCCTGTTGGAGCGGATGCGGCAGGGGAGCGCGCAGCACCCGGCGGACGACCAGTTCGCCGACCTTACCCCACAGGAAGACCGGATCCTGGACATGATTGGTGAGGGGCTGACCAACCGTCAGATCGCCGACCGGCTGTCCCTTAGCGAAAAGACCGTGAAGAACTACGTCTCGGAGTTGTACGCCAAGTTGCACGTTGACCGCCGCACCCAGGCGGCAACTCTGGCCACGGAACGGCGGCTCCGGAAGGGGTAGGGCGAGCAGTCGGGAATCTGACGGACGAAGCGCGGACGTTATCGTTCGCTTCTGGGCGGCTATCATCAGTCGTACCGGATCGTCAGTTCCACGGATGCTTCCATGGATATCATCCCTGAATTTCAAGATGAGATCTTCCGCGTCATCGTCGAAGACGCGCCTGACGGCATCCTTCTCGTCGATCTGGCTGGCCGGGTTGTCTTCGCGAACCGCCAGGTGACCGAACTGTTCGGGTACGCGTCCGAAGAGATCCACGGTCAGCGTGTCGAAATTCTCATCCCCGAGAACAAACGGGCGATGCACATCATCCACCGCGAGATCTACCAGGAGCACCCCGAAACACGCCCGATGGGAAGCGGACTCGACCTGGCTGGCCGCCGCCGCGACGGCTCTACCTTCCCCGTGGAGATCAGCCTGAGTTTGCTCAGCACCGGTGAAGGCGATCTGGCCGTTGCTGTTGTCCGTGATGTCTCCCGTCAGCGGCGCGGTGAGGAGGCGCTCCGGCGCAGCGAGGAACGCCACCGCCTGCTGACGGAGCACGCGCAGGACGTAATCTTCCGGTACCGCCTCCTGCCCACGCCCGGCTTCGAATACGTGAGCGCGGCGATGACCAGACTGCTGGGATACCGGGTCGAAGAGTTTTATGTGGACGACCAGCTGATCTTTCGCGTCGTGCATCCGGACGATCGTCCGCTGCTGGAGCGCGCGTTCACAGCCGACGGTCCACGGACGTTCGCGCTCCGCCTCCAGCATCGCGATGGGGCGCTCCGCTGGTTTGAACAGAGCATGTCGCCGGTCATAGATGCGCAAGGGGTGACTGTGGCCCTCGAGGGGATTGCACGTGACGTCACGGATCGGCGCGTGGCTGACGAGGAGCGGAATCTCCTCCTGTCCGAGGTCGAGCGCCAGATGGAGCGAGAGCGGATCGCCGGTGACCTGCACGACGAGACGATCCAGTCGATCTACGCCGTCGGCCTCGGCCTCCATGCCGCGCTCGCTGATCCTTCCGTCACGAAGGAAGCTGCGCTGGAACACACCATCGAGGATCTCAACTCCGTCATCGTGGAGCTTCGTACCTATATGCAGGGACTCAGTGGCCAGGCGGTGGGTGGAGGGCTGGAACCGCTCGCCATCCGGGTCGAGGCGCTCGTTCGCGGTGGCGTCCTGCCCCGTTGGACGTTGGCGGTCGCGCCCGACCTCGCACTCGACCCGGCGTTCGAGCGCCATGTGTACCTCCTTGCCAAGGAACTCATCTCCAACGTGCAACGACACGCACACGCGGAGACAGCGTCCCTAACAATCGCCCGCGAGGGGATTGGTAGTGAAGGTCGGCTACTGATCCGCATCACTGACGATGGTGTGGGGTTCGAGCGTGATGGTGTACCACCCACCAGCTTTGGCTTTCGCTCGATGGAGCAGCGGGTGGCCCTCCTCGACGGTTCGATGGTCGTCAAATCTCGCCCTGGCACCGGGACGGCAATCGAGATTGCATTGCCGTTGACGGCGTCGGAGACCGGCACCCGGTAACGGGACAGCCTGGTGTTCCGCGAGGACGTTTGTAACCACCAATTCCCCACCTCAGTCCCTCTTCAACCACGATGGCCAGGCCGAAACTGAGCCATGCTGGAGGCTGTAGTTTCCGATCGAGGGGAGTGTCGCCGTGGCTGACATCGTGCAGACCGATCCGTTAAGCGTGATGACGCGCGAGTTCGGCTTGTTACGCCGGGCACTTGACCACCTGCTGGCCGATCCGCTGTTCAAACCCCGAGAGGCCGAAGAGGGATTACTGGATGTTGATGTCGTAGAGCGCGAGGGCAAGATCGAGGTCGTGGCATCGCTCCCCGGATTCACGAAGGACGAGATCGATGTTCAGATCCACGAGGGGATGCTCACCATCAAGGGCGAACACCGCGAGGAAAAAGAGACCAGGGATGGCCGGTACATTCGGCGGGAACGCCGGTACGGCTCTATCGCCCGATCCGTCTCTGTCCCCGGCGTCAGGGGGGACGTGCCAGTGGACGCCGAACTAAAGGATGGCGTGCTGACGGTGAAGATCGATGCCCCAGCGCTGCCTCCATCGAAGCGGATCGAAGTCCGCTCGGTATAGCGTCAGTCTTGGCTCGTAGACAGGAAGGCGTGAGGATGTTGATCGTCGCTGCCCTGGGCGGAAACGCACTGTTGCGTCGCGGTCAGCGACTCGACCAGAGCGTCCAGCAGCGCAACATTGACGCAGCCGTCCGCTCCCTCGCCGGGTTGGCGTCAGATCATCGCCTCGTCATCACGCATGGCAACGGACCACAGGTCGGCCTGTTGGCGCTGGCGCAAGAGGCGTACCGCGACGCCACCCCGTATTCGCTGGACGTGCTCGGTTCTGAGACGCAGGGGATGATCGGCTATCTGGTTGAGGAAGCGATGCGCGAGGCGCTCCCCGCGCGAGAGGTCGCGACGCTTCTCACTCAGGTCATGGTCGACCCCGCCGATCCTGCTTTCGCACATCCCACGAAGCGGATCGGGCCCGGGTACACCGAGGTGGAAGCCCGGAGGCTCATCGCGGAGCGCGGATGGATGGTGGCCCGCGACGGTGTAGCCTACCGCCGTATTGTCGCGTCGCCGGCGCCACAGCGGATCCTGGAGATGGCCGCCATCAGGTTGCTGGTGGAGCATGATGTCACTGTGATCTGCGCAGGCGGCGGCGGAGTGCCGGTCGCCGCCGATCCCTCGGGCGCCTGGCGGGGGGTGGAGGCCGTCATCGACAAGGACTACACGGCGGCACTGCTGGCACGCGAGATCCATGCTGATTTACTCCTGCTGCTGACGGACGTGGACGCAGTCCAGTTGCACTGGGGCGCCAGCGAAGCGCGGAAGATCCATATGGCGACGCCGCTGACACTCCGTCGCGAGCAATTCGCGGAGGGGACCATGGCGCCGAAGGTGGAAGCCGCCTGCCGCTTTGTCGAGTCCACGGGACATCGCGCGGCGATTGGGAGCCTCGATCAGGCCGGTGCGATCCTCCGCGGACTGGCCGGGACGAACGTCGTGCGTGACGGGATCACCCCGATGTCATTCTGGCCGGACACGGACGGCATCAACCTGTGACCGACTCGGTGTGCCCGGCGCTTCAGGCACGCTCGCGATCGAGATTGACTGTGCATGGGCCTGGGACGGGCGGCGGACACTGATGGCGGTTTTCTGGAACTCGACGCGCCTGCCGCGCACAATCCTCGGGCGACCGCATCGCCCGGTTGCAGGGCATCAGGGTCACGCGAATCGCCCGACCTGACCAGCTAACGATAGTTCCCGAAAGTCAGTTCGATCCCCCAGTCGTGCTCGCGGAGCGCCTGCATCGCCGCTTGCAAGTCCTCGCGACTGGGGCCGGAGACGCGTACCGCGTCACCCTGGATTTGCGACTGCACTTTCTTGAGCTTCTGGTCGCGGATGAACTGCGAGATGCGCTTGGCGGTCTCGCTGTCGATCGCCTGGATCAGTGTCACAGTCTGTCGTACGGTGTCGCCGCCGGCCGGTTCGATGGCGCCTCGCTTGAGGTTCTTCATCGGGATCTTGCGCGCCAGCAGCCGGCCAAGCAGAGCATCCCACACCGCGTTCAGTTTGAACTCATCAGTCGTGTGTATCCCGATCGTCCCTGCCTTGCGGTCGTACTCGATCTCGACGGCGATGCCCTTAAAGTCGTACCGGCCGGTGATCTCTTTCAATGCTTGATTGACGGCGTTGTCCACCTCCTGCAGGTCGCAGCCGGTGGTGATGTCGAACGACTCAGTCTTTGCCATCGTGCGTCCGTCCTTTGGTGCTGGTGCCGGGGGTGGGACTCGAACCCACACGCCTTGCGGCCGCGGGGTTTAAGCCCGCTGCGTCTGCCGTTTCGCCACCCCGGCACAGATCATCCCGACACGGGAAATCGATTCCCGGCCGGGCCACGGTTGGCCGTCGTTTTATAGCCTGCGGCGACGGCCCGCGCATCCGCATTATGCGGCCTCACATGAGGCAACGCCTACGCACATCGAGACACTGGGCAGTACGGCGTGACACGAGCGTTATGATGCGCCGCACGAGCTCTGTGTCCATTGGAGGAGACGCGTGCCGAACCTGGCCTCGCCGCTGGCTGGTGTGAAGGTTCTCGATTTCTCGCAAGGGACATCCGGCGGTGTCTCGACCAAGCTCATGGCAGTGATGGGCGCTGACGTCGTCAAGGTAGAACCGCCAGGGGTCGGCGACGTCACCCGAGCGCAAGGGCCGTTCCCTGGCGATCTCCCGCATCCTGAAAAGAGCGGGCAGTTCCTCTACCTCAACACGAACAAGCGAGGCGTCACGCTGTCGCTGGAACATCCGACTGGCCGCGCCGCGGCGCGTCGTCTGGTCGAATGGGCCGATGTTATCGTCGAGAATTTCCGTCCGGGCCAATTTGCCGAATGGGGGTTCGGATACGACGAGGTCGAGCGGATCAATCCCGGAGCGATTCTGGTCTCAACGGCGCCGTTCGGACAAAGTGGTCCGTACCGCGATTTCCGAGGCAACGACCACATCGTCCAGGCGCTGGGTGGATTGATGTACGTGACCGGTGATCCGAAACGCGAGCCGCTCCGGATCGGTGGCGAGCCCACGGACTATTTCTCCGGCTTCTCGGCCTTCTCAGGCGCGTTGATTGCCCTGACCTACCGCGACCTCAGCGGCATCGGACAGCATGTGGACGTCTCCGCGCATGAGGGGATCGCTGTCGCGCAGATGTACTCCGCGCTTTCGTACATTTTTACCGGTGCCGAGCGTGGGCGGCAGGCCGCCTCTCCGTTGTACCGGGTGTCGGACGGGCAGGTGGGCGTCTCCCTCCGACAGCAGGACTGGCCCGGCTTCTGCCAGATGATCGGCCGTCCAGAACTGGAGCAGGACGACCGCTTTAAAGACATGGCTGCACGACGCGCGAACCAGGAAGCGCTCACCGCGATCATCAACGAGTGGATTCACGACAAGAATAAGCAGGATCTCTACCACGAAGCTCAGAAGATGGGGATGACGTGGGGGTACATCTGCGACACGAAAGACCTGATGGAATCGCCGCAGTACCGTCACCGCGGCTTCTTCACGGAGATCGACCACCCGGTCGCCGGGCGGCTGACCTACCCGGGCATGCCATTGCGATGGGGCGACGGGGTGTGGGATCTGCGGCCAGCGCCGCTGCTCGGCCAGCACAACGCTGAGGTCTACGGCGACCTCCTCGGATGGTCGCAGGAGGATCTTGTCCTCATGCGTGCCACCGGGGTCATCTAGACGAGTGGCGGCACAGCATTCAGGCTTCTCGATCAGGACGGACGGTCACGCGATGGCACTCCCGCTTGAAGGTATCCGCATCCTCGATCCTTCTCAGGTGTGGGCGGGACCGACCTGCACCAAAATCCTCGGCGACCTCGGTGCGGACGTAATCAAGGTGGAGTCCGCGCGACGCATGGACATCGCCCGCGGCGACGCACGCGCGATGCCGGGTGGCATGGGGTTCTATCCCGAGAACGACCCCGGCGTTGACCCATGGAATCGTGAGGGCAAGTACGCGGACCGGAACCGGAGTAAGCGCAGCATCTGCCTCGACCTCACCCATCCCCGTGGCGTGGACGCGTTCAAACGGATCGCCGCACACAGCGACGTGGTGGTAGAGAACTACCGTCAGGGAGTGATGGACCGCTTCGGCCTCGGCTACAACGACCTGCGGAAGGTCCGTCCGGACATCATCATGCTGACGATGGCCAGCCAGGGTGCGACGGGGCCGGAGGCCGCATACGGCTCATTCGGCGTCACCCTTGAACAGACCGCCGGAGTCGCCTCCGTCACAGGCTACCTCGGAGGCGATCCCAGCACCTCAGGCGTCCTCTTCCCGGACCCGCTCGTCTCGGTGGTCTCGGTCGGGCTCATCCTCGCGGCGTTTCGCCAGCGGCGGCAGACCGGCGAGGGCGTGTATATCGACCTCTCACAGCGGGAGATGACGACCTCCATCCTGGGAGACATGGTGATGGACTACACCATGAATAACCGGGCGTGGGAGCCGATCGGCAACCGGCACCGGACCTTTGCCCCACAAGGCGTCTACCAGTGTCGCGGCTCTGACGTATGGCTCGCCATCAGCGTCGAGACTGATGATGACTGGGCGGCCTTCGCGCGGACGATGGGACGGCCCGAGCTCATCGATAACCCGCGCTACTCGACGGTGATCGGTCGCCGAAAGCACCACGACGACCTGGACACGCTGATCACGGCGTGGACTTCCGTCCGTGATGCCTTCATCACTATGTCGACGTTGCAGGCGGCTGGCGTTCCGGCTGGCGTGGTCGCGAAGGGTGAGGATCTCGTCAGCGACCCGCAGCTCGTCGCGCGGGGCTTTTGGGAGTACACGGGGCATACGCCCGCCGAGACGCGGCCGTATCTCAGCCGCCCGTTCAAATTTTCAAAGACCCCGGGTTTCACGCGCTTCCCCGCACCACTCCTCGGGGCGGACACGGCCGAGGTGCTGCGTAACGTGGCCGGGATGTCTGACGCTGAGATCGCGGAACTTGATGAGCTTGGCGTGACCGAGGATGACCCGCTCTGTTTCGTATCGTAAGACAAGGCTGTCAGGCGGACGCCACGACGCCCGTACAACGTGAAATGTTGTACGGGTGTCGTGCCTGGCCACAATCGTTTGGTGAGTGTCAGACGCCCCTGAACACCGGGTCGCGGCGCTCCAGTAGGGCGTTGCGCGCCTCTTTGGCATCCTCGGATGACCCGAGGATGTAGGCGGCGTTGGAGGTGAGCACCGCGGTCGTTTCGAGGTTGCTGTCGAGTGCATGGCGCATGTTGCGCTTGTTGATCCACTGGGTGATCGG
>QZJI01000036.1 GCA_003599735.1 Dehalococcoidia bacterium | reverse complement strand
CGCGCGTACCAGTTCATCACGCGCCTGCCGGTGCTGCTGGTCGTGAACATCGGCGAGGACGACATCGCGCGGGTGGCGGAGATCGAGGCGGAATTCGCCGCGCGGTACGCCGGGAAGAGCGTGGCGGTGGCGGCGCTCTGCGCGAAGATCGAGGCGGAACTGGCGCAGATGGAACCGGATGACGCGGCGGTGTTCCGCGCCGACCTCGGCCTGCCCGCCGAGTCGCCGCTCGACCGCGCGATCGTGGCGGCGTACGACTTGCTGGGCCTCCAGTCGTTCCTCACGGCGGGCGAGGACGAGGTGCGCGCGTGGACGGTGCGCAAGGGCGCCACTGCGCCCGAGGCCGCCGGGAAGATCCACACCGACCTCGAACGCGGCTTCATCCGCGCGGAGGTGGCCGGCTGGCGGGACTACGTAGACGCCAAGGGATCCAACGCGGAGTTGAAGAAGGCTGGCAAACTGCGGACCGAGGGGAAGCAGTACATCGTCCAGGACGGCGATGTGCTGAACATCCTTTTCAATGTGTAGCGGCATCGCGGTCTCGTGATGTCCGACGCGGGCTCGACGTGGTGGTGGCTCCTCGCTGTCGCGGCCGCGCTGCTGCTGGTGATCCTGGTCTCGGGCGGGTTACTGGTCTGGCGCGTACGTTGGTTGCGCCGTGCCCTCAGGACGCTGGGCGGTCTCGGGTGGCGCCACGCGGTACGAGGCGCGTGGGGGCTGACGCGCGACCCGAGGGTGCCATGGACGGTCCGGCTGCTGCCGGTGCCGCTGTTCATGTACCTGGCGATGCCGTTCGACATCATCCCGGACTTCATTCCGGTGCTGGGCCAGCTGGATGACGTGTTGATCGTCGCGGCGGTCGCCTACCTGGTCCTTCGCCTCACCCCGCAGGAGGCGCTGCGCGAGCACCTCGGCATCGACCTCGACGCATCCGAATAGCGAGATAGCCCGCGCGACGGCGCGCGTATGATCGCGCTGTGCCAGATGCCGTCCCTTCCAGCACCGTCGCCATCGTTGAGGCGATCGAGGCTGCCCTCGCGGGCGGCCCGCCCGTCGCGACGGCGACGGTCGTGGCTGGAGGCGCGATGGGCCTTGTGGCAGGCGCGAAGATGCTGGTGCACGGTGACGGGCGGACGGTCGGGTCGCTGGGCAGCGCCGACGCAGACGAAGCGATGCGGGACGTGGCGGTCGCCGCGTTCACGGCGACGCCGCGCGTGATGACCGCGACGTGGCGCCTTGATGGCCGGGTTGCGACGGACCGTCCATCGCAAGCGGCCGAGGGCTCTGTCGAGGTGATGGTGCAGCTGTTCGAGGCGCCCGCGCGGCTGGTGATCGTAGGCGCCGGGCACGTCGGACTCGCCCTCGCCAAGATCGCGGAACTGCTGGGTTACGAGACGACGGTGGTGGACGACCGGCCAGAGTTTGCGAACCGGGAGCGGTTCCCGATGGCGCTGCAGGTGATCGCGGACGAAGTCGGGCCCGCGCTCGATTCGCTGACCCTCGACGCATCGACCGCGGTCGTCCTCGTGTCGCGGGGGCACCGTGTGGACGAGGAGGCACTGCGGCATGCCGTCGGGCGTGGCGCGGGGTACGTGGGGATGATTGGGAGCCGTCGGCGGACGCGCACGGTACTGGACCACCTCGCGGCCGAGGGATTCCCGGCGGCGGCGTTGGAGGCGGTCTCGACGCCGGTGGGCCTCGACATCGGGGCGGAGACGCCGGAGGAGATTGCGGTGTCGATCCTGGCGGAGATCACAATGCTGCGCCGGGGTGGGACGGGGACACGGATGAGTCAGGGTCGGCCAGACGGCGAACGTCTGACATAACGCGACCTCTGCTGTGGTATGGTCACATCTGCTGACGGCCACCGCCACGTTGCGATGAGGCCGCCGCTCCCAAACTGCCAGTTCCCTCTGGGGCATCAGGGCCGAGCAATCGGCTCTGATGCTTTCTGCCAGTCGGAGAGCGAACGGTCTCCCACGGAGTACGTGCGTTCGGCGATCCCGGATCTCTCGGGCCGCCGTATGATTAATTTGTTGTGACGGTGGGAGCTCTCGATGTCCCTGGATTTGTACCGCGAACTGTGCGATTCCCTGGCTGCGGGTCAACCACGTGTCCTCGCGACCGTCGCGGACACCCGAGGCTCCACGCCCCGGAAGGCCGGGGCGCAAATGATGTTGCGTCCAGACGGTACCTTTTTCGGCACCATCGGCGGCGGCTGCGGCGAGGCTGAGGTGTGGCAGGAAGCCATGGAGACGATGGCGGATGGGCGGCCGCGGACGGTGCTCGTTGACCTCACAGAGCCGGTGGATGGCGACGACAAGATTTGTGGCGGCGTGATGCGCGTCTTTGTGGAGCGGATCGGGTAGCGATCCCTCCGCGGCAAGCGCGCGTATGATCGAGGTATCGTCCGCTGGGCGGTCGGGGGCGCACGCCGAACCTCGGTGCTACATTCGTTGGGGTTGTGACGGGGTGCGCGGGCCGGAAAGGTATTGACCCATGCTGGGAAGCCTCGGCTGGCAGGAATTACTGATTATCGTGGTCATCCTGGCGCTGCTTTTCGGGGCGCAGCGAGTGTCTGGACTCGGCGGCGCGCTGGGCAAGGGCATCCGCGAGTTCCGCGAGGAGGCGAAAGGCTCCGACAAGGAGAAGGCGCCCCTCCTCGAGCGGCCCGCCGGGATGTCGGACGCGGAGTGGGTGGAGTACCAGGAGTTCAAGAAGCAGCAGGCAAAGTCCTAGGGCTTTTCTTTCGTTGCATTGAAGGGGCGCCGTGAGGCGCCCCTTCTGCTTGGGGTACCAGCCGAAGTGGCGATGTCCGGCACGCCAACCACGCCTCGGTGCGGATGAGGGTGCGAGAATGGATGCATGACAGAGGCTGCGGCGTCGCCTCAGATCCGGGCGGTCGTGTTCGACCTGTGGGGGACGTTGATGTCCGAGCGGCGGGACACGTTCCCGGTGCGGGCACGACTCCGGTTCGAGCGGTGTGCGCCGATCCTCGCGAAGTACGGGATCGAGACGACACAGGAAGAGTTCACGAAACACCACCAACGCTCCAACAGCACGCTCGCGCGATTGCAGGAGTACGGGCGCGACGTGAGCGGGGAAGACCGCGCACGGCATGTCTTCTACCAGTACGAGCCGGGTATCGCCGACCACATTGACGAAGCGGACGCGACGGCGTTCGCCGAGGCCTACGGCGGGGTGATCGAGCACACGCCGCCTGACCTGCTTTCTGGTGCGCGCGAGGTGCTTGAGGAATGTCGGGCGCGCGGGTTGCGTACCGGCCTGATCTCGAACACCGGGGTCGCTGGCGGGCGGCACCTGCGGCGCGTCTTCGAGCGTCATCGAGTGATCGATTACTTCGACGCACTGATGTTCAGCGACGAGCAGCGCCGCGCGAAGCCACATCCGGGGCTTTTCCAGGCGGCCCTCGACACACTTGGAGTGACGGCGGCGGAGACCGTGTTTGTGGGTGACACGCCGCGGTACGACGTGGAACCGCCGCGCCGGTACGGGTGGTGGGTGGTGCAGATAGGCGAGCGCGCCGACGGCGATCCACCCGCGCACATCCGTCTTCCGCACGTCGGCGAGTTGTTCGAGGGTCTCGGACGGTTGGCCCTCAGGACGCCGGGGCAGACGGAGTAGAGCGCACGGGTGGTTTTGCTATGCTCGCGCCGCCCGTAACGGGCAGCCCCATGACGCCCGGAAGCCTTCGCGCACCCGGAGCGAGAGGATCGCCCCGATGGAGATCGTGCCTGGCCTGCACCAGTTGAAGACGCCCATGGCGGGGCCCGCGTTGCCCTACATGATGCCGTACGCCTTCACCGGCGGAGACGGTGTCTCGCTTTTCGACGCGGGGTTCGGCACTCCCCAGGCGATCGAGGCGATGACACTGGAACTGGCGGTCCTCGGCTACACGCCGAAGGACATCCGCCGGCTCTTCATCTCGCATGCCCACCCGGACCACATCGGCATGGCGGCATGGATCAAAGATCAAGCTCCGGGCTGCCAGGTGATCATGCTGGAGCGCGAATGGCAGTGGGTCCAGGCGCGCTGGCTGGACAATGAGTCATGGACGCGTCTCTCAGACGCGTGGCTCGTGCGGCATGGCATCCCGCAGGAGGACATCGATGCGGCGCATGAGGCGGGCGCGCTCGCGCCGACCTCGTCGGCGGTGAAGCCGGGTCAAGCGCCGCCGGAGAAGCCGGTCGGGGGGGCCCATGGCGGCGTGCCGGGCGGCCCCGGTGGCGGGATGCGCTGGGTGGAGCCGGACGTGAAGCTGCAGGATGGCGAGGTTGTGGAGTTCGACGGCTGGAAGCTGCGCGCCGTTTGGACGCCCGGCCATACCCCCGGCCACATGTGCATGTACGAGCCGAACCACCGGCTGATGTTCACCGGCGACCACGTCCTGCCCTATATCAGCCCGAACGTCTCGCTGCACGCCGACCAGGAGGGGAGCAGTCCACTCTCCGACTTCCGTGCGTCGCTGAAGAAAGTCGCTTCCTTCGACACGCGCTGCGCGCTGCCGGCGCACGAGTTCACGATCGCCGACCTGAAATCGCGTTGCAGCATCCTGCTCCATCATCACGACGAACGGCTGACCGAGGTGCGTGAAGCGATCGGGCCGGGGGAGGCCTCTGGCGGGGCGATCAGCCAGAACATCCATTGGAATACCGGCTCGTTCGATGACTTCAACATTTTCATGAAACGGTCCGCGCTCGGCGAGACGCTGGCGCACCTCCGACTCCTGGAGGATGAGGGCCGCGTGGAGCGGATCGAGGCGGGCGACCGGCTGCTATGGCGTCAGAAGTAGGCGTCAGAGGAGCGGCGAGCCTCGCTGAGCTTCGGATGAGGAAGCCCTCGACGCACGAGCGTGCGACACTGGTC
This sequence comes from Dehalococcoidia bacterium, assembly GCA_003599735.1. Lineage (GTDB taxonomy): Bacteria > Chloroflexota > Dehalococcoidia > UBA2979 > UBA2979 > SURF-43. The sequence goes on along the minus strand of QZJI01000036.1, from coordinate 53,964 downwards.
ATATGGTCGCTGCGACAGCCAGATCCACTGTCCGCGAGCGCGCGGCGCTGATCCTCGGTCGAGCGGCCGGGACGGCGGCGCGACGGCTGGGACGTGGTGGCGGCACTGCGCTGCCGGGCCTCGTGGCCGGTGCGCTGGCACCGAGCCTGCTGGAACGGCTGGCCCGGCAGATGGGCCAGGGCGTGGTGACGGTCACCGGGACTAATGGGAAGACGACCACCACTCACCTGATCGCCGCCATCCTCCGCGCCCACGGCGTCCAGCCGCTCACGAATCCGTCCGGTTCCAACCTGGAGCGAGGCCTCGTCGCGGCGTATGTCGAAGACGCGGAAGCGGATGGCCGGATTGCAAACGCGCCCTCGCGCGTTGGCGTCTTTGAAGTGGACGAGGCGGTGCTGGCGCGGCTCTTCCCGCGGCTCACGCCGCGTGTCGCGGTGTTCTTGAACCTGTTCCGCGACCAGCTCGACCGATATGGCGAGGTGGATTCCGTCGGCGAAGGGTGGGGTGGGATGCTCGTGTCTGCCGCACCCGACTGCACGCTGGTGTTGAACGCGGACGATCCGTCGATCGCCCAACTCTCGGCGGGGACACGCGCGCGGGTGCTCACGTTTGGGATCGACGATCCACACGCACGGCTGGCGCAGGCGGAGCACGCCTCCGACGCGCGGTTCTGCCGGTGCGGTGGCCGCTTCGCGTACGAAGCGATCTATATGGGGCATGTCGGTATTTGGAGGTGCACCTCGTGTGGGGAGCGCCGGCCGCTGGCGCGTATCTCAGCGCGGCAGGTCGAGCTCAGTCCAGAGGGTTCGCGTGTGGATGTCGACATGGACGGGGCCTCGATCACTCTCGATCTCCCGATGGCGGGGCTGTACTCCGTCTACAACGCGCTGGCGGCGACAGCCGCCGCGCACGCCCTTGGTGTTCCGGCGTCGACGATCGCTCGGGCGCTCGCTGAGGCGGGCCCGGCGTTTGGACGGCAGGAGCGGTTCGAGGTCGACGGGCGCACCGTGCGTGTGCTGCTGGCGAAGAATCCCGCCGGCCTGAACGAGTTAATGCGCGCGCTGATCGCGGGGTCACCCGAGGGAGAACCGATCCACCTCCTTGCGATGCTCAACGACGGCGTGCAGGACGGTCAGGATGTCTCCTGGATCTACGACGCTGACATCGAGGCCCTGGCGGGACGTTCGGTGACGGTGACGTGTTCCGGCGACCGCGCGGACGACTTCGCGTTGCGCTGGCATCTCGCCGGCGTCGACCCCGCGGCGGTGGTGCCGGACACGGAGGTGGCACTGGACGATGCGCTGCGCCGGACGCCGCCCGGGGCTCGACTGGACGTGGTCGCCACATACACGGCAATGATCGATGTGCGGGAGGCGCTCGCGCGTCGCGCGGGCATGGGCGCCTACTGGGAGAAGGCCGAGCGATGACGTCGGCGACGCCAGAGCGCACAATCCGCGTGGTCACGCTGTACGACGACGTGATGAACGTCTATGCCGACCGCGGGAATTTGATCGCGATCGAGGCACGTGCGGCCGAGCACGGTGTGGGTGTCGACGTGTTGTCGGTCAGTCTCGGCGACCCGTTGCCTGAGGACGCTGACCTTGTCCTTATTGGCGGGGGCCAGGACCGCGAGCAACGGCGGGTGGCAGACGAACTGGCAGCGCGAGGTCCGGTGCTGCGCGCGTGGGCCGCGGCGGGCACAGCGATGCTGGCGGTGTGTGGAGGATTTCAGCTGTTCGGTCGCTGGTATCGCGACGCCTCTGGGGCAGAACTTCCGGGTGCGGGTGTGTTCGACGTCACCACGATCGCCCCAGGGCCCGGCGCTGCGCGTTGCATTGGCGACATCCTTGCGAGCGCGGAGGTCGATGGCGTCTGGGAGGTCGTGGGCTTCGAAAATCACGCTGGCCGGACCTACCTCGGGCCAGGAGGACGTCCGTTCGCCCGGGTGGAGTACGGCCGCGGCAACAACGGCGAAGACGGTACGGAGGGCGCGATCTTTCGGAACGCCATCGGGACCTACCTGCACGGCTCGTTGCTGCCGAAGAACCCGGCCCTCCTCGACTGGCTAATCGTTGCGGCGCTCCACCACCGCTACGGTGAGGGTTCTCCCCGGGCACAGATCGAGCCACGCCCCGCACCGTACGCGGAGCGGGCGCATGCCGCCTCAGCGGCGGTAGCGCGACGGCGGTCGCCGAAGTTTGAACCGGTGGTGAAGTAGAAGTAATGGATGACTCGATCTTGTTTCGGCCCCTCTCGCGGCGCATGTTCCTCGTACGGGGCGCATTCGGTGCAGGTGGGCTGCTGTTGCTGGCGTGCGGCGGCGACGAGAAACTGGCACCGGCGGCAACGACAGCAGCGGCCACGAAGGAGCCCGAGGCCACTCCGCAGCCGAGCGTGACGCCTACACCTACACCTGTGCCGCCCGTCATCGTGACCGGCGCGGTCGCGCTGCCTCCAGGCCCGGTCGGCTTCATCTACCCGATCGCCGGTGCCTGTATGCCCCAGGGCGATCAATTGATGCCGAACGCGCCCCGCACCTACAGGAACGGCTTCCACGAGGGCCTCGACTTCTACCCGGGCCTCGCATGCGCCGAGGTGAAGCGTGGCACGGTGGTCGTTGCGACAGCGGCGGGCACCGTGATCCGGGCCGACCTCGACTACAAGGACATCACGTTGCAACAGATCACGGAGCTGGATGCGAAGACGAAGGCTCAGGGGTCCTCAGACCCGGTCACGCTCGACATCTACCGGGGCCGGCAGGTGTGGGTGGACCACGGAGGTGGCGTCGTCACACGTTACTGCCACCTGAATTCGATCGACCCCGCGATCAAGGTTGGCGTCACCGTGAAGGCGGGGACCGTGCTCGCTGGGGTCGGCGAGTCCGGTACACCGGAGTGGATTACCGCGCCGAACACTGAACTGCACCTCCACTTCGAGGTGCGCGTGGGTGACTCGTTCCTTGGGAGCGGATTGCCGCCGCCGACGGTGCGTGCCCTGTACGGGCGGCTCTTTGCGCCTCGCTAACCGATCGGACGGGCGCTACCGTAGAGACACCATCGCCGACTGAGGAGCGTGCCCGTGCCCGTTCTTGCCATCGAGATCCCGTTCGACCCCCGCATCGTCACCATTGGTGGGTTGATGCTGACGTGGCATGGGCTGTTCACCGCGGTCGGGATCCTCGCGGGTGTGCAGATCGCGCTCTGGCTGGGCCGCCGTCACGGGTACGATGAGGACGACGCGTACACGCTCGCTCTCATCGGCATCCCCAGCGGCATCATGGGCGCCCGGCTGCTATTCGTTGCGGAGCACTGGTCATTCTACAGCGAGACACCGTTCCAGATCCTCGCCCTGACCGAGGGCGGGATATCCGTCTGGGGCGCGGTGGTTGGCGGCGTGGCCGGGCCGCTGCTGTTCGCCTGGTGGAGGCACTACGACATTCCGTTGGGCCTCGATATAGGCGGGACGGGGTTGATCCTCGGCATGGCGATCGGACGCCTCGGCGACCTGGTCAACGGCGAACACCTAGCGAAAGCGACGAGTCTGCCGTGGGGCGTGATTTACACCGACCCTGATTCGCCGGCGTTCGCCCACTCGCTGCTCGTCGGGGCGCACCATCCCGCGACGACGTACGAAATGCTGGGCGACCTCATGATCCTCGGCGCGATGCTGTGGTTGAAGGCAGGGCCATGGCGCTATCGCCACGGCGTCATCTTCACGTTCTTCTTTGCGTCGTACGCGGTGATGCGCTTCTTCGTCTCTTATCTGCGAATGGATTCAGCGGAGACGTTCATCTTCCACATTACCTGGCCTCAGATGATGTCCCTGTTTGGGGCGCTGGCGATGGTCCCGGCCGGTGTCGTCTTGTGGCGTCGAGGCGAGCGTCGCCCCATGACGCCGCCGCTGCCCCCGGGCCGCGTACGCGTGCGCAAGGCGTAGCAAGTGGCCGCGGACCCGGCGGACGAGGTGGAAGTCGTCCTGTATATGGGGACGGACTGCCACCTCTGCCAGATTGCCCGCCATCTGTTGCTGGCGCTCCGGCGCTCGATCCCGTTCCGGCTGCGCGAAGTCGAGATCGCGAGTGACCCTGATCTGGAGCGGCGTTACCTCCTCGAAGTCCCTGTGATTGAAGTGGACGGCGAGGTTGCCGCTCAGGCGCCGGTGAAGATCGAGGCGGTGCGGGCGGCGGTCGTGCGAGCCCGCCTGCGGCGGGCCGCCCTCGGCTAGCGTCGGCGTGGTCGTGTAGCCTGTCGGTCGGCAGTGGCAGGGGGCCTTCGATGGTCGTGGAGATCGAACCGGTTGCGGGGCCGTTCGACGCCGTCGTCGAGTTGCCCGGGTCGAAGAGTTACACGAACCGCGCCCTGCTAATCGCGGCCCTGGCGCACGGGCGCTCCGAGATCACCCAGGCACTGTCCTCCGACGACACGCGTTACATGCACGCCGCGCTGGAAGCGCTGGGAGTCCGCATTGATGACCGTGACGCGCATACGTTCCTGGTCACCGGCATCGACGGGCAGTTCCCCTCCACCGGCGCAACGCTGATGGTGGGGAACGCGGGCACTGCCGCGCGATTCCTGACGGCGGCGGTGGCCCTTGGCCATGGCACGTTTATCGTCGACGGCTCAGAAGCGATGCGGAAGCGCCCGATCCAACCGCTCATCGACGGCCTCCGACAACTGGGCGTGGACATCGACAGCCAGAACGGCAACGGCTGTCCGCCGGTGGAGGTACGCGCGCGAGGCATTGCCGGCGGCCGGGCGGTCATGCGCGGCGATATCTCCAGTCAGTACTTCAGTGCGTTGCTGATGGCCGCGCCGTACGCCTCGGCCGACGTGGAGATCGAGGTTGAGGGGGAACTGGTCTCGTCTCCGTACGTGACCATGACGCTGTCGACGATGGCGGAGTTTGGCGTGCACGCGGAGCGGGACGGTGACCGTTGGTTCCGTGTCCCCTCCGGTCAGCGCTATCAGGCGCGGACGTACGCCGTGGAGCCGGATGCCTCGGCGGCGTCCTACTTTTTTACCGCAGCCGCGGTGACCGGCGGGCGCGTGGTCGTACCGCGACTCGGGAGCCGGTCGGCGCAGGGCGACCTCGGCATCCTCGCGGTGCTGGAGCGCATGGGCTGCCGGGTGCGCATCGCCGAAGATTCGATCGAGGTGCAGGGCCCCGCCCGCCTGCGCGGGGTCGACGCCGATTTCACGCAGATGGGTGATGTGGCGACCTCGCTCATGGCGATCGCCCCGTTCGCGGACGGCCCGACGACGGTGCGCGGGATCGCGCAGACTCACTACGAGGAGAGTGACCGCCCGGTGGCGGCTGCGACCGAGTTGCGACGGATGGGCCTGCGCGTTGAGAGCGACTGGGATTCCGTCACCATTTACCCGGGTACGCCGCAGCCTGCCGAGATCCAGACCTACGATGACCACCGCATCGCGATGAGCTTCGCGGTGACCGGCCTGCGGGCGTCCGGCATCCGCATCGCGAACCCGGAGTGCGTCTCGAAGACGTTTCCGGAGTACTTCGAAGTCCTCCGTGGCCTGACAGTGCCGGCGACGCGGCATTAACCGCCCTCCTGGGGCAGTTCCGGTACTGTACTCATTGACAGAATGATCGTGGCCCGCCTAGCCTCGGTTGCAGTCGCTGGCTTCGGCTGGCGGTTCATCCAGAGCGGGGGAGGGCACCGGCCCTGCGAACCCGCCGCAACCGACCCCCCTCGCCCGGGTGGACACGGTGCGAATTCCGGCCCGGACGGCACACGGCCTCCGGGAAGATGAACGGAAGGCGCCGGAGCTATGACACACTCGACTCCCTCGCTGGCACGACCCTCCCTGGGCCGCATGGTGATGCGCTAGCCCGAGGGCGCGCGACATCGCGCGGACTTCGGGCTCATCAGGCACCCGACCAGCACCGTCCACTGAGGATTCGTCATATGTCCTTTGCACGCGCTCTCCGCTGCCGCGAATGCGGCCGGGAGTACCCTCTCGACCCGATATTCTCGTGCGAGTTCTGCTTCGGCCCGCTTGAAGTCGCCTATGACCTTGACGGTATCCGCGCCGCCGTGAGCCGCGACTCGATCAGCCGCGGCCCGTCCACGATCTGGCGGTATGCGCCATTCCTGCCATGCGATGTCGAATACAAGGTCGACCTCGGTACCGGCTATACACCTCTACTGCGCGCCGACCGGCTGGCAAAGGCGATCGGCCTCGACACGCTATGGATCAAGAACGACACGGTGAACCCGACGTGGTCGTTCAAGGACCGCGTGGTATCCATCGCGATCGCGCGTGCCCGGCAGTTCGGGTTCACCGCCATCGCCTGCGCTTCCACGGGCAACCTCGCGAACTCCGTCGCGGCACACGCGGCGGGGGCAGGGATGGAGTGCTTCGTCTTCATCCCGGACGACCTGGAGCAGGGGAAGGTCGTTGGTTCTGGCATCTACAACCCCACCGTCGTGAAGGTGCGCGGCTCGTACGACGACGTGAACCGTCTCTGTACCGAACTGTCGATGCAGTACCCGTGGGCGTTTGTGAACATCAACGTCCGGCCGTACTACGCCGAGGGCTCACGCACGATCGGCTTCGAGGTCGCGGAGCAACTCGGCTGGCGCACCCCGGACCACCTCGTCGCACCGATGGCCTCAGGCTCGATGTACACCAAGATCTGGAAGGCGTTCCAGGAGTTCCACAAGGCGGGGCTCGTCGATGAGCCGAAGACCCGGATGTCCGGTGCACAGGCCGCCGGCTGTTCGCCGATCACGACGGCCTTCGAGAAGGGCACGCTGAACTTCGTGCCCCAGAAGCCGAACACCATCGCGAAGTCGCTCGCCATCGGGAACCCCGCTGACGGTTACTACGCGCTCAAGCAGATGCAGGAGACGGGCGGCGGCGCCGAGATGGTCACCGACGAGGAAGTCGTCGAAGGCATCAAGCTACTGGCCGAGACCGAGGGCATCTGGGCAGAGACAGCCGGTGGGGTGACCATCGGTTGCCTGAAGAAGATGGTCGCCTCCGGCTTCATCCGCCGCGACGAGGAGACGGTCGCGATCATCTCCGGCGGTGGCTTGAAGACGCTGGAGGCGGTCGTGGACGCGCTCGAAGAGCCGTTGCACGTTGAGCCGCGGATCGAGTCGTTCGAAGCCGCACAGCGGGCGCGCCGCGGCGCGCTCGTGGGCGCGAAGGCATAAGGAGGCCGGCGGTGGAGAAGCATGTCCGGCTGACATTCGGTCCGGAGTCGATCAAGCAGCCGCTGGTGTACCAGCTAGGCCACGAGTTCAAAGTGGTCACCAGTATCCGCATGGCTGACGTGGACAAGTCCGTCGGCTGGGTCGTCCTCGGCCTCGAGGGCGAAGCGGACGAGATCGAGCGCGCGCTCGTGTGGGCGCGGTCGCAAGGCGTCCGTGTGGACGAGGCGACGCTGGGCGATGTGGTGGAGGGCGGCGCGTAGGCGCTGTCCGTCCCGCAACCTGAAACGAACAAGAAGGAACCGACGATGGCTGTAACCGTGAAGATCCCTACCCCGCTCCGGGGCCTGACGCTGAACCAGGACACCGCTTCCGTGGATGTCGCTGACGTGGCGGGTTGCGTGGCCGCCCTCGAAGGATTGTTCCCCGGGATGCGCGAGCGGCTGGTGGATGAAGGCGGCGAGATCCGCCGCTTCGTGAACATCTACGTGAACGGCGAGGACGTCCGCTTCCTCTCCGGCACCGCGACCGCGTTGAAGTCGGGCGACGAAGTCTCGATCGTTCCAGCGGTCGCTGGCGGCGCTTAGCGTCGTGAGGCGCCCATGACTGCCAGCAAGGTTGCGCGATTGCGGCCGGGCGCGCTCACGGGCCCGGGGCTTCTCGCGGTCGTTGCGGGTCTGGCGGCGGCGGCGATCACGGTCGTCTACACCGTGATCATGGCGCGGCAACGCGACTCCGGCGACGCACTTGGCGTCTCGCTGATCACGGCGACGTTCGCCTCCTCGGCCGTCACCCTTATCGCAGGCGCGCGGGCACGGCAGTCAAAGGCACGTGTCGCGCTGCTGACGTGGGGCGCGACAGTGGCACTGTTCTGGACGCTCCTCCTCAATACTCTGACGCCGCTCTGGTTGCCGGTCGCCATCCTCGGCTGGATCGCCGCGGTTCGTGCGGCCCGCTCTTTCAGCCGTGAAGTTGGGAGTAGGGACGGCTGGGTCGTCCTCGGCGGGACGTGGGTGGTGTGCGTCGCCGTCCTGGCAGCCGCCGTCTTCGGCTCGATCGCCTCGGACCGCTCCCCGTCGGGCGGTTCTGGAGAGGGGATTGCCGCGCCCCGTTAGCGCGTGTTCAGCAGGTCCGCGGTCATTTCCAGGTGCCCGAGGTGGATCGAGCAGTGGCGGATCGCGGACGCGAAGCCGCGCCGTCGAGGCATCGCGTGCGGGTCGCCTTCGCCGAAGAGCGATGTTGTCGGTATCACGATCTCGTCGAGGCGCGCCGGGTCGAGGGTAGTGAGTGAAGCATCGATGCGTGACGCGAGCGACCGGAGCGCCACAGCGAGTTCGTTTGCGGGCACACCCGACGAAGCGAACTCCGCGGCGCGGTCGCGGGAGACGTCTTGCCCCGCGCCGATCCCGAGCGCCCATGCGACGGTCGCACCGTGGACGTGGGCGGCGATCGCACCGACCGCCGTGGCACCCTCGTACGGCGGCGTGTCGAGCAACGCGGATGGGGTGGCTTCGACAACGTCGGCGATACGGCCAAGCAGCCAGCCGAGGAGGTCGGAGTAAACCGCACGCTCGTCGGGGGTGGTGGGGGCTGTTATGGTGGTTCCTCCAGAAAGGGACAAACATACAACCCCCTGCTCGTCAAGGCCACGCTCGGATCCAAAGCGGACAAGACCGCTCGTCAGATTCGCGGGTTGACGCGCATGGCTTAGCGGCTGGTACGGTTCTGGGGCCGAATCCCGATCTGCATCGGGAGCGGGGGAACCACCTTCTGGGGTGAATCGCGCCTCGGCGCGTAGGCGACTTCCGACGCCGAACCCGTCAGCTCACCCCGTAGGCGTTCGGAGGCCAAGGCAGTTGCCTTTCGCCTCCTGTTTCCACAGGGCGTCCGCGTGACGTCTCGCTGCCGCATCGGCGGCGCCGGAGAGGTGAAGGGAGGCGAGGCAATGATCCTCGTCACGACTAGCGGCACGGGCTCCATGGATCAGTATGCGTCGGCACTGGCCGAGCGACTGCCTGAGGTACGGCAGCTGCCCACCAACGTCTATGAGCACAGCGTGCGCCGGTTCAACCAGTCGCTTGTGAGCGCTGGGACGCTCCGCTCGTTGTACCTTGATGTGGAGTTCGTCAGGTTGCTCCGTGCGCAGGACGATGCCATCCACTTCCCGAACCATCACCTTGCGCGCTATGGGCGGTTTCTGAAGCAGCCGTACGTCGTCACCGTGCACGACCTCATCCGTTACTTCGACCTACAGCGCCGTACGCCCCTCATTCACCGCCCGAACCTTCGGGACCGCCTCTATCTGGGGCTCGACTACGGGGGTATCCGCCACGCCTCCGCCGTAATCGCGGTCTCGCTCACGACCAAGGCGGATCTCGTGGAGCATCTGGGCGTCGATGAGTCGAGCGTCCACGTGGTGTACGAGGGGGTTGACCATCGGCAGTTCCGGCCCGTGGACGCTCGACCATTCGAGTTCCCATACCTTCTCTTCGTGGGCTCAGAACAGCCGCGGAAGAACCTTGCGGCGCTTATCGAGGCCTTCGCCCGGTTGAAGCGGTCGGGTGCGCACCCCGATCTCCGCCTTGTGAAGGTGGGTGCCCCCGGGGGGCGCGAGTCGAATTTCCGCGAGGAGACACAGCGCCTGGTCGAGAAATACCGGGTGTCGGAGTCGGTGATCCTGGATGACCGGGTCCACCCGGAGGCCCTACCGGCCTATTACGCGGGTGCCGAGTGCACAGTGATGCCCTCACTTTACGAGGGGTTTGGATTCCCGGTGCTGGAGGCGATGGCATGTGGCTCGCCGGTGGTGGCATCGTCGGGTGGGTCACTGCCCGAGATCGCCGGGGACGCCGCGGCTCTGGTGTCGCCACGCGACCCTGAAGCGATCGCGGTCGCGATCGGCCGCGTCATCACCGATCGGGCCTACCGTGAGGGACTGCGGGTCCGCGGTGTCCAGCGGGCTGCAGAGTTCACATGGGAGCGGGCCGCCCGGGAGACGCAGCGGGTCTACGACCTCGTGAGCGAAGTTCCAGCCCCTGCTCGCCGCGCGATGCCGCTGCTGTAGCTCCGGGACGCCCTCGCGCTTGCCAGAGATGTACTTGAGTGTTTTACTCAAGTATCAAGAGATTGAGAATCGGTCGGGTGCGGGGTTCCAGATGCTGCTGAGTACGAAGGGCGACTACGGCGTCCGTGCCATGATCGACCTCGCGAAACACGCGGGGGAGGGTCCGGTACAGCGCTCCGAGATTGCTCGACGGCGTCAAATTCCCGAGTCCTACCTTGACCACCTGCTGGCGCAGTTGCGGCGCGCTGGATTCGTCCGGAGCACCCGAGGGCCCAGCGGCGGCCACGAGCTGGCGAAGCCCGCGTCTGAAATCTCGCTGCTGGGTCTGCTGGAGGCCCTCGAAGGCTCTCTGGCGCCGCTCGGGTGTCTGGAACCAGCAGCGGGCGACGAGGCGGCGGAGTCGATCTGCGGACAGAACTGGGTGTGGCAGGAGATCTACGACCAGATGCGGACGCGACTGGCAGCGGTCTCGCTGGCTGAACTCGTCGAGCATGAGCGTGCGCACGAGCGCCAGGCGGTCATCACTTACAACATCTAGGGCACCGGGTTCGAAGCGTGGAGTGGACGTGGCGGATCATCAGTCCGGGCGTGACGGCGAAGAGAGCGCATTGGAGCGGCCTCTGATTGCGGCGTCCGTCCTCGACCTGGTCGGACGGACGCCGCTCGTGCGCCTGAACCGCGTGGTGCCTGCGGGCGCCGCCGAAGTCCTTGGCAAGTGGGAGGTCGCGAACCCGGCGGGGAGCGTGAAAGACCGCATCGCGCAGTCAATGGTGGAGGCGGCGGAGCGCGACGGGAAGCTGAAGCCCGGTGCGACGCTGATCGAGCCGACCTCCGGCAACACGGGTATCGGCCTCGCCATGGTATGTGCGACGAAGGGCTACCACCTCGTCCTGACGATGCCCGAGGACTACAGCGTGGAGCGGCGTCGGCTCCTCGAGCGGCTGGGTGCGGAACTGGTGCTCACGCCGGCGATCGAGGGGATGACGGGCGCGGTGTACGCCGCCGAAGAGCTCGTGAAGCGCAAGGGCTACGTGCTGCTTCAGCAGTTCGACAACCCGGCAAACCCGGAAGCCCACCGCCTGACCACTGGGCCGGAGATACTTGAAGGTACGGGCGGACGGCTCGATGCGTTCGTGGCCGGTGTCGGGACGGGCGGTACGATCACGGGCGTCGGCGAGGTCCTGCGCGGCGCGGGGCTCAAAGTGCGGATCGTCGCGGTGGAGCCGGCGCGTGCGCCGGTGCTGCAGGGTGGCCGCGCCGGTGTCCATGGCATTCAGGGTATTGGCGCATCGTTCGTGCCGGGTGTGCTCAACCGCTCCGTCTATGACGAAGTGATGGGTGTGCGCGACGAGGACGCGATGGCGATGACGCGCCGCTTGGCGCGCGAGGAAGGGATGCTGCTGGGCATCTCTTCGGGCGCGAACGTCTGGGCGGCGGTCAGGGTGGCGCAGGAAATCGGGCCAGGCAAGCGCGTGGTCACGATGCTGTGCGACACCGGCGAGCGCTACCTCAGCGTGGCGATGTAGGCGGGGAGATCGAGATGGGCGTCTCCGTCTACATCCCCTCGCCGTTCCGGCGGTTGACGGCCCAGCATGATTACGTGGACGTGGAAGGCTCCACGGTGGGGGAGGTACTCGACGCGCTGGAGCAGCAGTACCCCGGGTTCGGTGACCTGGTGTACGACCGTAACCGGAAGGTGCCGGCGCACATCAACATCTACCTGAACAATCAGGAGATCCACGACCTCGACGGCGTGGCGACGAAAGTTTCGGACGGCGACCAGGTCGCTGTGATTCCCGCGCTGGCGGGTGGGGCAGACGGAGGGATGGGATGAGCGATCAGACGGCGACCCGCTCGGAGGCGATGACCCCGGATGAGGTCATGCGCTACTCGCGGCACATCATCATGGCGCAGGTGGGACCGCTGGGTCAGCGCAAGCTGCGCGACGCGAAAGTGCTCGTCGTCGGCGCGGGCGGCCTCGGCGGTCCGGTGGCCCTCTACCTCGCACTGGCGGGTGTGGGCACGGTCGGCATCGTCGAGTTCGACACGGTCGACCTCTCGAACCTCCAGCGTCAGGTGCTGCACCAGACGCCGGATGTCGGGAAACCGAAATTGCAATCGGCGAAGGAGAAGCTCGCCGCGCACAATCCGCATGTGAAGGTCGTCGGGCACAACATGCCGATCACCTCCGACAATGCAATGGAGATCATCAGCCAGTACGACATCGTCGTGAACGGCGCCGACAACTTCGCGACGCGCTACCTGGTGAACGACGCTTGCTATCTGGCTGGTAAGACGCTGGTGGACGGCGCGATCCTGCTGTTTGACGGGCAAGCGACGGTCTACGAGCCCGGCAAGGGCTGCTACCGCTGCCTTTACCCAGACCCCCCTCCACCGGGCCTCGTCCCGTCGTGCGCCGAGGCCGGCGTGCTGGGCGCGATCACGGGGATCGTCGGCTCGATCCAGGCGACCGAGGTGTTCAAGAAGGTTCTTGGTGTGGGAAACCTACTGACCAACCGGTTACTGCTGGTGGACGCACTCACTATGGAGTTCCGCACGATGAAGCTCCGGCGGGACCCGAAGTGCCCGCTCTGCGGTGACAACCCGACGGTGAAGGAACTGATCGACTACGACCAGTTCTGCGGGACGCCGCCGCTGGTCATGCCGGGTATGACTGCGGCCGCTCACTAAGCCGCGTCCGGATGGAGCACGCATGGCCTCTGAGGCCGGCGCTACCGTCGTCCGGTGGTGGAAGGAATTTGTCGATGCCGGTGACCGTGAACGTCACCTCAGTGATCCAGAAGGTCGTGGACGGACAGCGTGAATTCGCTGCCGAAGGGGCGACGCTGGGCGCGCTCATTGAGAATATCGAGCGGGCGTACCCCGGATTCGCCGGGCAGATTATGGACGAGCAGGGCGAGATCCGTCGCTTCGTCAACGTGTACCTCAACGACGAAGACGTGCGCTACCTCGGTGGGAAGGCTACCCCGCTGAAGGACGGCGATACGGTGTCGTTCCTCCCCGCCCTCGCGGGCGGCATGTAGGCCGCAGGGACGTCGATGCTGTACGCGGGACTGCTTGACCTGATCGGCAACACGCCGTTGGTGGACATCTCCGCGATGTCGCCGAACCCGCGCGTCTCGATCTACGCGAAGCTGGAAGGCCAGAACCCCTCGGGCTCCGTGAAAGACCGGATTGCGAAGTTCATGGTTGAGGATGCCGAGCGCAGCGGCCGGTTAAAGCCCGGCCAGACGATCCTCGAGCCGACGTCGGGCAACACGGGCATTGCGCTCGCGATGATCGGGAGGCTGAAGGGCCACCCGGTGAAGGTGGTCATGCCGGACGCCGTCTCCGTGGAGCGCGTGCAGATCCTCGAAGCGTTCGGGGCCGAGATCATTTATTCAGACGGCACGCTGGGGACGAATGGCTCCGTGCAGAAGGCGCTGGAGGTGCAGGCGGAGCACCCGGACTGGTTCATGCCGTTCCAGTATGAAAACCCGGAGAATCCGCACGCGCATTACGAGACGACGGGCCCGGAGATCATCCGCGACTTGCCCGATCTCGACGCATTCGTGGCAGGTCTCGGTACCGGTGGGACGCTCACAGGCGTTGGCCGGCGGCTGAAGGAGCACAACCCGGCGATCCGTGTAATCGCGGCTGCGCCACACCCGGGCGACATGGTGCAGGGGCTGCGCGCCCTGGAGGACGGCTATATCCCCCCGGTCTTCGACGACCGCGTGCTGGATGGCCGGATTGTCGTCGACTCCGCGACCTCGTTCCGTACGACGAAAGAATTAACGCAGCTCACTGGCGTGTTCGCGGGCGTTTCGGGCGGTGCAGCCGTCCGCGCGGCGCAACGCACGGCGGAGCGGATGGAGGCAGGCAAGGTCGTCTGCCTCCTGGCGGACGCCGGATGGAAGTACCTGTCGAGCGGCCTCTGGAGTCGCGACTACGACGACATCCGTGAGGACGTGGCCGAAAAGATGTGGTGGTAGCCGCCCGAGAGGCGATCCCAGCGAGGGGGATTCCCATGGTCGACAAACTGGTCACGGTGGATTGGGTGCAGCAGCACAAGTCCGACCCGGACGTGCGCTTGGTCGAGGTGGACGTGGACACGGAGGCATACAAGGACGGCCACATCGAAGGCGCGGTCGCGTGGAACTGGACGACACAACTCCAGGATCCCGTACGCCGTACGATCCTTGACCAGGCTGCGATGGAATCGCTGCTATCGAGGTCCGGAATCACGCCGGAGACGCATGTGATCCTGTACGGCGACAATAACAACTGGTTCGCGGCATACGCGCTCTGGCTGCTGGAGATGTACGGCCACACGAAGGTCTCGTTGATGGACGGCGGCCGGGTGAAGTGGCTGGGCGACCAGCGACCGATGACCACAGCGGAGCCGCGTGTCCCAGCCACGGCATATCAGGCGAAGGCCCCGGATGGCGCGATGCGAGCAAAGCGCGACGAGGTACTGGCGGCCCTCGCGGACAACACACAGCTGGTGGACGTGCGGTCGCCAGCGGAGTTCTCTGGCGACGTGATCGCGCCTCCGGGCATGTCGGAAACCGCACAGCGCGGTGGCCACATTCCCGGGGCAAAAAACGTCCCGTGGGCACGGGCGGTGAACGAGGATGGCACGTTTCGCTCGAAGGAAGAATTGCAGGCGCTCTACGCCGGACAAGGCCTCAAGGCGGACGCGCCGACCATCGCCTACTGCCGGATTGGCGAGCGTTCCAGTCACACCTGGTTTGTGTTGAAGTATCTCCTGGGTTTCCAAAACGTGAAGAACTATGACGGCTCATGGACCGAGTGGGGTTCCATGGTGGACGTCCCGATCGAGCGGTAGGACAAGCCGAGGGGCGGATACGCGGATGGCGGGTCGAGCAGATGCGCTGCAGCAGGCGCTACTCCGACGCATGCTGGCGTCCGGGGACGGGCTTCTGCAGCCGCTACGCTTCCGTGCCGACGTTGTGGCGAAATACCGGAACATCGAAGGAGCGCAGGTGATCCGGACGCGCACGTTGGGCCGGGTTGCCATCCGCGGTCGGTGGTCGCTGGACATGGGAATCATCGACAGCACGTCGCCTGCGGAGACGGAAGTCCAGGTGACGTTTGGTGACCTGCTCCAGCGCCTGCCGGAGGCTGAATGGGAGCACTGGATCGCCCATCTCGTAGCGGAGCCGGTGGACGCGAATTTCCTCCAGATCAAGCTGTCGTCGGGCGCATGCATCGATGATGGTGAGACAGTCGTCTGGACGTAGAGTCGACGAGCCCTCGGGCGCAACGGCGCGCAGCGCCTGGTCTTCGGAGCCGCTTGTGCCTCGAATCCCCCGCGCGGTTGTCGACGAAATGGTGGCGCATGCCCGGGAGGACCTGCCGGATGAGGCGTGCGGGATGGTGCATGCGAAGGACGGTGTGCCGGTCGCGGTACATCGTGTGAAGAACGACGCCGCCAGTCCCTACCGGTATGAGATGAACCCGCTGCAGATGATGCGCCTGGAGAGCCGGCGCGACAGCGAGGGCGAAAAGCTCTTCGCGATCTACCACTCGCACATCGCCTCGGCCGCGCGCCCGTCACCGACTGACGTGCGGATGGCGTTCTTCCCGCCCGGTGAGGTAGAGCGGGAACCGGCATATCCGGAGACGATGTACATCTTGGTCTCGCTGGCTTCGGAACCGCCGGACGTGCGTGCATACTGGATCCGGCAGGGCGGCGAGGTCGTTGAAGAGCCAATCGAGATCATCTAGTGTTCGGCTGGCTGCGGAAGCCCATGGACCCCACTTCACCGATCGACACCGGCCCGCACCCGCCCGCGATGACGATCGGGAAGGCCCGCTTCGCGTGGGGCGCGCGCACCTTCGTGATGGGCGTGGTGAACGTGACGCCCGACTCCTTCTCCGGTGACGGCATCGTCGACCCTGCCGCGGTCGTGCGACTGGCCGAGACGATGGTCGAGGCGGGCGCGGACATCCTCGACATCGGCGCGGAGTCGACACGTCCGGACTTCCCGCCGGTGGACGCGGACGAAGAGTGGCGCCGTCTCTCTCTTGTCCTGCCGGTCCTGCGTCGCGCTGTGAAGATCACCCCGATCACCGTCGACACGAGCAAAGCCTCGGTGGCACGCCGTGCGATCGAGGCGGGCGCGGACGCGGTGAACGATGTGACGGGATTCCTCGGCGACCCGGAAATGGCCGGCGTGGTCGCGCGTGCGGGCGTCCCGGCGATAGCGATGCACAACCAGCGCGGCCGCGAGTTTGGCGGCGATGTGATCGAGGACATCCGCAACGGCCTGCGCCGCTCCATCGCGGTTGCGGAGGCAGCGGGCGTGCCGCGCGACCGGCTCATCATCGACCCGGGCTTCGGCTTCGGGTGGGGGCCGGTGCAGAGCTACAACCTGCTGCGCCGCCTCGGCGAGCTGCGCGACCTCAACCGCCCACTGCTTATCGGGACATCGAGGAAGTCGGCGATCGGCTACGTGACGGGCGGGGCGGCGGCGCAGCGTCAGTGGGGTACCGCGGCCACGGTCGCGCTCGCCGTCGGTCAGGGGGTCGACATCGTGCGCGTGCATGACGTAGCCGAAATGGTGCAGGTTGTGCGCGTGGCGGACGCCATCGTCCGCGGCGTGTTGCCATAGCGCCCCGGTATGACATCGGGCCCCGCGCGCCGCGTCTGCCTCGCCCTCGGCTCGAATATGGGCGACCGGGAGGCGCATCTCCTAGACGCGCTCGACGGACTGCATGCTGGCGGCGTCACGATCGAGGCAGTGTCGTCACTCTACGAGACGCCGCCCTGGGGTGTCGTCGAGCAGCCGGCGTTTCTCAATATCGCGGTCGTCGGTGTGACTTCGCTGGGGGCGCGCGACTTGCTGGCGCTCGCCAAGCGGATCGAAGCGGCGGCGGGCCGCGATTTCAGTGCGCCGCGCTGGACCGCGCGTCCAGTGGACGTCGACATCGCGTTGATCGAGGGTGAGACGGTCACCGATCCCGACCTGACCGTGCCGCATCTCTTGCTGGCGGAACGCTCGTTTGTCCTTGTCCCACTCGCGGAAGTCGCCGGGCAGTGGATACATCCGCACCTCGGTGTCCCGATCGCCTCGTTGCGCGATGCCCGCCCTGACGGGGAGCGTACGGAGGTGCGACGAGTACGCGGGCCAGAGTGGACTGCGGGTTAGGCTGCGGAGCCCTCGTCCCCGAGGAAGTCGGCGGGTTCGTCCCAGTCCATCACGTTCAGCGTGAAGCCCGCCCACAGGCCGAGCACCACCGCAGGGAGCAGGGCCGGCGCGAGCAGCAATGAGATCAGGGGACGGCGCACGAGGCGTCGCAGCCACCAGGCGGCGACGAGCGCCGCCACGGCCATCAGGCCACGGCCCAGCCAACGTGACCGCCCAACGGTCATCGGGCGGGTAGCAAGGTCGGGCAGGACATCCATCGGATTTGGCACTAGTGGGCTGCCGTCTCCGCCCCCATCGCCCGCCGCATCTCGGGCGGGAGGAGGTTGGGGATGCCATCGCTGATTGGGTAGTCGACCGCGCAGGCGGCGCAGCGGAGCGCGCCATCGAGGATTTCCGCGCCGTCCTCGCGGGTGACGGTGAGCGTGAGCGTCCCCTTACAGATGGGGCAGGCGAGGATGTCCATCAGGTCGCGTCGCATGAGGCCTCCAACGGTACGGGCTGGATCGTACCTCGCGTCCGCCGCACCTACGATCATCGTGAAGATGGGAGGCACGGGTGGCGGTCGAACGGATTGCGTTGCAGCGCTCCTATGCCCGGCTCACGCCGGACGAGATCGCCGTGAAGCCTGCCCGGAGCGCCCTTGTGGGGCCACTGGTGCAGCTGGCGCTGACCGTCCTCGCCGCCTGGGCGATCGCGGCATACATCAACACGTTTCCTCTCTGGGTGTTGATGCTGCTCCTGATATTCGTATTGATCTCCGGACCGACCGCCATCCTCGGCGTCGTCTACAACGTGATGGGTTCCGCCTTCGTCATGGAACGGCGGAAGGGCACCTGCCGCTTCCAGCAGGGGTTTCTCGGTCTCGGGCTCGGCACCCGCGATTTCGTGCCGTTCAACCGGATCGTGCGGATCGAGGTCGGGGGTGACTTCGAGACGGAACTCGGTTCCGGCGACCTGCAGGACGTGGTGCGCTGGGAGATCCGCCTGGTGAAGGACAACGGGCGCGTGCTCCCGTTCGCATCGGTACTGGCTGCCCGCCCTCTGGCAGACGAGGCGCTGAAGCGTGCCAACATCGTCGCCCGCGCCACGGCAGAGATGTGCGGAGCGCCGGTGGTCGAGGCCCGGCTGCCGGAATGGGCGTCCTCTGTAGATCCGCCGGCCTGACGACTAGGCTGGTACTCCGGGGAGGCAGATCGATGAGCACACCGCAGGCGGATCCCGTCGAGACGATGGTTCGGGCGCGGACGATCGCGGTCGTGGGGGTCTCCTCGAACCCCAGTCGCCCCTCGAATGATGTCGCGAAGTACCTGATCGAAGCGGGATACACGGTGTATCTGGTCAACCCGACCGAGACGAAGATATTCGGCCGGCCGGTGTATGCCTCGCTGCGTGACTTGCCGGAGCCGGTCGATATCGTCGACATCTTCCGCCGACCGGCGGATGTCCCGCCGGTCGTGGAGGATGCCATCGCGGCCGGGGCGAAGTGCGTTTGGATGCAGCTGGAGATCGTGAACGAGACTGCCGCCGCCCGCGCCGCGGAGGCTGGCCTGGCGGTCGTCATGGACCGCTGTACGAAGATCGAGCACCAGAGCTGGCTGGCCGCTCAGGGGCGGTAGACGCCGGGGAGCCTCTACGGCGGCGGGTGCTACACTTGATGTCTCACGGGCCTACCGAGGGGACACAAGCACGGACGTGCACGGGCTGCGCGAAAAGTGCGGGATCTTCGGCGTTTTCGCCCCGGGCGAAGACGTGGCTCGGCTCACATTCTTTGGCCTCCATGCACTCCAGCACCGCGGGCAAGAGTCCGCCGGGATCGCCACGACAGACGGCCGGAAACTCAACATTTTCGCGGAGATGGGCCTCGTCGCCCAGGTGTTCGACGAGGACACGCTGGCGGGTC
This sequence comes from Dehalococcoidia bacterium, assembly GCA_003599735.1. Classification (GTDB taxonomy): domain Bacteria; phylum Chloroflexota; class Dehalococcoidia; order UBA2979; family UBA2979; genus SURF-43. The sequence goes on along the minus strand of QZJI01000036.1, from coordinate 34,645 downwards.
TGCCCGGCCACGCTGCGATCGGCCACACTCGATACTCCACCACAGGTTCCAGTGTGCTGGGCAACGCCCAACCGTTCCTGATCAAGGGTGTACTGGGTGAACTGGCGATCGCGCACAACGGCAATGTGGTCAACGCCGACATCATGCGCGCGGACCTCGAGGCCCGTGGGACACGTTTCGAGACGACCAGCGACACCGAGGTACTCGGTCACTTGCTGGCGGCGGCGCCCAGTCACTGGCAGGACGGCTTCGCGACCATGATGCGGCGCGCGGTGGGAGCGTACTCGCTCGTGATCCTCTCGAAAGAGGCGTTGTATGCCGTCCGTGACCCGCTGGGTATTCGTCCGCTGTGCATCGGCCGGCTGAACGGCCACGGCTGGGTGTTCGCGTCTGAGACATGCGCCCTCGACCACCTGGGCGCGGAGTTCGTCCGCGAAGTCGCCCCGGGCGAGGTCGTGCGCGTCGACGAGCACGGGCTGACCTCCACGTTCCCGCTGGGGGACGCCGGTGACCAGGCGTTGTGCCTGTTCGAGTTCATCTACTTCGCGCGGCCTGACTCGAAGCTGGACGGCCAGTTGCTGCACCCGGTAAGGATGCGCATGGGTGCGCGGCTCTCCGAGGAGCACCCAGTCGACGCCGATCTCGTGATCGGCGTCCCGGACTCCGCAACCGCCGCGGCGATCGGCTACGCGGCCGCTTCAGGCATCCCGTACGCCGAGGGGCTGGTGAAGAACCGGTATGTGGGACGGACGTTCATCCAGCCTGATCAACGGCTACGCGAGCGTGGCGTGCAACTGAAGTACAACCCGCTGCGCGAGGTGATCCAAGGCAAGCGCGTGATCGTCGTGGACGACTCGATCGTGCGCGGGACGACGACGCCGCGGGTGGTGAAGATGCTGCGTGACGCCGGCGCGGTCGAGGTGCACATGCGCATCACCTCGCCGCCGATCACGCACCCATGCTTCTACGGCGTGGATATGGCGACACGCGGCGAGCTGATCGCCGCCAATATGGAAGTGGACGCGATCCGCGACCACATCGGCGCGGACAGCCTCGGATACCTCTCGCTGGACGGGACGGTCCAAGCGACAGGCCTGGACGACGGCCGGCATTGCACGGCGTGCTTCTCCGGAGTCTACCCCTCCGAGGTTCCGCTCCAGTTCGACAAGTTTGCACTGGAGTCGGAGGCCTCGCGGCCGGACCACGAGATTCCCGTGATCGCCGCCCGGCCGGCGACGATTCCGCTGACAGCCGGTAGGCCGTAGCCCCCGTCCGCACCGACGGATACGCTTCCAGTCAGGCACTCCCCGCCTTAAAGGCCGCGCCATGAGCGACCGCGATCCCCAGCCCTTCACATACGCCGCCGCCGGCGTCGATGTCGCCGCGCGCGATGCCGCCGCACGCCGCTACGGCGAGGTCGCGCGCACGACCCACGGGCCGGAGGTGTTGCGGCTGGGCGGTGGGTTCGCGGGCCTCTTCCACCTCGGTCAACGCATGCGTGACCCGGTGCTGGTGGGGGCGACGGACGGCGTGGGTACGAAAGTGCTGCTCCAAGCCGCGCTCGACCGCTACGAAGATGCCGGACGCGATGTCGTCACGAACAACGTGAACGACCTGATCACGATCGGCGCGGAGCCGCTGTTCTTTCTCGACTACATCGCCACGAACGCGCTGCCTGCCGAGGCCCGCCTGCGCGTCGTCGAGGGTGTCGCTGCCGCGTGCCGTGAGCAGGGTGTGGCGCTGATTGGCGGCGAGACGGCGGACATGCCGGACATCTACCGTCCAAAGGATTTTGACCTCGCCGGGTTTATTGTCGGCGCGGTCGAGCGCGACGGGATGATCGACGGCTCCACAATCGCGCCGGGGGACGCGCTTGTGGCATTGCCCTCGACCGGGCTGCACACGAACGGCTACTCGCTCGCCCGCGAGGTCTGGGGGCTGGGCAAGGGTTTCGGCGACGACCATGATCGCCGCATCTTGGCGCGTGAAGTTGAGGAATTGCACGGGACGCTGGGGGACGCCCTTTGCGCCCTGCATCAGCCGTACTGGCCAATGCTGCGCGAGGCGTTCGCCGGTGGGTACATCAAGGGGATCGCCCACATCACTGGCGGCGGCATCCCTAGTAACCTGCCGCGCATTCTGCCCGAGGGCGTGGCGGGCCGCATCGACCGCTCGACGTGGGCCGTGCCGCCGCTCTTCGCGCTGATCCAGGGCGAAGGGCGTATCGCCGACGCCGAGATGTTTCACACGTTCAATATGGGGGTTGGGATGATCCTTGTCGTCTCCGAAGCCAACCTTGATGCGGCACTGATGCTGCCCGGCGCCTGGCGCATAGGGGCGGTCGAGGCGCGCGGTACGGGGAGAGCGGTGCGAGGGCTGCCGGAACGCTAATCGCGCCTGTTTGCTGGAGATGGAGTCACTGATGACCCACCGCGCTGTCCTGGCCGTGTACGACAAGCAGGGGATCACAGACCTCGCACACGGGCTGCACGCGCTGGGCTGGGAGATCGTCTCCACCGGCGGCACCGCGCGCGCCGTGCGTGAGGCCAGCGTCCCGGTGATCGAGGTGGCCGAGCTGACCGCCAGCCCGGAGATGTTCGGTGGACGCGTGAAGACGCTCCACCCGAAGGTGCATGGCGGCATCCTCTATCGGCGCGGGCTCGCCGAGGATGAGGCGCAGGCCACCGAGCACGGCATCCCGAACATCGACATGGTGGTGGGGAACCTCTACCCGTTCGTCGCCACCGTGGCGGGCAACCCGTCTTTTGAGGACGCGATTGAGCAGATTGACATCGGCGGGCCGGCGATGATCCGGGCCGCCTCGAAAAACCATCAGTGGGTGCTTCCGATCATCGACCCTGCCGACTACACCTCGATCCTGGAGGCGTTGCGCGCGGCGGGTGGCGATCCGAAGGGGATCGACCTGGCGTACCGACGCCGGCTGGCCGCGAAGGCGTTCCAGCACGTCGCCCACTACGACACGGCGGTCGCGGAGTACCTGCGTGAGCCACATGAACTGTTCCCGGCGCAACTAACGGTAGGGATGACCCGCGTACAGGAAATGCGCTACGGCGAGAACCCGCACCAGCAGGGCGCGTTTTACACGTTCGACTCTGTCCGTACTCCAATCGAGGGTATCGGCGCGATGCAGCAGCACCACGGGAAGGAGATGTCCTACGTTAACTTCCTGGACGCGGACGCCGCCTTTAACGTGGTGTGCGACTTCGACGAGCCAGCGGTCGCGATCATCAAACACACGAACCCCGCCTGCCTCGCGGCCGGTGAGACCCCGCTCGCGCGACTGTACGAACGGGCGCTGATCGAGGGCGACTACGTCTCAGCGTACGGCGGCATCGTGGCGGTGAACCGCGTGGTGGACATGGACCTTGCGGTGGCGTTGCGTGATGTGCTCTCGCCGGAGTCCGGCGTTCGCATGTTCTACGAGATCGTGATCGCACCGGGCTACGACCCGGACGCGCTGGACCACTTGAAGAAGAAGTCGAAGGATCTGCGCATCCTTGAAGCGCCGATCGGTGATCCGCACCGCGAGCGCCTCGAGGTGCGCGGGGTGCGCGGGGGGATGCTCGTGGAGACCGCGGACGTGTCGGTGGACACGCGGTTTGACGTGGTGAGCCAGCGGCGGCCGACGACGAAAGAGATGGCCGACCTCCAGATCGCCTGGCGGGTCTGCAAGCATGTGAAGTCGAACGCCGTCGCCTTTGTGAAGGACGGGGTACTGATCGGCATGGGCGCGGGGCAGCCGAACCGTGTGGGCAGCGCCGAGATCTGCAAGCAGCAGGCCGGGGAGCGCGCCCGCGGCGCCGTCGCCGCGACGGACGCCCTCATCCCCTTCCCCGACACCGTGGAGGTCTGCGCGAGCGCCGGATGCACGGTGGTGGCCCACACGGGCGGGTCGATCCGGGACGGTGAGTCGGTCGCGGCGGCGGATCGCCTCGGAGTCACGCTGATCGTGACGGGCGTCCGGCACTTCCGGCATTAATCGGCGGAATGCCGGGTCGCCCTCACAGCGGCGGGCCTTAGACTCGGCCCATGGCTACCGTTGACCTCGTCATCCCCGTCTACAACGAGGAACACGTCCTCGCTGGCAGCATCACGCGCGTGCTCACCTACCTTGACGGGCACCCGGAGCATCAGTGGCGGATTGTTGTGGCGGACAACGCCTCGCGCGACCGAACGCTGGAGGTGGCTCGGGAGCAGGAGGCGGCGCACCCCGGGCGGGTCACCGTGCTTCATCTGCCAGTGAAAGGGCGTGGGATCGCGCTTCGGAACGCGTGGCTCACCTCGGACGCTGACGTGGTCGCCTACATGGACGTGGACCTGTCGACCGACCTCGGCCATCTCCCAGCGCTGATCGACCCGATCGCGGCGGGTGAAGTGGACGTGGCCTACGGCTCCCGCTTGGGAAGGGGGGCGGTGACCAACCGTTCCGTTAAGCGGGAATTCATCAGCCGGGCGTACGTGTTCATCCTGAACTGGGCGCTGGGCCTGAAAGTGACAGATGCCCAGTGCGGATTCAAGGCTCTCTCGCGGGAGGCCGCTCGGGCGCTGATCCCGCTGGTCCGGGATAACAAGTGGTTTTTAGACTCGGAACTGCTCTGGGTAGCTCAAAGAAACGGATTCCGGCTTCGGGAAGTCCCCGTCCGCTGGATCGAGGACCCGGACACCCGGGTTAAGATCGTCCAGACGGCGGTAGAGGATCTCCAGGGCATCTGGCGGCTCCGCCGGAACCCGATCCCAAGGGTGCCCGGGCGGGCACGAGCAGGGCACTAGCGGCCGGATGCTCGCTTGGCTGGCGCCTCACCCTCCTCCGGAGGAACATGGCGTTCCGAGAACGGTGATCCGGATGGCCGGTCTCGCGTTGACCGTATCTACGCCGCCTCGCTACATTCGCGGCGGCCCCGCAGCCCCGGCTGTGCGTGCTTCGTGACGGCTGCGGCCAATCTGGCGACGCGGTCGTGTGGTTCGGAGGTCGACATGCTGGGTGAAGGTGAAGGCCTCGAGCTGATGGGCGTCTTCTTCACGTTCATGTTTGGTCTGGGCGTGATGGTGGTGCTTGGGAAGTGGTGGGAGGCGTAATTACGCCTCTGCCCGCCTGACGGCGGACACCCACGGAGTTGGCAGCGATCCTCGGGATGCCGGGGATGGATGGTGAGGCAGGCTGATGACGGCGACGGAATCTCCGGAACGCCGGTCGATGGGCGACCGAGTCTATGACGCGATCTTCACGAATCGCCTCTGGCGCTCGATCTTCCGTTCCGGGTACCCGAACACCCCCCGCAACCAGATGCTCGCGGTTGCCACCAACGTCTTCCTGCACCTACACCCGACGCGTATCCACCGGACGCACGTCAAGATCACGCACACGTTCTGTCTGGGCGGGTTGTCGTTCTTCCTCTTCCTCGGCCTGACCATCTCTGGCGTGCTGCTGATGTTCTATTACGTGCCCTCCGTGGAGCGGGCGTATGAAGACATCCTGGCGCTGGAGACGGACGTCCGCTTCGGCCAGTTGATGCGCAACATGCATCGGTGGATGGCGCACGGCATGGTCCTGACGGTGCTCATGCACATGATGCGCGTCTTCTACACTGGTGCGTACAAGCCGCCCCGGGAGTTCAACTGGGTCGTCGGCGTAGTGCTGCTCGTCCTGACGCTCTTGCTCTCGTTCACCGGCTACCTGCTGCCGTGGGACCAGCTCGCGCTGTGGGCCATCACGGTCGGTACGAACATGGTGGGTTCCGCGCCGCTGCTGGGGGAGCCGAACCGGTTCGTCCTGGTGGGTGGGTTCCAGGTGGGCCAATCCGCGCTCATCCGGTTCTATACGCTGCATGTGATCGGCCTTCCGCTGATGGCGGCCGTGTTCATGACGGTCCACTTCTGGCGGATCCGCCGCGACGGCGGCCTGGCTCGGCCGCTGTAGTCGGGGGAGGAACGCACGATGGCCGCTGCAAACACCCAGCCCGTCGCCGCCTCGCGTGCCGTCGAGGCGCGCAAGCGACGTCAGCGCGAGGAAGAGCTCCTCGTCTGGCCGGATCTGGTCTTCATCGAGTTCATCTCGGCGGTGCTGTTCACGGTCCTGATCGTGGCGCTCGCCGTGCTGGTGGACGCGATCCTGCTTGACCGGGCGAACCCGGCCGTGACCCCGAACCCGTCCAAGGCGCCGTGGTACTTCCTGAACCTGCAGGAGCTCCTGCTCCACATGCACCCGGCGCTCGCGGGCGTCATCGTGCCGACGGTCGCGCTCATCGCGCTCGGCGCTATCCCGTACTGGGACAACACCGCCGAGGGTCAGGGCGAATGGCTCTCCACCCCGCGCGCGTGGCTCAACACCTACGTGGGTGCGGGCGTCGGTTCGGTTGGGACGCTGCTGCTCATCCTGTTCGACGACGCGCAGCACGCGAAGATGTGGGAGAAGCTGACCGGGACGGACTGGCCCATCCCCGCGCTGCGGAACCTGCGGGCGATCCAGAACGAGATCCCATGGCCGGAGTCGTGGCTGAAGGTTCCCTTGGGCGACAAGCTGCTTCGAACGGATCTCTTGGGCCTGCCGAAGATCAGCCTGAACGTCAACATACCGGGCCTGATCGTCGAGCAGATCATCCCGATAAGCACGATGGTCGGCCTGCCGATCCTACTGTCGATCGTGGCATGGAAGGCGAAGATCGCGCAGACGAAGCGCGACCACATGATCCTGCAGTTCTCTGGCTTCATCGCCGTATACGTAACGCTGACGATCATCGGCACGTACATGCGCGGCGAGGGTCTGGCGCTCGTGCCGTACACCATCTTCGCGGGAGACCACTAGGCCCGCGGGGCCGGCTGAGAGGGCACATCGATGGCGAACGAGACGGTCTCGCCCACAGACGCCTGGAAGCAGGCGCTGGCCACGCGTAAGACGCAGGTGGCGGATGCGGAGTCCATCCCAGCGGCGGCGGTGACGCCACTCGATCACGACGTGTCGCGCCGGAATTTCATCCGGGCCTCCTTCTGGGGTGGCCTTGGTGTGACGTTGCTCGGCTCGGTCGGGTTGCTGCTGGACTTTCTCTACCCGCGGAATGTGAAGGGCTTTGGCGCCCCGGTCCCGGCGGGTAACGTGAAGGACTATCCCAAGGGCGGCGAGCCGAAGGCATTCTCGGAGGGTCAGTTCTGGATCGCCAACCTTGACCCTGCGGAGACTCGGCCCGGGGGGGCTGGTGGCGCGGCCGGGCTGTTGGCGCTCTGGCGGAAATGTCCCCATCTCGGCTGCACGGTGCCGTGGCGCCAGAGCTTCGACTACGAGGGCGATAAGGGTTGGTACCGCTGCCCGTGTCACGGCTCCACGTACACGAAGTCGGGTATCCGGGTCTTCGGGCCCGCCCCGCGCTCGATGGACACGATGGCGATCACGGTGGACGGCTCCGGCAACATCACCGTGGACACCGGCAAGATCACACCGGGTGGACCGGACAACCCGACTCGCGCCGTCAAGGCGCCCGGATTGCCGGCATAGCCTGGCGATTGACACGCGGCTGAGCAGGTCGAGACGCGCGACGGAATGGTGAACGCATGAACACAAGCAAGCAGGTCAATGTGATGATCGGGCTGCTGTTCGTCGCCTTCCTCGCGTTTGGCGCTTACATCGCCAACGAGAACAACCGCGCCGAGGCCGCGCGCGAGGCCCAGGAAGATCTGAAGGCGCACCGCGGGGCGACGCTCTACGTGAACAACTGTCGCACCTGCCACGGCATGGAGGGCAAGGGCACCGAGGGAGGTGCCATTGCCCCGGCGCTGAACCGCACCTCGTTCCGCGTCGTCGAGAAGGGTGACAAACAGTACGTCCAGACGCCGGAAGGTGAGGCGACGGCGCTTAAGAGCTTCCTTTTCAATACCATCGCCTGTGGCCGGACCAACACCGCGATGCCGACCTGGTCGGAGAAGCACGGCGGTCCACTGTCGGACACGCAGATCAACTACCTCGTCCTGCTCATCACGCAGGGCCGCTGGGACTTGGTCACTGAGATCGGACACGAGCACGACGCGCCGCTGACGGATGCGGAGCGCGCGGCGATCCTGGTGAAGGATCCGGCGGCGCTGTCGCTGACGGCGAAGAACTGTGGACAGTTCAACCCGCTGTCCGCCAAGGAGTTCTACGAGCGCGACGCGCTGAAGCCGCTCGGCGCCGACAGCGCCGGCGCGCAGGCGACCGCCACACCGAAGGGCGCCCCGTCCGGCCCGACGGTCCAGGGTGTCGCTGTCGGCGACTTCTACCAGAAGACGTGCGCGACCTGTCACGGGAACAAGCGCCAGGGCATCGTGGGTCCGGCGCTGACGCCAGCAAAGCTGACGAATACGGACGACTTCTACTTCAACACGATCAAGAACGGACGCCCCGGCACAGCGATGCCGGCGTGGGGCGCAGCCGGCCTGAAGGACGACGACATCAAGGCGCTCGTCACGTTCATCAAGACCGTAGAGCCGTAGGCCTCATAGCCTGCGCGACGTAGCCAGCACATTCGCCGGGCGCGAGAGTTCGAGGGGGGTTCGAATGCCTGCTGTGACCGGGAAGCGCTACAAGTGCCCCGACTGCGGTGCCGAATTCATCGTCACCAAGGGTTCCAACGACGCGGAACTGCGCTGCGGCGAGAAGCCGCTCGAGCAGCTGTAGGAGGTTCGCTATGGCTGTCGCACTCGGCAAGCGCTACAAGGACGAGACCACCGGGGTCGAGGTGCTCTGCATCAAGCCCGGTGACAAGCCGGCCGACGTCAACCTAAACGTCAACGGCCGCGGTATGGAAGAACTCCAGCCGAAAGTGCTCCCCTCCGCCGACTAGGGCTGGCATGGGATCTTGGACGGTCGCCACCGGCGGCCGTCCTCTTCGTCTTTGGGTTTTTTGTCTCTTCTATCCTCTTTCTGACGTCCGGTTTGACGCTGTCGGAGCGCCATCCGTACGATGGCTAATACGCGCCGAATCTGGACGCGCCGCGGGGATCTCCCGAGGTTGAGAGCAACGGATGCGGAGCCCGGCCAGATGCCGGGCCGGGGGTGGTACGAGTGACGGATATCACGGTAGGCGACTCGGAATCGTTGGAGGCCGCGCTGCGCCGCTTCAACAAGCGCGTTCAGGCGGACGGCATCCTGACCGACGCCCGCCGCCACGAGTACTACGAAAAGCCGTCCGAGCGACGCAAGAAGAAGGAAGCCGCCCGCCGCCGCAAGCTGCGCAAGGCGGCTTCCCGCACTGGCGCGCGTCGCGACTACTAGTCGGAGGCCGGCGGACGCCGGGTGCTCGCAGACTCGGACCCCGGCAAAGCCGGGGTTCGTTGTCTCCGGCGGCATGACGTCGGCGAGACACGAGGAGGGACGATGGCCACGACCGAATCGATCCGCGCGGCAATGACCGCTGCCTGGAAGGCCGGTGACACCACACGCCGCGACGCGCTCCGCCTGATGATCGCGAGCATGGAGAACGCCCGCATCGAGCTCAGGCGGCCACTCGAAGAGCCGGACGTCACACGCGTCCTGCAGAAGGAAGCGAAGCAGCGCCGCGACTCGATCACGGAATACGCGAAGGCGAAGCGGCAGGATCTCGTCGACAAAGAGCAGGCTGAGCTCGATGTCATCGTGGAGTTCCTTCCCCAGCAGATGTCCGACGAAGAATTGCGCGCCATTGTCCGCTCCGTGATCGAAGAGGCGGGCGCGACGAGTGTGAATGACCTGGGTAAAGTGATGCGTCCCCTGATGGCCCGCCTCGCGGGCCGTGCGGACGGCGCCGCCGCGAACGCGGTCGCCCGCGAAATCCTCCAGGGTTAGCGCGGCCCACGGAGCGCATCGATGGCCGTGCGCGCTCCCCGTCCCGTCCCCGCGCGGCCAATGCGCCGTCGATCATGGTGGTTCGGCGTCGCGGTGACGTTGCTGCTCACGGCTGCGCTGTTCCCCGTCTACCCGGGCGTCCGCCCGCTGCGCGAGGGTTCCATCGTCGCGCGTGCGCTCCCCGCGCCGCGCGACCTCTCCTACGAGTCCGAGGTGCGTACGCGTGCCGTCCGGAAGCAGGCGGCCGACGCTGTCCCGGAGGTCGTGGTCCTCGACACCACCGTGCGCGACCGGCAACTCGCCGACCTCGAACGCGTGCTGCGCGAGGTTGACCGGGTGAGACACGACGCCGGGCTCTCCGCCTCCGCGAAGGAGAGCGCGCTCCGTGCGATCCCGGGCACGACGATCTCGCAGGAAGGCGCGACGGCGCTGGCCGCGCTCACGTCCGAGCGCTGGGAGGCGCTGACGGCTGAACTCCGTGCCGTCCTCGGCCGCACGCTGGTCGGCGCTGTCGCGGCGCACGAGGTGGAGCAGGCGAAGACGCGTGCGGCCGGGTTCTTCAGTCCGTCGCTGTCGGAGCTGGAGCGGGCTGCTGCGCGTGAGCTGCTGTCACCGCTGATCATCACCACCCTGAAAGTGGATGCCGCCCGGACCGAGGCGCAGCGGAAGCAGGCGCGCGACAATACCCCGCCTGTCGTTGTCTCCTTCACGCGGGGACAGCCGGTCGTCGACACGGGGGATCTTGTCGACGCCGCGGCGATCGAGGCGCTCGACCGGCTGGGGGTCAACGACGGTGCGTTGCGCTGGCCGGTGGTGGCAGCCGCCGTCGTCGCCGCGATGGTGTCCGGCGCCGCCTGCGCGGTCGTGGCGGAGGGCGTCCCAAGCCTGGCCGGGGCGCGCCGGCGGTTGCTCTTTGCCCTGCTGTTAGCCGTTGCCGTGTTCGCCGCGAAGTCCGCCGCGCCGTTCCTGCTGCTGGACGACCAGCGGCGCTTCCTGGTGCTGGCGCTACCGCTGTGCGCTGTGCCCGTGGCGGCGACGCTTCTGCTCGACGCCGGAGCCGGACTGCTGCTGGCGGCACTCCTGGGTGCGCTGACCGCATTCGCTGGTGTCGCCGCTCCCAGCGCCACTCTCGGCGAGGCGAACGCCCTCGAAGTCGCGCAGTTCGCGGCAGCGGCGACGGTCGGTTCGCTCGCGGCCGTCGGCGTCGCCACACGTAGCGACCGCGGTCAGCGCATCGTCTTTGCGGGGCTCGCGGCGGCGGCGGGATCGGGCGTGACGGCGGGTGCGTTGCTGCTGCTCGACCCCGACCGGCGGCTGGAGGACCTCCCCTGGCTGGTTGGGGCCAGCGTGGTGGGTGGCCTCTGGACAGCCGTGCTGGCCGCGCTTGCGCTCGCGCTCCTCGGTAAAATGTTCGGCATCGTCACGCGCGTGCAGTTGATGGAACTCGGCCAGTTGAGCCACCCGCTGCTCCGCCGCCTGCAGGACGAGGCGCCCGGCACGTTCCAGCACGCGATGCTCGTGGGGAACCTCGCGGAGCGTGCGGCGGACCGGATTGGCGCGGACGCCCTCCTTGTCCGCGTAGGGGCGTACTACCACGACGTCGGCAAGCTGTATTCCCCCGCGTTCTTCGTGGAAAACTTCGGTGATGACCCGAGTCCGCACGAGCACATCGATCCGATGCAGTCCAACCGCGTGATCCTGCAGCACGTCACCCAGGGTGTCGAACTCGCGCGCAAGGAGAAGATCCCCGAAGTCGTCGTGCGGTTCATCCCGGAACACCACGGCACACGGCTCGTCACCTACTTCTACCGGCGCGCCGCTGAGGTGCGCCCGGACGTCTCGCCCGACCTCTTCCGTTATCCCGGCCCGAAGCCGCAGACGCGCGAGACCGCCCTCGTCATGATCGCCGACGCGTGCGAGGCGACCGTCCGTTCGATGCCCGACCGATCCACCGAACGGATCCGCGAGGCCGTAGAGCAGACGATCCGCGAACGTATTGAGGAGGGACAGCTGGACGAGTGCCCGATCTCGCTGCGCGACCTGCGCGTCGTCGCGGACACCTATACCGCCACCCTCAACGCCGTCTTCCATCCTCGTGTCGAGTACCCCGAGCCGACCCGTCGTGAACTGGCCGCCCGCGGCGCCGCCCTCCCTGCCCCTCAGCGCCCCGAGACGCCACAGGAGGTCATCGTGGCCGACCTTCCGATCCCGCCGCGCCCCGCGATCTCCGAGGACGACACGCGCTAACGGCGGCCTTCCGTATACTGGGCCGGTCTCCCCTCGACTGTCTCGCCCGAGGAGCCGCCGATGCGTGCCGCCGTCGTCGTCTTTCCCGGCACATGGAGTGACAACGACTGCGTGTGGGCGCTCTCGCAGGTGGGGATCGAGTCGCGCAAGGTCTGGCACCGTGAGACGCATCTGGAGCCGGACGAACTCGTCGTGTTGCCCGGTGGTTTCTCCTACGGCGACTATCTGCGCACCGGGGCGATCGCGCGGTTCGCGCCGATCATGGAGTCGGTGCAACGCCACGCCGAGGCCGGCGGGCTGGTGATCGGCATCTGCAACGGTTTCCAGATCCTCTGTGAGGCGCACCTGCTGCCGGGGGCGCTCGTACGGAACGAGTCGCTGCAGTTCCGCTGCACGGACACTTACTGCGTCCCCGTGAACACCACCTCGCCGTTCACGCGCGGCCTCGATGCTTCACGCGGTTACCTCTTCCCGATCTCGCACGGCGAAGGCCGCTACGTCGCCGATGAGCCGACGCTCCGGATGCTGGAGGACACGGACCGCGTCGCCTTCCGCTACGGCACCGCCGACGGCCGCGTGACGCCGGAGGCGAACCCGAACGGCTCGATGAACAACATCGCGGGCATCCTGAACGAGCGGGGCAACGTCCTCGGCATGATGCCTCACCCCGAGCGATCCTGTGAGCCGCTGCTGGGCCACGACGACGGCAACGCGATCTGGCGCTCCGTCCTCGAATCCGTGGGTGTGCGCGTCTAGATTCCCTTGGTGGGCTACTTGTCGAAGCTGAATCCTCTAAACGACACCGTGCGCGTGTTGACGCTTGGGGGGAGATCAGCATTCGTGACGAACTGGGCCTTGTCTCCGGGCTTGAGGCTCCTGACAGGAAGGCTCGCTGTGACGTAACCGATCCACCTACTGGTGGAATCGATGAGTACTACCGCCGTCTGGATGTTGTCGTACACATTACGGCCATTGTTCTGGACATCACCCGTAATCACGGGTTGGCCGCCGGGGCTACTGCCTCGGAACGAGATGTTCGAAACATCCAACAAGTTGTCAATCGACGAGGTGCGAATGGTCTCGAAGCGGATGTCGACGCTCGCGACATCTGCGTTCGCAACGGCGGCGTCGGCACGCACGGTCCGTCCGATTACTGCGCTCGCTCCAGGAGCGATCTTGTTTGGGTAGGCCTGCGGGATATCTCCGACTTCGACAATCGCACCCGTCGCAGAGCGCATCTCATACTTGATGTTCCGGATTTCGACAGGAACCGTACCCTCATTCACTACGTGGGCGACGAAGTGCACACGGGTTCCGATGAGGACATCGCGCCAGACCGTGAACGTTGGCTTTTCCTGAATTGCTGCCTGGACTGTTACGGGAGTGGGGCTCGGGGTTGCGCTCGCTGTTGGGCTGGTCGTGGCCGCAGTGCCACTCGTTGCGGTGGCGGATTTCTTGGCTGCGTTCGTCGGGCTTGCAGTGGAGTCACCGGACGCTGCCTTTTTGTTGGATTGCGTCGAAATCTCCGCTTTCTCGCCTTTGCTCGATGTCTCAAGTTTCGGCGCAAGTGCGAGTCCGCTAACGAAGAGGACGAATACGATCCCCCACGACGTGACTGTTCCTCGCAACGTTGTCGATCGAGGTACGTAACGTCGCCAACCGAAGGGGTTCCAAGCGAGTACCCATGAGGCAACTGCGGCGACAGCGAGTACAAGGCCCGCAGCCACTCCCTTGTCCGACCCCTCGGCGATGTAGACGAGGGCACCCGACAGGAGAAACCCAACGAGCCACCCCTTCCAGACCCAATCCGCGGCTCGACGCAGCATGGATCTATGGTTGGCGACTGACTCTCGAATCTCTTGGACAGGTTCGAGTCGACTTCCGCAGGCGGTGCAGAAGGACGCGGCACTCACCTGCTCTGAACCGCAATTGCTGCATCGCATTCTGAACTCCTCCACTCGGGTGCTGCGAGTAGTAACTGGTTGCGGGAGACGTGTCCAGCCTTTCGCTCCCCCCTCACCCTCCTCGCTGGTACCCTCGGTGCATCTCCCCGCGCGTGGCATCGAGGTAGCGCATGCCGGCCGACGACCGCGCCCTGCAGCAGGTGGCGATGAGCCGCGAGGAGTATCGCCGCCTCGTCGAGATGCTCGACCGCGAGCCGACCGAGGTCGAACTCGGGATGACCGGCGCGCTCTGGTCGGAGCACTGCGGCTACAAGCACTCGCGGCCGCTCTTCCACTATTTCCCCACCACCGGCCCGTTCGTCCTCACCAAGGTGGGCGAGGAGAACGCCGGCGCGATCGACCTCGGCGACGGCTGGGTCTGCGTCTTCAAAATGGAGTCGCACAACCACCCGAGCGCACTCGAACCGTACGAGGGCGCGGCGACGGGCGTCGGCGGGATCCTGCGCGACATCTTCGCGATGGGGATGCGGCCGGTCGCGCTGCTCGACTCGCTCCGCTTCGGGCCGCTGACTGACCGCAACAACCGGCGGCTCTTCCGGGGCGTGGTGGCGGGCATCGGCGGCTACGGGAACTGCGTCGGCGTCCCGACGGTGGGCGGCGAGGTGCAGATGGATGCCTCCTACAGCGGCAACCCGCTGGTGAACGCGATGGCGATCGGTATCGGGCGGCGCGAACACCTGCTGTCGGCGGCTGCTCGAGGTGTTGGCAACCCGCTCGTGCTCGTCGGCGCGGACACTGGCCGGGACGGCATCCACGGTGCCACCTTCGCCTCCGTCGAACTCTCCGAAGGGTCGGACGAGCACCGTCCCGCCGTCCAGGTCGGCAACCCCTTCATGGAGAAGCTGCTGATGGAGGCGTGCTGCGAACTGGCCGAGCAGCACGGTGACTGGATCGAGGGGCTGCAGGACCTCGGCGCGGCCGGGCTCACCTCGTCCAGCGTGGAGGCGGCGAACCGCGCGGGCACGGGGATCGACATCGACATCTCGCTCGTGCCGCGGCGCGCGCAGGGGATGAACGCGTACGAGGTGATGCTGTCGGAGTCGCAGGAGCGGATGCTCGTGATCCCGAAGGCCGAGCACCTGGACGACGTGCTGGCCCACTTCCGCCACTGGGAACTGCATGCCGATGTCATCGGCCACGTCACGGACGACCAGATGGCGACGATCCGCGACGGCGCGACCGTGGTCGCGCGGATGCCCGTCGGGATCTTCGGCGACCCGCCGCAGTACCCCCCGGCGGGGCAGCGCCCGGCGAGCCTCGACCGCCTCCAGGCGGTCGACCCCGGCGCGCAGCCCGATGTGGTCGACGCGTCGGCAACGCTCCTGCGTCTGCTCGGTTCGGAGAACCTCGCAAGTCGCCGCTGGATCTACCGCCAGTATGACCACATGGTGCAGAACAACACCATCATCCGGCCCGGCGGTGACGCCGCCGTGGTCCGCGTACGCGGCACCTCGAAAGGCGTCGCCGCCTCGACCGACTGCAACGGCCGGTTCCTCGCCCTCGACCCTCGCACGGGCGCCGCGATGGCCGTCGCCGAGGCCGCGCGGAACGTCGTGGCGACCGGCGCGACACCGGCGGCGCTCACGGACTGTCTCAACTTCGGCAATCCGGAGAAGCCGGATGTCGCCTACCAGCTGGAGGAGGCGATCATCGGCCTCTCCGAGGCGGCGCGCGTGCTGAACACTCCGGTGATCTCTGGCAACGCCTCGCTCTACAACGAGACGCCCGGCGGCGCGATCATCCCGACCCCCGGCATCGGCATGGTGGGCGTGATCCAGGACATCGAGCGCTGCCTCACGGTCGCCCCGCGTGAGGGCGACCTGCTCCTGCTGATCGGAGCGACGGTCGAGCAGCCCGCCTCGACGCTCGCCGGCTCCGAGTACCAGCACGTCGTCCACGAAACCCTCGGTGGCCTGCCGTCGATCGACCTCGACCTGGAGGCGCGCGTCCAGCGGCTCGTGCTGGACGCCCATGCCCGAGGCCTCCTCACCGCCGCCCACGACCTTGCCGATGGTGGCCTCGCGGTCGCGGTCGCGGAGATGTGCATCGCGGCGGGGCACGGCATCAGCGCACGCAACATCGAAGTCGGCGCACGACTCGACGCCGCGCTCTTCGGCGAGGCGCCATCACGCTTCCTCGTCGCCGTCCGTGACGCTGTTGTGGCTGCGACCGTCGCCGCGCTCGCCTCAGCGGCCGGAGTCCCCGCGGTCACGCTCGGGCGGATCGAGGGAGACACGATCCGCCTCGGCCCCGCCGCCGTCGCGCTCGACGCCGTTCGTGGCGAGTGGGAGACCGGCCTCGATCGCGCGCTGGCGGAGCGGTAGCCGTGGAGCAGCGGCTGACGGTGGTCACGCTCGGTGTCGCCGACCTCGAACGCTCCGCACGCTTCTACGAAGGGGCCCTCGGGTGGCGGCGATCGCCGCAGAGCCAGGAGGGTGTGATCTTCTTCTCGCTCGGCGGCTGGGTGCTCAGTCTGTTCGGGCGCAAGGACCTCGCCGCGGACGCGCATGTCAGTGCTGACGGTTCGGGCTTCTCCGGGATCGCCCTCGCGCACAACGTCGGGAGTCCCGCGGAGGTGGACGCCGTGCTCGCGCAGGCCTCCCAGCACGGCGGGCGCGTCGTGAAGGCGGGCGAGCAGGCGCTCTGGGGCGGCGACAGCGGCTACTCCGTCGATCCGGACGGCCACCTGCTCGAGGTGGCGCACAACCCGTTCTGGCCGCTCGATGAGCGTGGACAGGTGGACATCGGATGAGCCAGGACGAAGACCGTATCGCGATGCTGCGGCGGCTGTACGAGGCGTTCAACCGCCGCGACATCGACGCGGTGCTCCCGATGCTCACGGAGGACATCGACTGGCCGAACATGATGGAGCGCACGCGCGCCGTCGGCCACGACGAGGTGCGCGCCTACTGGGAGTACCAGTTCACGCAGGTCAGCCCGAACGTGGAGCCGGTCGCCTTCGAGATCGACGAGGACCGCGTCCTCGTCGCCGTCCACCAGGTCATCCGCGCCCTCGACGGCAGCATCCGCAGCAACACGCACATCGCCCACGCCTACGCCTTCGATGGCCCGCTCATCGCCTCGATGCACGTCTACGCGAACATGGACGACGCCTGGGCCGGCGAGGACTAGGCGAACGCAATGATCAAGTTGCGTAACCTTCAGGTACACGAGTTGAGCCGGCTCGGCGAGATCGATCGCAGCGAACACATCACCCTTGTGTACCGCGTCCAAGACGGGGTGCTCGTCCCGGAGGCGGTCGATTCGAATGCGGTGCGCTGGTCCGCTGAGCGTACCGAGGGGTATGTCCGCGAGTTAGTGATGCGTCTGCAATCCGGGGGTATGTGCGTCGGAGCGGAGGATTCCGCTGGCGGCGGAGGGCTGGCAGGGATCGCGAGCCTCGGCGCCGAACCGGTGGAAACGCGTCCGTCACTGCTGCAGTTGAGGTTCATGCACGTCAGCCGCCCGTACTGGCGGTAGGGTGTGGCCGGTCGCCTGCTTGAGTGCATCCAAAGTGAGGCGCTGCGACGAGGTGCGGAGGGGTTATACATCTCGGCGACGCCTACAGAGTCAGCGGTGGGCTTCTACCTCAGCCGCGGCGCAACATTGCTCGTGCCGCCTGACCCGGCGCTGCTGGCTGCGGAGCCAGAAGACATTCACCTCGGACTGCCAATCCGTCGGTGAAGGAGTTCTGCATTCCCGGCATTCAGTTCAGCTCAGTTCAGAACATTCGTTTGACAGAATACGTACGTCCGTTCTAATCTGACCGGGAGTTGCCGCCCTCGGCCGGGTGGCGAGGTGGATCCGGTGGCACTTGCCGGGCCGAGTCGGGTAGTCTGATTGGTCTGCGGCTGGGTTATGAGCGGCTGTCCACGCTTCGGCGCAGACATCCACCTGTAATCCGTCGCCCGTCGAACAGACTGTTCGATATCGCTTTGACAAGTAACCCGTTGGGTCCGTCGCGCTGCTCCATGATGGCGGCAGTCCCGGCTCCGACACGCCGAGAGGGTCATCCGACGTGAAGGTTGTGTTCCTGGAGACCGTTGAGGGTTCGGGTTCTATGGGCGAGGTGCGAACCGTAGCCCCTGGGTACGCCCGAAATTACCTGTTGCCGCGCGGCCTCGCCGCACCGGCAACGCCGACTGTCCTCGCCCGTGCCGAAAGGCTGCGGGAGATCGAGGAGAGCCGGCAGCGGTCACAGGATGAGCGGGCTCGCGAGCTTGTCGGCAAGCTCGAGGGCAAACCGCTCGTCATGGCTGTACGCGTCGGTGAGCAGGGACGTCTGTACGGTTCTGTCACAAACGTTGACATCGCCCAGAAGGCTGGGGAGATTCTGGGCGAAGAACTGGACAGGCGTCGCATCCTGCTGCCTGAGGTGATTCGGAAGGTGGGGGTCTACACCGTGCCCGTCCGGCTGTCGCGTAGCGTTGTGCCGGATGTGCAGGTGGTCGTGGTGGACGTGGACGCGCCGGAAGGCGTAGACGCGGCCGTTGCGGAACTGCTGAAGCCAGAAATGGAAGAGGCACCCGCCCCGACGCAGGCCTTCGCCGTCTCAGTGGCGCAAGCCACCGAGGACGAAGCCACCGATGGCGAGTCGGAGCCGGGCACTCCTTCCGCCTGACGCGCACGGCGCGTCGCGGAGGAACATGACGGGGGTCGACGAAGGTCGACCCCTCGCCATCTCTGCCGCACTCCCCCACTGAGCCGAGGCCTGGCGTGGTACTCGATGGACGCCCCGCCTCCCTCCGCCCGGACCAGCGTCCGCGCCCCGCGCCCACGGGACTGCCGCCGCACGACATCGCCGCCGAAGAAGCCGTGATCGCCGCGCTCCTCCTGGACGACGATGCCTACCCGCGCGTCCTCCCGATCGTCCAGCCCGAAGACTTCTTCCGTGAGCAGAACGGCTGGGTGTACGAGGCCTGCCTCGCGCTCGCTGAGCGCAACGAGCCGATCACCATCCCGACCGTCGCGCACGAACTCGACCGCAACGCCCGCCTCGACGCATCGGGCGGCGAGCAATACCTCGCGGAGATCGCGGGCAAGTACTTCACCGCCGTTGGAGTCGAAGCCCACGCGCGGATCGTCGCGCGGGACGCGCTCTACCGCCGGCTCATCCAGGCGGCGGGCCAGATCGCGCAGATGGCGTACGAGGGCGGCCCGGACGTCCAGCGGGTCCTCAGCCACGCCGAGACCACGCTGCTCAACCTCCGCACTGCCGAGGCCGCTGGGGACTTCCGGCGTCTGCGCGACCTCCTCGACGAGTTCCTGGAGGCCCCCGCCGAGGAAGAGGACGGCGAACTGTCTGGCGCGGTGCGCACCGGGTTCATGGACCTGGACGAGCAGCTGTCCGGCGGCTACAAGCGCGGTGACCTCGTGATCATCGCGGCGCGCCCCGGCATCGGGAAGAGCTCGCTGCTGCTCAACTTCGGGCGGAACGCCGCGATCGGCCAGCACGGCACCGTGGCGCTCTATTCGCTGGAGATGAGTGGCGAACAGCTGGCGATGCGCATGCTCTCCTCCGAGTCCGACGTGGAGATGGCACGCCTCCGCCTCGGCCGGCACACCGAGGCCGAAGAGCAGCAAGTGATGCGCGCCCACGGCCGTCTCGCCACCGCCTCGTTCTACATTGACGACTCCGCGGTGCTGACGGTGCCGGAGATCCGCGCGAAGGCGCGGCGGTTGCAGGCGGAGCACGGGCTGGACCTCGTGCTCATCGACTACCTCCAACTGTTGCACGGCGGCCGCGCGGACACGCGCGCCAACGAGGTCAGCCAGATCACGCGGGCGCTAAAGGAGATGGCGCGCGAACTGAACGTGCCGGTCGTCGCGGCGGCGCAGCTGTCACGCGCCGTGGAGACGCGGACGCCGCACATCCCGATGCTCTCCGACCTCCGCGAGTCCGGCTCGATCGAGCAAGACGCCGACGTGGTGATGTTCATCTACCGCGAGGACCAGTACGTGAAGCCGGAGGACTGGCAAGCGCAGCACCCGGGTGAGCCAGGCGGCGCACACCCCACCGGCCTCGCGCAGATCATCGTGGCGAAGCACCGCAACGGCCCCACCGGCACCATTACCACCCGCTGGGTCGCGCGCACCGCGAAGTTCGAGGACCTCCTCCTGCGCCCCGAGCCCGGCAGATACGGTGGCGGCCGGGGCGGCTTCGACGGGTTCTAGGCGACCTCATGACCGCCACGCCTCGTCAGGGTGCCCAGCGGGACGCGCCGGACGGCGCATTCGAGGGGTTCCGCGCGGGCGCGCGTGCGACCGCGATCCCGTCACAGTTTTTCACCGAGGTGCTGCCCTTGGTCGAGGACGTCGAAGAACTGCGGGTGATGCTGTATGCGCTGTATGCGATCACGCGGCCCGGGACGCCGCCGGTGATGCGCGCGAGCGCGATCGCGTCGGAGGAGCCGATGGCGCGCGCGTTCGCGCACCACGGCGGGGCGCAGGCGATACGGGCCGCCCTCGACGCGGCGGTGGCGCGCGGCGTGCTGCGCTCGCTGGCCCTCGAGGATGGCGACGCGCTCGTCGTCGTGAACACCGAGGCGGGCCGGCGGCTGCTCGACCGGGTGGCGAGCGGCGCGGAGCCTGCGCCGGGCGGAGGCGTGGTCGTGCGGGCCGAGCCGGCGGCGCTGCCCTCGCGGCCGGCGCAGGTGTACGAGCAGGAGATCGGGCTGCTGACGCCAGCGGTGACGGCAGCGCTGGCGGAGGCGGAGGCGAAGTACCCCGCGGCGTGGATCGTCGAGGCGATCCGGCTGGCGGCGGTGCGAAACGCGCGCTCCTGGCGGTACGCGGAGGCCATCCTCCACCGCTGGGAGACGGAAGGACGTGACGATGAAAGCGCTGGGGGATCTGCTGGGCGACCGGCCAACCCATTCGATGCGCTCATCCATCGAGACTGACGCGCCGGTACGGCGCGTCGAGTCCGAGCCGCCGTGCATGCACTGCGGCGGGGCGCGATTCGTGCGCGTCACGGCCGACCCGGAAGACCCGCGCTTCGGGCAGGCGGTGCCGTGCCGCTGCGTGCGCCAGGAAGACGCGCAGGAGCGCCGCGACCGCCTCACCCGCTACTCGCGCCTGGGGGCGTTGCGGCGGCTCACCTTTGAGACGCTGCTGCGCTCCGGCCGTTCGAGCGACCCGCGCGCCCAGCGGGCCTATGCCGAGGCGGTCGCCATCGCGGAGCGGTACGCTCGCCAGCCGGAGGGCTGGCTGGTGCTCTCCGGTGCGCACGGCAGCGGGAAGACGCACATCGCCGCCGCGATCGCGAATGCGGTGATCGAGCGCGGCGACCCGGCCCTCTTTGTCACCGTCGCCGATCTGCTCGACCATCTGCGGTCGGCGTACGCCGACGACGCGGAGGTCGAGTACGACGCGCTCTTCGAGCAGGTGCGCAACGCGCCGCTGCTGATCCTCGATGACCTCGACGCCTACGCGGAGACAGCGTGGGCACGCGAGAAGTTCTTCCAGCTGGTGTCGCACCGTTTCAACGCGGCGCTTCCCACGGTGTTCACGGCAGTGCGTCAGCCGGCCGACCTGGACGCGCGACTCGCCGTGCGTCTGACCGACCCGGCGCTGACGCAGGTGGTGGAACTGGGTGGCGAGGCGCAGCCGGCCTACGTCCAGGTCGGCGCGATGACGCGCGAGCGGCTGGCGGCGTTCACCTTCGACAATTTCATCCCGGACGGTGTGGGCCTGACCGGGCCGGATCGGAAGAGTCTGGAGGGCGCGTACCGCCGCGCGGTGACGTGGTCGCGCGACCCGAAGGGCTGGTTCGTGCTGCTCGGGAAGAATGGCAGCGGGAAGACGCACCTCGCTGCCGCGATCGCGAACGAGCGGCTGGCGAAGGGGGACCGCGTCGCGTTCGCGAACGTGCCCGACCTGCTCGACGAGTTGCGTGCGGCGTACGCGCCGGACGCGCGGCGGCGGTACGACGACATCTTCCGCACGCTGGCAGAGATGCCTGTGCTGATCCTCGACGACCTGGGCGCGCAGAAGTCGAGCCCGTGGGCGGAGGAGAAGCTATACCAGTTGCTGAACCACCGGCACCTGGCGCGCGCGTTGACGGTGATCACTTCGAACGTCCACCCGAAGGACATGGAGCCGCGCATCGCCTCCCGCATCGGCGACCGCGACGTCTCCGAGATGTCCGAGATCACCGCGCCCGACTTCCGCCTGATGAACCACGGGGGGAAGAAGTAGCGCGGCTTGCTAACGGACGAGCCCCTGCCGCACGAGCCACGCGGTGGTGTATGCCGCGCTGTGGTGCAGTGCCTCGGCCGGGGGGAGCGAGGCGCGGTCGAACCATTCGATCTCGGTGAACTCCGGACGGTGGCTCGCCGCGGCATCGCCCTCGATGGCTGGGCCGGCGTAGACAACCTCGAAGTGGTCGCCGTCCCAGAACACGCCGGCGAGCCGTTCCACGTCGGCGCGCACGCCCGTCTCCTCGAACAGCTCGCGCATTGCGGTCTCCTTCGGCGCCTCGCCAGGCTCGGCATGGCCCGATGGCCCGGCCCAGCGGCCTGCTCCGGTCACGTCCGCCCGCCGCCGTCCGAGCAACACCCGGCCGTCTCGCAGCGCAAGCAACCCGGCCGTGGCACGCGGGTTCTCGTAGTGCCATGAGGCGCAGCGTGAGCACTGCCAGGCGCCGATGCTGCTCGCGACCAGTAGGCCACCACAGTGCGGGCAGAACCGTGGCCGTGGTTGAGGTCCCCGCCCGCTCGGGATCTCCGCGGTCGTCACATCGAGCGGGTCGTCGGGGAAGCGATGTGGATCCGCCGAGCGCACGACGAGCCCGCGCAGCAGCGCCTGCGTCGTGGGGAAGGCGAGGGCGGCCCATGGCACCTCGTCCGGCGTGCACCAGCGCACCTCGGCGACCTCGTGCACGGGTTGGGGCTCATCCTCGGTGGCCGCGAGGAACGAGAGGAGCACATGCCCGCGTCCGTCCGGGGTCGGGAGGTGCCGAGGAGGCGCCGCCAGCCCGAGGATGCGCACCGTGACGGCGGCTTCCTCCGCGGCCTCGCGGGCGGCGGCCGCCGGCGGTGTCTCTCCGAGGCCAATGAACCCGCCGGGCACCGTCCAGGTGTTGGGACTGCGCTCAACGTCCCCACGCCGGACCAGCAGGACGCGCCCGTCGCGCACGATCACCGCCTCGGCGACGGGGAGCGGGTTGCGCCAGCGAGTCGTCCCGCATGCCTCGCAGCGGCGGTGGCCGAGGAATCGTTCGACCAGCCGGGGCGAGCCGCAGATGGTGCAGTACGGCGCGTGATCAGCGGCGTTTGTGGGAGGGGAGGTCACAGGCCTGCCTACGGCGCAGCCGGCTTGGGCTGGACGCCTTCCTGCCACTGGGCGCCGTCCGGCCCCCACTCCTTCTTCCACACCGGCACGGTCTCTTTCACGCGGTCGACCGCCCGCAGCACCGCCTCGAATGCGTCCTGCCGGTGCGCGGCAGAGACGGCCACGAGCAGCGAGGTCTCGCCGACCTCCAGCATGCCTACGCGGTGGTGGATCCCGATGTCGTAAACCTCGCGGCTGGCGTAGGCGGCGAGCGTCTCGCGGGCGACTGCTTCGAGTTGGCGCGTGGCCATCTCCTCGTACGCCTCGTACTGGAGACGGATCACGGCGTGGCCCTCGTGGTGGTTTCGCACGACGCCCTCGAACACGACGCAGGCGCCGGACGCCGGCGTGATGACGGCGTCGCGCAGGGCGCGCGGGTCGAGGATGGAGTGGGTGACGAGGATCTTCGGAGCCTCCCCCGCGCCGCCGGAGATCGGGGGGATGAGGGCGACTGTGTCGCCGTCGTGCAGCGCGGTCCCCGGTTCGAGGATGTATTCCTCGTTGACAGCGATCGCCACGCCGCTCAGGTACGGGCCCAGTTGCGGGTGCGCCTCGCCGAGGCGGGTGCGCAGCGTCTCCACGGTGACGTCGGGCGTCGCGAACTCTTCGATGAGCGCGTCGCTGCCGACGACCTCACGCAGACCGGCGAAAAGACGGACAGTGACGCGCACGATGCCTCCGAGGTGACGTCGACGAGTTCCAGTATAGGCGGGGCGACGGAACGCCCTCGGTTAGTCGAGTTCGCGAAGGGGTCGCTGGCGCAGCGTGACCAGCGTGCTGGCCGTGATGATCACGAGGGCCGCGATGGTGTAGGTGCGTTCGATGCCGGCGGCGGCGGCGAGCAGCCCGACGAGCAGGCCGGTCACCTGCATCAGGCCGCCACCGAGCAATAGCAGGCCGGTCACGCGGCCGAGCACGCGGTTAGGCACCATCGCCTGGACGATCCCGACACCCACCGTGTTCATCACCATGAAGGTCACGCCGGCCAGCGCGTTGAACGCGAACGCGATCGGGACCGTGCGAGTCAGCGAGAACCCGAGGACCGCCGCACCCAAGCCACCGCACGCCCCGAGGAACAGCCACCCCCGATGGCGTAGGCTCGGCCGGGTCATCAGATAGGTCGTCGAGATCACGGAGCCGACGCCCCAGAAGAGTGCAAGCGTGCCCCAGCCGCTCGCACCCAGATGAAGGATGTCCTTTACCCATGCGCCGATCAATACGCCCATGACGGAAAGTCCGGCCGCCGTCGACAGCCAGGTCAATAGCACCGTCCAGCGCACCGCGGGTTGTTTCGCAAGCACATCGAGACCGCCGAGCAGGTTCTCCCAGACCGACTCGTGGTGGGCGTCCGGGTCAGCCGCTGACCCCGCGCTGTTCATCGGCAGCGCACAGAGCAGGATCACAGCTGGCCCGGTGGCGGAGATCAAGTAAGTGGCGCCGACGCCGAGGTGCTCCAGCGACCAGCCGGAGAAGGGCGCGGCGAGCAGCAGCGCCGCCGACACGATCATGAAGAACAGCGAGAGCGCGCTGGAAAGCAGTGCCTCCGGCACGACGTCCCGCAGCATCGAGGTGCGCGTGGGGCCGTCCTGACCTTGCACGAGCCCGAACGTGGCGAAGAGCCCGATCATCAGCGGGAGGAGCCACCCCTCGCCGTCGCGTACCGCGGGGACGAGAAGCAACATCCCGATCGTGACCGTCATGACGAGCGAGACGAACTGGCTCACGATCAAGACGCGCCGGCGCGGGAAACGGTCCGCGAACGTGCCGCCAAAGAGGACGTAGGTCAGGAAGGCAAGCCCGCGGCTCGCGCCCAGTGCTCCGAGGTAGATCACTGCCTTCCCCTCGGGCGCGGCGATCGTGACATACCAGCCCTGGGTGAAGAAGAGCAGCGGTTGCGTGAGGCCGACGGCGAGCTGGGTGCCGAGGAGCAGCCGGTACTCGCGCAGGCGCAGCGCCTGACGGAGAGGTGAGCCGGTCGTCGCGATGGCGGCCACGGCGCACATCCTTCTGGCATACAGTCTTCTGGCATGCTGCTCGGTACGGCTGGGGTGATGAGGCTAACGCCTCGGAGGCGATGAGTGTTGCCTGTGCACCACATTGGTGCATTCGACCATCCGGTGCGACGGCTGTGGGCGGAGGCGGCGGAGTTCCTGCTGCCCCAGCGCTGCCTTGTGTGCGGCCGCTTTGGTGCCGCGCTGCATGCGCGCTGCCTCGCACGGCTGCCCGCTGCCGAACCGCCGCGTTGCCTCCGCTGTTGGCGCCCAGGCCCCGGGGCGTGGTGTGAGCGCTGCGCGGCCGGCGGGCCGGCCACCCCTGTCTTTGACGGGCTGCGGACGCCGTTCGAGTTCAGCGGGGATGCCCGTCGTGCCGTCCTGGAAGCGAAGTTTCGCGGGGTCACCACGCTGCTCCCGCCCCTCGCTCGCTCCGCTGCCGCGGTAGTGCCGGCGGAGTGGGCGGTCGAGGTGGTTGTCCCGATCCCGCTCGCGCGCGGGCGATACCGGACGCGGGGATATAACCAGGCGGAGATCGTCGCCCGTGAGGTCGCGCGGCGCCTCGGCGTCCCGCTGGATACGAAGCGGCTTCGCCGTATTCAGGAAACCCCGCCGCAGGCAAGTCTGGGCGCCGAGGCGCGAGCGACGAATCTGCAGGGAGCATTCATGGCGTCGGGAGCAGATTTACCTCCGCCGGCGGGCGCCCTGCTGGTCGATGATGTCACCACCACCGGGGCGACGTTTGAAGCGGCGACGCGGGCGCTGCGGGCGGCCGGCACTCACCGTGTCTATGCCCTTGCCCTGGCGCGGGAGGATTAGCGTGCGCCGGACCGGCGTGCCTACACTGGAACCACCCGCGAAGGGCGGGTGAGGTTTCCAGCGTGATCATCACTGTGACCCTGAACCCCGCGATCGACGAGACGGTCGAACTCGACCATTTCGTCGAGGGCGACACGAACCGTGTTGCCTCAATCCGCCGCGACATCGGCGGCAAGGGGATCAACGTTGCGCGCGTCCTCAAGGAACTCGGCTACGAGCCACTGGCCATGGGCTTCGCGCCCGGCGACCTGGGCCGCATGATCGAGGACACGCTGCGCGACGAAAACATCGGCGTAGACTTCACGTTCCTCGATGGCGTCACCCGCACCAACATCACGATCCTTGACCGGTCGAAGCATCGCCACACCGTACTATCTGCGGCGGGACCGTACGCACACCCGGACGACATCGAGGAGATGATTGCGAATATCCGCCGGCGGCTCCGACCGGACACTTGGCTTGTGCTCGCGGGGTCGCTGCCGCCGCCGTGCACCGGCGATGTCTACGCGCGCCTGGTTCAGGAAGCGGAACGTGCGGGGGCGCTGACCGCGCTGGACGCGGACGGCGTGGTCGTCCGGCAGGTCCTCGAATACGGCGCGCGGCCGACCGTGATTAAGGTCAACCATCACGAACTCCAGCGCGTCCACGGTGACCCCACCGACACGGAGGATGAGGTCTTCGAGGCTGCTGAGACGATCAGGCACCTCGGTGTTGCGGCGGTCGTGGTCACGCGCGGCACGCTGGGTTCCGTCGCGCTCACGCCGGAGGCGGACTACCGGATCAGCGCGCCGGATGTGGAAGTCATCTCAGCCGTTGGCGCGGGAGACGCATTCCTTGCCGCGATGCTCCTTGGCCTGCGCCGGGACGAGGGCTGGGAGCGTGCGTTGCGTCAGGGCGCGGCTGCCAGCGTCGCCTGCTGTCTGATGCCCGGCAGCGCCGAATGCCGCGTGCAGGACGTACAGCGTCTCGCGGACGAGGTCGTGGTCAAACTCGTCGCCCGCCACGCGTCCGTCGGCTAACCGGTCCGCCCTGATGTCCCTCGACCTGGCGATCCTGCTCGGCGGGATGGACGGCGCCCCCCTCGAACAGTGGATGCGCTCCGTGCTGGAAGCCTGCGCGCTGGACAGCGCGGAAACCGCGCTCTCCAGCGGTGTTTACGACCGTGTGTTTCTTCTCTCCGACCGTGCTCCGGTACTCAGTGTGCCCTCTGGTGTCGTCGTCGAGACCGATGCCGAGGCCGGCGGTGCGCCGTTCCACTATGGTGCACGGCTGGCTGGCTGGACGCGCCGTTATCGCGTCGAGCGGTTCGCAACCGCCGGGGCGGGGAGCGCGCCGCTGCTGGAGGCCAGAGACTGGCGTGCAATCGCGGAGGCCTTGGGCAGCGTGTCCGGCGACCGCTGCGTGACCAACAACCGCTTCTCCGCGGACATCTACGCGCTCGCGCCCGCCTCGTTGCTCGCGCGGCTCGACCCGCTGCCTGCGGCGGACAACGCGGTCCCGCGCCGCCTCTGGGATCAGCATCAGGTTGAGGTGGTCGAGCTGCCGCGGACGCAGGTGACGCAGTTCAACCTCGACACCCCAAACGACCTCGCGGCGCTTGCGCTGTCGGGGCGGGGCGGCCCCCGGCTGCGGGCGGCGCTTCGAGACGCCGGGACGCGGTTGGACACGGCGAGGCTTGAACGGGCCGCCGCATGCTTCACCGAGCGTACGGCGGAGGTGTTGGTGGCGGGCCGGGTCTCCTCCGCGACCTGGAACTACCTGGAGCGCGAATCCGCCTGCCGGATACGGCTGCTCGCGGAGGAGCGCGGCATGCAGTCGGCAGGGACCGACGCGGACGGTACCGCGCGCTCGATCCTCGGCGCGCTGATCGCGGAGTCAGGTCCGGCGCGTGTGTTCGGCACGCTGCTCCCGGAGTGGTGTGATGCAGCCTTTATCGACATTCGCCCCGCCCTCGTCCACCTCGGCATCCGCCCGTCCCGCGCCGACCGCTTTGCCGCCGACGCGGGCCTCCCTGCCTCGATCGAGGATCTCCGGCTGCGCGCGCTGGTGGAGGCGACCCTGGCCTCGCCGGTGCCCGTCGTGTTGGGCGGACACTCGCTTGTCGGGGGCGTCCTGCCGCTCGTGAACCAGTGGGCGTGGGACGCGAAGGATGCCCGTGAGGGGCGTCCGTGGCCGCAGCCGGGCCTGTCCGGCGGGATGCCGCTGGCAGCGGCGCGCGGTATCGTCGGGCCTCCGCAGGGTAAGGCCGAGGAGGACGTGATGGGCGCACTGGAACAGGTCGACCCGGAGGTCGCCGCCGCGATCCGCCACGAGGAAGGCCGCCAGCAGGCCGTGCTGGAGATGATCCCCTCGGAGAATTACGCCAGCGCTGCTGTCATGGAGGCGGTCGGTTCGGTACTGACCAATAAGTACGCCGAGGGTTACCCGGGCGCGCGCTACTACCACGGCAACCGCTTCGTCGACGATGTGGAGAACCTCGCGCGCGACCGCGCAAAGGCACTCTTCGGCTTCGACCATGCCAATGTGCAACCGCATTCTGGCACGCAGGCGAACATGGCGGTTTACCTCGGCCTGCTGAAGCCGGGCGACACTGTGATGGGGCTGAAGCTGGATGCAGGCGGCCACCTCACGCACGGCTCGCCAGTCAACGCGAGCGGCCTGCTCTACCACTTCGTCTCCTACGGCGTGGACCGCGAGACACACCTCGTCGACTACGACGACATGCTGGCGGTCGCGAAGGAGCACCGTCCGAAGATCATCGTGGTGGGGGCCACCGCATACCCGCGCCTGTGGGACTTCCCGCGCGCGCGGGCGATCGCGGACGAGGTGGGCGCGGTGCTGATGGCGGACATGGCCCATCTGGCGGGTCTGATCGTCGGTGGTGCGCACCCCAGCCCGGTGGGGCTCGCGCCGATCATGACCACCTCCACGCACAAGACGCTACGCGGCCCGCGCGGGGGGATGGTGCTCTGCGACCGGCCCTACCGGCAGCGGATCGACCGCGGCGTGTTCCCGGGCTCGCAGGGCGGGCCGATGATGCACGTGATCGCCGGGAAGGCTGTCATGCTGAAAGAAGCAGCGACTCCGGAGTTTCGCCAGCACGCGAACCAGGTGGTCGCCAACGCGAAGGCGCTGGCCGCCGCACTGACGGACGCGGGCATCGTGCTGATCTCAGGTGGCACGGACAACCACCTCGTGCTCGTGGACGTCCGTCCGCTGGGCCTGAACGGAGTCCAGGCCGCTGACGCACTGGAGGCGGCCGGCATCGTCGTGAACTCGAACCCGATCCCGTTCGACACTCTTCCCCCGCGCGAGGGCGGCGGGATCCGTTTCGGCACCCCCGCTATCACATCGCGCGGGATGGGCGAGGCGGAGATGCGGGTGATCGGCCAGGGCATGGCCCGCATCCTCCAGGCTCCCGCGGACGAGGGTGTGCGCGATCAGGTGGCGAAGGCCGTCCGCGAACTGACGGCACGCTTCCCGGCCCCCGGAATACCGCTCACTTAGTTGAGCCTGATGTCGGGGGATGCCTGCGCCGCCACGGGAGATCTTGGAAACCGTTATCATCCACAATCGGGCCGGTGTTTGTCCGGCTGACCGCGGCGTGAGAGCCGAGCCGCGCAGAAGGGGACGAATATGGACTGGAACGACACGCCAGAACAGGCCGCTTTCCGCAAAGAGGTCGCTGACTTCATCAAGGCGAAGATGCCGAAGCGCTACCAGATGGACGCTGAGGGTTTCTCCCCGGGCCACGACTATTTTAGCGATCGCAAGAGTGGTGACGCCGAGGCGACCACCGCTGCCAAAGAGTGGGCGGACGCCCTGGGCTCCAAGGGCTGGGTCGCGCCGCAGTGGCCGAAGGAATACGGCGGGGCGGGTCTGACCCCGTTCGAGCAGTTCATCTTCAACATGGAAATGACGAAGGCCGGTGCCATGGGCATTGGCGGCTCGGGCGTCGGCATGCTCGGGCCGATGCTCATGGTGCACGGCACCGAGGAGCAGAAGAAGGAGCACATCCCCAAGATCCTCTCTGGTGAAGTCGTTTGGGCGCAGGGCTACTCGGAGCCAGGTTCCGGCTCCGACCTCGCTTCGCTGCAGACCCGCGCCGTCCGTGACGGCGACGAGTACGTGGTAAACGGCCAGAAGATATGGACCTCCGGCGCGCACAACGCAGACTGGCTGTTCGTCCTGGTCCGCACGGACCCGGACGCGCCGAAGCACCGCGGCATCTCGTTCGTCCTCACGCCGAAGTCCGCGCCGGGCATCTCTGTCCGGCCGTTGGTCAACATGGCCTGGGAGCACCACTTCAACGAGACGTTCTTCGAGGACGTACGCATCCCGGTCGCCAACCGCGTGGGCGAGGAGAACCGCGGCTGGTACGTGGGCATGACCCTGCTGGACTATGAGCGCTCCAACATCACGGGGGCCGTGGCCGCACGGAAAACGATCGACCGGATGATCGCCTATGCCAAGGGCGCCGGGAAATCGCAGTCCCGTCTCGCCGCGCAGCCGAGCATCCGGTTGGACATCGCCGACCGCTACATCGAGAGCGAAGTGCTCTTCAACTTCTCGTTCCGCATCATCTCGATGCAGCACCGCGGCCTGATCCCGAACTACGAAGCCTCCACCTCCAAACTCTATAACTCGGAGCTGGTGCAGCGTCTCGCGAACACGGGCATCAAGGCATTCGGCCTGCACTCGAACGTCTGGGACGAGCGGAGCCCGTACGCGGCATTCCGGGCTTCATTTACGCACTCATACGTCTCGTCCGTCTCCGCGACGATCGCCGCCGGTACGTCCGAAATCCAGCGCAACATCATCGCCACGCGCGGTCTGGGCCTTCCGCGCGGCTAGCCGCCGCCCTCATCGGGGGTACGTACGAAACAGAAGGCCGCCCGAGAGGGCGGCCTTCCTCTGGGCCTCGTTGCTTGCTAGCCGGCTGTCTCCGGCGAAAGCGGGCACTGCCCGCACCCGCCTCGCGTACACCACAGCTCTTGCATCCGCAGCAGGCCATGCGCTGTCAGAGCGTCCCGTGGCGTGACCCTGACGAGGCCCGCCAGCGCCTGCGTGCGGCCATACGGCGGCGGCGCGGGCCACGCCTCGATCAGCGCATGCGCGGCGCGCGCGAGGCCGAGGTCGTCATACGCGGCCGCAAGCGCGACCACGAGGGGCAACATCGCGTTCCAGCCAACCTCCCGTGCCCGTCGTTCGCCCAGCCCGGCGCGCCGCACCGGGGCGAGCAGCACTGCCGGGCGGCTACCGGCGGCACGGGCCGTCTTCGCCAGCGCTCGCACGAGGTCGTTACCTCCACTTTCCGCAGCCACCGCCGCCGTCACAGCATCTGCCACGGTGACGCGCGCCGCTGCGCCCTCGGCGCGCCGTCCGGCGGAGGAAACGAGGGCACGGTCCAGCAGCGTGCGCCATGCCGCCTCCCACCCCACCTCGGCAGCCAGGCGCTGCGTACGCCACGCCCGTTCCGCGAGCCGCCGGTGTCCCTCGGCGCGCAGTATGGCCGCCGTCTCCGCCTCCCCTCGCGTGGCGTGGGTGTCCACACAGGGCTCTGAGCGGCCGCTCGGCCCGCGGACGATCACGGCATCAAGGCGGGCGAGGCTGCCCAGCGTGTCTTCGAGCGCGACGGTTGGGGCAAGCCCGCCGCCCACCAGCCGCACCGGCCCGCCCCGCTCCGCAGCCGGACGGTCGTCGCGCCAGACGAGGTGGAGCAGCAGGCGGGCGTAGCGCGGGTCGGCCGCGTGCCCGTGGCGGACGAAGTCCGTCGCGACGCGGTGGACTTCTACATCCCCGCTGGCCAGGACGCCGCTGGGAAGCAGCGCCATCGCCTCCCGGATGTCCGGCCCCGGCCCGCGCCCGGCTCGCCCGGCACGGAGCAGCGGCCACGGCAGCACCGTCGCCGGTACACGACCAAGGAGCCATGCCGCCGTGATCGCTGATTCTCCCGGCAGCGCCTCGACGGTGGAGGCGCCTTCCGCCGGATCCGGCCGGTAGTGGGCGGGCGGTTCGGTAAGGATGGTGGCTGGCATCGGTATCCCATGTTCCGGCGGTTGCAGTGCAGGATAGCCGCCGTCGTCAGTGTGTGACGGTTCTCCGACGGCTGTCAGGATGACCGTTGATGCTGGGCGTTTGGGCAAAGTCAGCTTCGTCCGGATTCCCGGAGAGGGAACTAGCACTCCCTGAGGGTGAGTGCTAACATCCGGCGCATCGGCTGGTGTGCACGCTTCATGGGCTGCGGTAGCCCTCGAGTGTGCGCCCCCGGACACCCGAAGCAATGGTGGGGCCGGCACCGGGTCGCGTGACGCGATCCGGGGGCCGGGTGGTGAAGGAGTTGGTGCGTTGGCGACGAAGGTTGTCCCCGTGACGGACCACATCGTGCTTAAGCCGGTGAAGTCGGAGGAAATGACCGCCTCTGGACTCGTGATCCCGGACTCCGCGAAGGAGACCCCCCAGCACGGCATCGTGGTCGCGACTGGACCCGGCAAAGTCAACGAGGCGGGCCACATGGAGACCATGGACCTCGCCGAAGGCGACCGCATCTTGTACCAAAAGTACACCGGCCAGGAAGTGACCGTGGACTCGGAAGACTACATCGTCATCCGTTTCCAGGATGTCCTTGCCAAGCTGGACGAGGCTGCCCCGAAGGCGGCCGCGAAGAAGAAGTAGACCGCGACGTAGACCGCGACTGAGCGCCACGGAGGCGCGGGCGCGCGCCCGCGGAACCCTTCGCCCCCGCGGGGGCCACGACCGGAGGATCCATGCCTGCGAAGCAACTCCGATTTGATGACGACGCCCGGCGCGAACTGCGCCATGGCATTGACATCCTCGCCAACGCGGTGAAGGCCACCCTGGGCCCCCGCGGACGCAACGTGGTCCTGGACAAGAACTACGGGCCCGCCGTGATCACGAAGGACGGCGTTACCGTCGCCCGCGAGATCGATTTGAAGGACCGCTTCCACAACATGGGGGCGCAGCTGGTCAAGCAGGTGGCGATCCGGACGAACGACATCGCCGGCGACGGTACGACCACTGCGACCGTCTTCGCCCAGGCGATCTACCACGAAGGCCTGCGCAACATCGCCGCGGGCGCCAACGCGATCTACCTGCGGCGTGGCATGGAGCAGGCGCTCCGCGTCGCCATCGACGAGCTGAAGAAGATGGCCGTGCCAGTCGAGGACAAAGAGACGATCGCGGCGGTCGCCGCGATCTCCGCGAACGAGCGCCGCATCGGCGACCTGATCGCGGACGTGATGGAGCAGGTCGGCAAGGACGGCGTCATCACGATCGAAGACGGCCGCGGCATGGACGACGAAGTTGAGATCACGGACGGCCTGCAGGTCGACAACGGCTACGCCTCGCCGTACTTCGTCACCAACCCGGACCGCATGGAAGCGGCGCTGGACGACCCGTACATCCTGATCACGGACTACGCCATCGAGAGCCTGCAAGAGCTCCTGCCGATCCTCGAGAAGGTGCTCCAGGTCTCCAAGAACTTCGTCGTGATCTGCGAGACCATCGAGGGCGACGCGCTGACGGCGATGGTCGTCAACAAGATGCGCGGCACGTTCAACCCGCTCTTCATCAAGGCGCCCTCCTTCGGTGACCGCCGCAAGGCGATCCTCGAAGACCTGGCGATCCTCACGGGCGGCACGTTCATCACCGGGGACATGGGCCGCAAGCTCACTGAGGTACAACTGGCGGATCTGGGCCACGCCCACCGCGTGGTCGCCGACAAGGGCCAGACCACAATCGTGGAGGGCGCCGGTTCGGACGAGGCGATCCAGGCGCGCATCCGCCAGATCCGCGCCCAGATCCAGGACACCCAGTCCGACTTCGAGCGCGAAAAGATGCAGGAACGGCTGGCGAAGCTCGCCGGCGGCGTGGCGGTCATCAAGGCCGGCGGCGCCACCGAGGTCGAGGTGCGCGAGAAGAAGTTCCGCTTGGAAGACGCGCTCTCCGCGACCCGCGCGGCCGTGGAGGAGGGCGTGGTGCCGGGCGGTGGCGTCGCCTTCATCCGTGTCCAGAAGTCGCTTGACGCGGTCATCGACCGGCTGACGGGCGACGAGCGCACGGGCGCGCGGATCCTGCGCATGGCGCTGGAGTCGCCGCTCCGCCAGATCGTGGAGAACGCGGGCGGCGAGCCGTCCGTGATCGTCGACCGGGTGAAAGAGTCGGCGAAGAACGTCGGCTACGACGCCGCCGAGGACCGCATGGGCGACATGTTCAAGCTCGGCATTATTGACCCCGTGAAAGTGTCGCGTGTCGCGCTGGAGAACGCGGTGTCGATCGCCGCGCTGATGCTGACGACCGAGGTGGCCGTCGGCGAGATCGAAGAGCAAGAGAAGCCGATGCCGGACATGAGTGGCATGGGCGGTATGGGCGGTATGGGAGGCATGGACTTCTAGTCCGCGTCTCCCTCTGATGGCCCTCCCAGGACGGGCCGCCTCTTCCTCGGCGGCCCGTCCTGCTGTCCG